>JBFFMM010000325.1:0-1756 GCA_041554075.1 Draconibacterium sp. | reverse complement strand
TCGATACCATACGAAGTTTTGTAACGATTGGTACCGCCCGGGTAACCAAAAACCATTGCAAAATCGCCTTCTTCAACTCCTTTTAACGAAATTGGCAAGAAATGTTTTGCCTGATAAGGAATATTATCTTCCGAATAATTGGCAGGTTTTCCATCGGGATCCGAATAAACACGGAACATTGAAAAATCATTCGTGTGACGCGGCCACATCCAGTTATCGGTGTCGCCACCAAATTTACCCAAAGCTTGCGGGGGAGCCCCAACTAAACGAACATCTTTAAAGGTTTCGGTTATAAAAAGGAAGTATTGGTTGGAATTAAAAAATTCGCGAACATATACTTCGTAGTGCGAATCACCCTTGGCTTCGTTTACCAACTCTTTTGTTTTTGCAGCAATTTCCTGAGCTCTTTCAGTTTCGTCCATTTCATCCGTAACATCAGCTAAAACTTTTTCGCTTACGTCTTCAACACTTACTAGAAAGGTCACGGTTTTCCCAGGGTTCGGAAGTTCTTCTTCTTTCGACATGGCCCAAAACCCGTCCTGCAGGTAATCGTGCTCAACACTCGAATGTTTCTGAATTTCGCCAAAACCGCAATGGTGGTTGGTAAGTAAAAGTCCGTCTTTCGAAATAAGTTCGGCAGTACACGAGCCGCGGTCTAAAGCCACAATCGCATCTTTCAGGCTCGAATTATTAATGCTATAAATTTCGTCAGCGCTTAATTCGCAACCCATTTTTTGCATGGTGTTGATGTTCAATTTATGAATAAGCGAGGGCAGCCACATCCCTTCGTCGGCCACTGCCGAACTGTAGATAAATACAGAAAGTAGCAGTATTAAATTAAATTTTCTCATTTTATATAAATTGTTTGTTTTTCATTTGAAGTTGCAAATATAGTTTTTCAGTTGTCTTAACAACGTGACATTTATCGCTTTTGTTCGGCACATTTACCAGAAAAATGCCAGCCTTTGTGCTTAAGGTATCCGAGCAAATTAGTGCTAACAGATATTGTTTTGGTTTGCTCAAGCAGATTGACTTATACATATGTAGTTGTAAACGTTTATTAATTACACCCAAGAAGGTTAAAACATAAATCCTTCAAGTTATAGGTCTATGTTTCTAAAATAGTATCATTTCTGATTTGGGAGTTGTTTGATTTTAGAAATTCGACATTTGAATCACTTGGTTAATAAAACGTAAATAGCAGGTGTATTAATCATTTCTTGCTAAATTTGCGTTTCAAAATTAATTTAGGGTGGAAGAGAAGAGAAAAATATACGATAAACTTAAAAACCAGTACCGGTTAATTGTATACAACGACACCACATTTCAGTCGGTATGGAGTATGAAACTTTCGAGGTTGAAAGTTTTTACCGTTACCAGTTTGCTCTCGGCAATAATTGTAGTTTTGGTAATTTTGTTAATTGCCACAACAGGTTTACGCGAATACATTCCGGGTTACCCAAAAGCCGAGTACCGTCAAATGTTGGTGCACAATGCCTTAAAAGTTGATTCGTTGGAGCAAGAATTAATTAAACGCGATCAATTTTTTAAAGGTATTCAGGCAATAATGGCTGGTGAAATTCCGGAGGATAACCATTCAATACAGGAAGAGAGCGAGCAGGAAGATGTTCAATTTCAAGAATACAATCACGACTCAGTTTTTCAGGATAAACTATTGGCTGAGCAGTTGAGCCTTTCCATTCAAAACAACATTGATAATGCGCTAGGATTAAGTCAAATACATTTTTTTGTGCCT
>JBFFMM010000324.1:0-2315 GCA_041554075.1 Draconibacterium sp. | reverse complement strand
GCATTATAAAAAAATTTGTTCTTGCCTGCCCATGGGCAGGCAAGAACAAATTCAAAAATTACTTTAATTTATTTTTCATCCTTTACTATTAAATACCCATTAATTACACCTGTATTATTAAATTACACTAAAATCAAAAAATAACTAAACATTTAAACCTATGAAACCTATTCTGAATAAACCATTTGTTTGTTTTCTGGCAACTCTTGTGGTTCTTATTTCATCATGTACACCTACAACCAAATCAATTGGCGAATCCTATTCTGAAAACATTTTAATTAACCAGTTGGGCTATAAAACCAATGCCTCCAAAACAGCACTGATCAGAGCCGATGTGGACAACTTTGAATTAGTAGATAAAGTCGGGAAAGTAGTTTTTGAGGCTCCCACTGAAGACTTCCGATTCTGGGAACTTTCGGGAGACTCCGTTCGTTTGGCCGACTTTTCATCTTTCACTACAGATGGAGAATATCGCATTTGTATTAATAAAACAGAATTTTCCTCCCCGTTTGTCATCAACGAAAATCCTTTTGATGAACTCGCCAATGCTGTTCTAAAATCGTATTATTACGCACGTTGTGGCGTTAGCATTACCGAACAATTTGGTGGCCAATGGAACTGGGAGGCAGGGCATCCGGATACTAATGTATTGGTACATGCTTCGGCGGCCGACAAAAACCGCCCTGAAGGAACATCAATTTCTTCACCGGGGGGATGGTACGATGCCGGCGATTATGGCAAGTACATTGTAAACAGTGGCATTACAACTTACACACTTCTTTTAAGCGAAAAACTAAATGGAAATTTCCATAAACAACAAAACTTAAACATACCTGAATCGAATAATGATCTCCCCGATATTCTGGATGAAACTTTAGTAAACCTCAATTGGATGTTATGCATGCAGGATCCGAACGACGGCGGTTTATACCACAAGTTAACCACCAAAAACTTTGTTGGTTTTGTACTGCCAAACGAAACAAATGAGCAACGTTACGTGGTTCAAAAAAGCACATCGGCAACGCTCGATTTTGTGGCAACCATGGCTTATGCTTCGCGAACTTTTGCAAAATACGACATGCCCGAATTAGCCGAAAAAATGAAAACAAGTGCTGAAAAAGCCTGGCAGTGGGCTACAAATAATCCTGATGTATTATACCATCAACCCAAAGATATTTCTACCGGTGGATACGGCGACAACCGCCTTGTTGACGAATGGTTTTGGGCTGCTGCAGAAATGTACCTCCTAACCGGAGAAAATAGCTACAAAGAAAAAATGCTGGCGAATTACGAGCAGCCAACTACGCCTACCTGGAATGGAGTAAATACGCTTGGGATAATTTCATTGCTTACCTCCGAAAAACGCAGCGAATTTGCAGATTTTGAAAAAGATTACATTGGATATATGAACGAGCTGCTTACTATCGGGGAGGAATCTCCTTACCTGATAAGCACCAATAAATTTGCCTGGGGAAGCAACTCTGATGTTGCCAACGATGGAATGCTAAAACTGGTTGCTTTCCAGCTTACCGGAGACGATAAATACCGTCAATCAGCTAGTAACGATTTGGATTATATTTTAGGCAGAAATGCATGCGGATATTCTTTTGTAACAGGTTATGGCTATAAAACACCAATGCACATTCACAACCGAATTTCATCTGCCGACGGCATTGAAGAGCCTGTTCCGGGGTTCCTGGCTGGTGGCCCCAATACTTCGGTTTTTACCGACTGCGAAGGTCAAAACGTGGAAAGAAGCCTATTCCCGGCAAAATCTTACACTGATACGGAATGTAGCTATTCAACAAATGAAACAGCAATAAACTGGAATGCTCCACTTGTATTTTTAACAGCCGGTCTTCAGTAGTTTGTTCAAGAAAACATCAATTACTGCATTACCTTCGTTTTTTATGCGAAGTATTGCGACTTGAAAGAGTTCTAGTACTGAAAAAAAGAACCGCAATTCTCAGAGGAATTGCGGTTCTTTTTTTGATCTTCACAATTATTGTCTAATTATTTAGACATAGTGAATAGTAGATAAGTAGTAATAAAAAAAGAGCGCCCGGTGAATACCAGGGCGCTCAGGACATGCGAAAGGCTTAATCTACTTTGTTCGACTCAGTAGTCTGCCATTCTAAATACGCTCCATCGTAAACTTTTACGTGTGGATATCCAAGTCCTTTTAAAGCAAGGTACACAACACCGGCACGAACACTGGTCTCGCAATACACAATTGCAGTTTTATCTTTTGTAATGCCTTTACCTTCGAATAAAGCTTTAAGCTCGTCGTTTGACTTTAACAAACCTTTGCTGTC
>JBFFMM010000323.1:0-2320 GCA_041554075.1 Draconibacterium sp. | reverse complement strand
TCACCAGATCTTCACGATTTAAAGTATCGTTGGCTTCTAAAAACAAAGGCAAAAACAAAACGTCATTATAGGTTTCGCCAATAAACATTCGGGCACTATCGGTCAAACACGAATTTGGAATTTCGATTGGCCTCTCCACTTGGTAAAACTCTTCAACCAACCTTGCCGAGTCGGCTTTGTTATTGTTAACAATCTGCATAAAAACCTCGTCGGGCTGTTCAGGAATTAAAATGGTTTCACCGTATACCAAATTTCGTTTTTCTAAAACCGGGTTGTATTTTTTAAGCTCAGGAATAGTACAATCGTATTTTTTTGAAAGACCATATAAAGTCTCCCCTCTTTCAACCAAATGAGTTTTAAACGCAGCCTCGTTAACCGGTTTGGCAGCAGTTGTTTCAATTTCTTCCACCGGAATTTTAATAACCACCCCAGCAGGAAACCCAGTATTCAGAATTGGATTTAACGATTTTAACTCGTTTTCGGAAACACCGTACTTTCGGGTAATTCCCCACATGGTTTCGCCCGACTCAATAATGTGTTCGAAATAACTAGTCGTTGTTCTCCTTTCCACCGGTATCGGTTTGGTTCCCGTGCCAACTTCACCTTTTATCGAAATATAAATGGTCATTCCGGCCTTTAGCTCTGCTGCTTCCGGATTACGTGCAATTATTTCACTCTCGGTGGTATTGTATTTTCGTGCCAGCGAATACAAAGTTTCACCCGATACTACCAGGTGCGCTTTTGTTTCTCGTTCTTCTATCTTTTCATCTACCGGGGGCTCCTCTGCTTTATTCCAAAACGGGATTTTTACTTTAACTCCCCTTTTGTATTTTTTTATACGTGTATTGTAAGCGTATAATTCTTCAACTGTAATACCGTACATTTGCGCAATACCATAAGGTGTTTCTTTTCTCGATTTAATTTTGTGTGTTTTAAAACCATCGGGTGTCCCCTTTTGTAAAACCTGCTTTTGCAAAAGTTCCACACCTTCAACATAAGGGATTTTAAGCATTTCGCCAATACTCAACCCGCTATCAATTTTCGGATTATGTACCTTTAAAATTGCCTGATCGACTTTATAGTTTTTTGAAATTGAAAAAACAGTTTCACCGGTTTTTACCTGATGTAAAATAAATTTTTCGCCTTTCATTACAACAATCTCATCGGCACGAATATCTTGTGCAACTAATTGTTCAGCTAAAATTATAAGAAGAAATAAACCAATTGTGCTTAGAAAAATCCTCATGAAAATTTCGATTTTAAAAATTCCGTTCAAATTTAACAAATATAGAGTAACACCTGCTTACTAACGCCAATAAGCTTCATAAATTTCACCTATGAATAAAATATAGCCATATGCTTTAGTTCGAGTTTTACTTTGCTTCGGTCATTTAAAATAATTTTTAGAGAAATCATTTACATTCATTACTGTCTAAATTAATCCTGAGGAGATTACTTCAGTTGTCGTTTCTTCTCCAAAGTAATGCCGTAACAACTTTCGGCATTTAGACTAAATTGTGGGTAGCAAAGTCGCCCATTACTGCCATATCGTTGTCATCTTGTTAACAAGTGTCTTAATTTCATTCACAATACACTAACTTTTGGGAGTATATTTCTACTTTTGTGCATTCAATATCTAAAGTTACATTTCATGCAGGAAAAGATTTTAATTCTTGATTTTGGTTCTCAGTACACGCAGTTAATTGGTCGAAAAATTCGTGAATTGAATGTGTATTGCGAAATCCATCCCTTTAATCATTATCCGGAAATTGATGAGTCGGTAAAAGGCGTTGTTTTATCGGGAAGTCCTCATTCAGTGCGCGACGAAAATGCTCCGCGACCCGACTTGACAAAAATTAAGGGATCGGTTCCTGTTCTTGGAATTTGTTATGGCGCGCAATATCTGGCTCATTTCTATGGTGGCGAAGTAGCTCCTTCAAATACGCGTGAATATGGCAGGGCAAACCTCGGTTTTATCGATCACGACAATGTTTTATTTAAAGATATTAGTTTACACTCGCAGGTTTGGATGTCGCACGGCGATACCATTGTTACCCTTCCTAAAAACTACAAAGTTATTGCATCAACTGAAGATGTAAACTTTGCAGCTTTTAAAGTTGACGATGAACAAACCTGGGCAATCCAGTTTCATCCCGAAGTATATCACACAAGCGAAGGAAAACAGTTGTTAGAGAATTTTGTTTCGAGCATTTGCGAATGCAAACAAAACTGGACACCTGATTCTTTTGTGGAAAGTACGGTTACTGGTTTAAAAGCGCAACTTGGCAGCGACAAAGTGGTTCTTGGACTTTCGGGCGGT
>JBFFMM010000322.1:0-2325 GCA_041554075.1 Draconibacterium sp. | reverse complement strand
ACCGCCGCAGGGTTTCATTTGAATATTTCATTGTTAACGGGTTCAATTAAAATGTCGATAATGCCATTACACCCCAACGCCACCCTAATTTCTTTGTTTTTACTTTCGCGCGTGTCATAGGTAACCAGAACATTCTCTCCGGATTCTATTGCATATTGGGCTTTTCGAAGAATGTCACCTTCCAGGCAACCCCCGCTAATATTTCCAAACCAGTCGCCATTTTTATTAATTACCATGCGTGTGCCTTCGCGACGATAGGCAGAGCCTCGTACATGAAAAACAGTAGCAATTGAGAATTCGTTTTCACTGCGGTGTTCGATTAATTTTTTTGCCAGGTGATAAAATTCGTGATGCATTAATTTGTTGATTATCTTTGGTTAAACTTATTATACTTTTTCATGAGATCGAATAAAATAGTTGCTCTTATTTTAGCTGCCGGAGAATCGAAGCGATTGGGTAAACCCAAACAATTGCTAAACTACAACAATACTCCTTTATTAAATCATATTTATGAACATATAAACCTGGAAAATGTTGAGCAAACTTTTATTGTATTAGGTGCTTACGCAAATGAGATAAAAGATGCTTGTGCCTTCGGTACTGCTGCAGTATTAGAATTTGAAGGATGGAACGAGGGGATGGGAAGTTCTCTTGCGTATGCTTGCAAAAGAATCAATGCGGTTAAAAAGTTCGATGGAATTCTGATCACCTTAAGTGATTTACCTTTGGTTGATAAAACTGATTATCAGCAAATGATTGATATGTTTGAATCATCAACAGATATTGTAGCCACAAAAGCAAATAATTCTTTAGGTGTGCCGGCCTTGTTTGGTGCAGCTTATATTGAAGAGTTATTTCAGCTAAAAGGAAAAGTAGGTGCTAAATCAATAATTCATAAATATATGAATAAGGTTAAGGTTTTTGATAACGAAAAAGCAGCTACAGATATTGACACCTTTGAAAATTATTCCGACCTTATTCGCCCAAAGAAATAGAAGATACAAATTGCCTCAATTACCTTACCATACAAGCTGCCCAATGACTGATACAATAAAAACGTCTATTCTTTTCCTTCTGATTAGTTTCCTGCCAATGTTTCTCTTTGCGCAGAATAGTTCGAAAAACGACAGCATCAAAAATGTTTCGTTTGCTGGCATTCCGGTAGTTAATTATAATACTACTATGGGCGTAATAGTAGGAGCAATGGGCTCGATGTATTACAAACTAAATGAAAAAGATACCATCTCGCCTTCGTCATCGTCGATGTTGTTCGGAATGTATACCGGGAATAAATCATATCTGGGCCTTGCGGTGCAAAAGTTTTATTTCAACGAGGATAAATGGAGAGGTACAATTGTAGCCGGTGGTGGCGATTTCTTTTTTCAGTTTTTTCAGGGAGTACCCGGTGGAATGACAGGACGTATTTGGGAAGATGGAATTTGGATTGATTTTGATACAAAAGCTAAGTTTGGAATGATTGAACTACAACGACAAGTAATTAACAATTTTTACGTTGGTGTTGAGGCCTTGCTAATACATGCCGAAACTATTTTTGATATTCCGATAGGTAGCATAAAACCCAAGAGTGAAGCTGACATGAATAGTTTGGGTTACGTACTTCAGTTTGATAATCGCGATGATGTTAACTTTCCGGTTAAGGGAGTTTTTGCCAACTTTAAAAACCGCTTTGTACGCGATTGGATTGGGGCTACTGAAAATTTTGATCGGTATGAAATTTCGGCGAATCATTTTTGGGATTTTAAGGGAAATGGAAAATCGATTTTAGTGTCGAGATTTTACGCTAATATTGCTTCCGGGGACGTGCCATTTCAAGCGCAGAATTTTGTGGGTGGCGACGACCTGCGGGGTTATTCAAAGGGGGAATTCCGTGGAGAACAAGTTTATGCAATACAAGCTGAATTACGCCAGAATATTTATAAAAAGTTTGGTATGGTTGGTTTTGTTGGAGTTGGTTCAGCGGTAAATGAAATTGGCAATATTCCTGATTCTGATTTGTTGCCAAGTATCGGTTTTGGTGTGCGCTACCTGATGATTGCCAAAGAAAAAATTAATGTGGGTATGGATGTAGGAGTAGGTAAGAACGACTGGAGCCTGACTTTTCGAATTGGAGAGGCTTTTAGTCGTTAGAGCATTTTTCAGGAAGCTCTTACTCATGAACTAAAAACAGTATTAGTTGTTTTCGGCTATTCTAACGTTTATGTATACGACGGAATTAGAATGTTTATAAGTTGTTTTTTTCTTTAAATAGTTGTAAATTGTAGCTTTTAAAAAGCTATTAATCAATATGTTACGAAGTCAGTATGT
>JBFFMM010000321.1:0-2352 GCA_041554075.1 Draconibacterium sp. | reverse complement strand
CCTGCCGACACAGCGACAATTCCGACAATGGCAGCCAGATAAATCAAAAATTCTTTGATGTATTGCTCCCAGGCAAATCTACGCCCCACTTTTTCGGCCAGTACATTTGCAAAATTATCCGACAAAATAAAATCAGGCTCCTCATTAAGTACCTCATCTATTAATTTATCTGAATCAAAAAGTGTTTTATCTTCAAGCATAATCTGCAAAAATATTAGTTTGTTCCAAACGGGCAACTTTTTCAATTTTACCCTTCAAAATTTTTCGTGCCCTACTTAGGTAACTTTTTATGGTTCCCTCGGGCATTCCTGTAATTTCTTCAATCTCTTTGTACGAGAACTCTTCCAGATGGAAAAGCGTTAGAACAGTTCGGTAATTTACCGGTAGCGTTTCAATTAATTGGAGCAGGTATTTTTTAGCTTCCTCCTTTTCCAATATCTGCTGATTCAGTCCTGTATCCTTTTGGGTGCCAATTAAAGCAGGCTGATCGCTATACGACACTTCACTCCTTCGTTGTTGTTTCCGAATATGTGTAATTGCCGTGTTGTAAGCAATTTTTGCAATCCAGGTAGAAAGTTTCGAGTCGCCACGAAAACGTTTTAAGGTTTTAAATACTTTGATAAAAACTTCCTGGCAAATATCTTCCACTTCGTCTTGCTGCTGAACCATGCGCCCAACTACATGCAAAACAAGCCGTTGGTACTTCGATACCAAAAACCTGAAGGCATTGTTGTTTCCGTTTAAAACCTGCTGAACCAGTTCACTGTCTATCATAGTCAAAACATCAGACCCAACAAGGTAGGAAAATGTTACAACTATTTTGAAAAAGTTTAAGGTTGCAAATCAGAAGTCTATGGTTTAGGTATGATTGTCATCTACTAACTTCGTATTAAATTCACACCTTCACATTCATTTTAAATATTAAGCACCTGAATAACACGAGCATTTTATATATTTGCGCAAAATTTAAAAATACAATTTCCGATGAATTTTGTTGAAGAATTGAAATGGAGAGGCATGTTGCACGATATTATGCCCGGAACCGAAGAACAATTACAGAAAGAAGTAACTCCGGCATATGTTGGTATTGACCCAACAGCTGATTCATTACACATTGGTCACCTGGTGAGTGTTATGATGTTAAAACACCTACAAATTGCAGGACATCAACCCATTGCTCTTATTGGAGGAGCAACCGGAATGATTGGCGACCCTTCAGGAAAATCGCAGGAACGTAATTTACTCGATGAACCTACTTTGCGCCATAATCAGGAATGTATTAAAAGCCAATTGTCGAAATTCCTCGATTTTGAGAGCAAAGCGGCTAATGTTGCATTATTGGTGAACAATTACGACTGGATGAAAGAATTCTCGTTTTTAGAATTCATTCGCGATGTGGGGAAACGAATTACTGTAAACTACATGATGGCCAAAGACAGTGTAAAAAAACGTTTGGGTGAGGAATCAAAATCGGGAATGTCGTTTACTGAATTCACTTACCAGCTGGTACAAGGCTACGATTTTTTACACCTTTACCAAAACAACAACTGCAAACTGCAAATGGGAGGTTCCGATCAGTGGGGAAACATTACTACAGGAACCGAACTTATCAGAAGAGTAGCTGGTGGCGAGGCTTTTGCCATGACTTGTCCTTTAATTACAAAAGCAGACGGAACAAAATTTGGGAAAACAGAATCGGGTAATGTTTGGTTAGATCCCGAGCGCACTTCGCCTTACTCATTTTTCCAGTTCTGGTTAAATACCTCGGATGATGATGCCGAGCGTTACATAAAAATATTTACTCTTCTTTCGAAAGAAGAGATTGACACTTTGGTTGCTGAGCACAAAGAAGCACCACACATGCGTTCGCTTCAGAAAAAACTGGCCGAGGAAGTAACTATAATGGTTCATTCGAAAGAAGAATACGAAATGGCAGTTGAAGCCTCACAGATTCTTTTTGGAAAAGGGACCGCCGAACAACTTCGTAAATTAAACGAAAATACTTTCCTTGCTGTTTTTGAAGGAGTTCCTCAATTTACAATTTCAAAAGCCGAATTGACGGAAGGAATTAATGTAATTGATTTGTTGGCTGAAAAAACGGAAGTATTTCCATCAAAAGGAGAATTACGACGCACAATTAAAGGGAATGGACTAAGTATCAACAAAGATAAAATTAGTGATCCGGACCTAATTGTAAACACCGATTTTCTAATTGCCGATAAATATATACTGGCACAAAAAGGGAAAAAGAATTACTTCCTGATTATTGCCGAATAATATCTGAAAATCACTTGGTTAAATACTAAAAACAATTCACAAACGTTGAAATAACACAAACGATCTGAAACCACT
>JBFFMM010000320.1:0-2443 GCA_041554075.1 Draconibacterium sp. | reverse complement strand
GCCGATGTGAGCGAGTTTCCCAATATTACTGATGAAATGCTTAAAAGAGGATACTCCGAAGAGGAAATAAACAAAGTTTGGGGTGGAAATTTCTTTCGGGTATTTAAGGAAGTAGAAGTATTTGCAGGAAAATAGAATTGGACTATTTTTTCTTCGTTGAAAAATTGTACCGTAGCTAAGGCTGTGCTAAAATTTTTCGCCTCTATAAAACGAAAAATAATCGCGCATCCAATACGGCATTTTATAATCAAATTGGTATAAAACCCGAAGACGGGTGCCTGAAGTCAGAAGTTTTGTAAATGAAAATATTTTAGAACTCTTTGCTTCGGTCTTCTGACTTCCGACTTCAAACCAACAAGTATTTTGTTCTCGAATAACATTCGAAATCTTAAAACCCATGTATTTTCAATGCATAGTGGTTTAGTTGATTTGTATCCGGTTCATTTGAAAGATATTCCTCTCCCGAGTGCCGGATCTTAACGACAAGTTTTTGAAGGTCTTTCTTGTGGGAGATTACTTTAAATTATGTATGTTTTTTAGAACAACAATTTAGGTAATTGTTAAAAGATGTCAAAAGCTACTGCATCTCTGAAAATAATGTTAATTCCCCTATTCTCATTGAGATTGCGGAACCCTTCATTTTCGTTTTTATTGCCTTCCATCATCCTGAAATTACATTTCGGTACTTATTAACAATTCCTATATTGGGACAAGCTAACAGTAAAAGGTAATGTTTGCCTGTGGTTTATAGGTGTTTGTGAATATCTTTTTCAGTAAGGAAACATTGTATTTGTTAATAAAATGTCGTAGTTTTCCACTGTTGTAACCAGAGAAAATTGGTATCGTCATAAAAAAAATAATTGTTTTAGGGATATTTGTCTTGCTAATATCACTTCGGTGTAGTGCGCAACAAGATCCTATTTTAACTTCGTACATGTATAATGGTCAGGTGATAAACCCGGCTTATGCAGGTATCTGGGAAAAAATTGGATTCACTACGTTAGTAAGAAAACAGTGGGCTGGGATCAATCGCTCTCCGCTTACTGAATCATTTTCATTTCACTCACCTTTACGAAACGATGCGGTTGGTGTTGGTTTAAACATCATGAACGACCGCTTTGGGCTTGAAAACAGGCTTAGTGTGCTTGGCGACTATGCCTACGAAGTATATCTATCTTCCAAAACTCGGATGCGCCTGGGGATTAAATTCGGTTTTGTAAATTACAAGAATCCACTTACCGAGTATGAGTTATACCCCGATAATCAATACGACAGAGCTTTTGAAGAAGATGTTGATTTAAAGTTTCTTCCCAATTTTGGGGTAGGAACATTTATTTACAGCGAGGATTTCTATATTGGTTTATCTGTGCCAAAAATTGTTGAAAACGATTTAAAAGAGAATTTCCATAATTATTCAACCAGCGCCGAGGTGCGTACCATTTATTTTAATGGGGGTTATGTCCTTCCATTAGATCCTTTGAATATTATTGTTTTTAAACCCACCCTTTTGGTTCGTGCAACCTGGGGTACTCCGTTGCAGATTGATTTAGCAGCAAATTTTATGCTACGAGAAAAATTGTGGTTAGGCGTAATGTATAGGACTGGTGCAGCCATGTGTTTTACCGGAAACTGGATGTTTAGCAATCATTTACGTGTGGGTTTTGCTACGGAGGTAACCTACAACGAAATTTATCCCTATCAGAACGGGACCTTTGAATTTACAGTGGGTTACGACATCGACTTTTTTGGACGGAGTTATTTGAGAGCAAGATATTTTTAATATAAACGCTATGGACGCAATTTTACAAACCCAAAGGAATAGTATTAATAGATTAAACGGAAAGATTTGAATTGATTTTAAAAACGAATTAGTAAACAGCCCATAAAACAAAGTTTTAGGTGACTAAATTACAACATAACCAGACTTTAAAAGCAACTGTATTTTTTATGGTTGTGCTTGCTGTGCTTATGGGCCCTGGCTCTTTAGGTGCGACTGGTTTGTTACCTGAATACAACACCTTACTTTCACATCTTCGGGAGAATAAGTCTGCCAACGACGATACCAATGGGTTTATTTGCCCTGAAGATGTTTCAACATATACCGACCTGAATTCCTGCGATGCCTTAATAACGTCAGGACTGGCCATATCAGACCCTGACAATATCATCGCGTCACTCTCCTGGCAAATGCAGGGTGCTACTCAGGATCAATCACCTGCATCGGGTGTCAATCAACTCAATTCCTATGTGTTCAACGAAGGAACAACCGTAATTACCTACCGAGGCAACGACCGTTACAACAATCCAATTTTCTGCACTTTTACGGTTACGGTTACTGATAACCAGGTTCCACGTTTGATTTACTCACCAGGTAATATTACGGTTTCAAATCTTTCCGGTGAATGTAAGGCAAAAGTTAGCTGGACCGAACCGATTGTTACTG
>JBFFMM010000319.1:0-2518 GCA_041554075.1 Draconibacterium sp. | reverse complement strand
TCAGTAGTAATTAAGGGAACTACTATTGGAACTGTGGTTGACAGAGACGGTACTTTTACATTAGTTGATCCGAACCCAAAAAAGAATACCGATGGTAGTCTTAGTTCGGAAGTTGTGATTTCATTTGTTGGGAAGGAGACAGTTGTAAACACGATCAGCGCATCGGGAGAAGGCATTAAAAACGCGAAATATACTTTCTTAATGAAAGATGTAGTAATCCTGATTGACACTGATGTACCACCTCCACCACCACCTCCGACAACAAGAGTTGAAAGTGGAACTCCGCCACCACCTCCACCTCCACCTCCAGCAAAAACGGAAAAAACAAAACTGAACAAAGGCGATAAAGAACAAGAAGTATTTTTTGTAGTAGAAGATATGCCTCAGTATCCTGGAGGACAAGCAGCACTTGCACTTCATGTTCGGAAAATGGAAAAGAAACTTGCGAGTGCAAAAAACATTAAAGGCAAAGCAAAAGTCAGTTTCACCGTTTCCGCTAAGGGTGAAGTTACAGATATTAAAGTGGTGGAAAAAGACAACGATATGGCTGCTAAAGGAGCCTACTCAATTGCCAATTCGTTGGAAAACTGGACTCCCGGGAAACAACGCGGCAAGGCAGTGCCTGTAAAATATATTATGCCGGTAGAATTTAAATAACAGAAAACGATACTTTATTTGAGCACCCGTTGATTATCGTCAGATGACGTTCATCGGGTGCTTTTTTTGTAACTTAGTTGCCAGATGCTACAGTATGAAGAAAGGTTATTTTAAAAATACAGATGAATGGGAATTGTGGTTACAAAAGAACCATAAAACTGAAACAGAACTCTGGCTCGTTTACTATAAAAAACATACAAACAAAACAGGAATTTTGTACGACGATTCAGTAAAAGTTGCACTTTGTTTCGGATGGATTGACGGGTTGGTAAAAAAACTGGATGAAGAAAGTTATGCCAGAAGATTTACCCCTCGAAAAGACAAAAGTGTTTGGTCGGAATCGAATAAAAAACGGGTTAATGAATTAATAAAAGCCGGGAAAATGCGAGATGCTGGTCTGCATAAAGTGCAGGTAGCTAAACAAAATGGGGAATGGACAAAAGTTGTAAAAGCTCCTGACCTTGACACGACACTGTCTGGTGAATTTCGAACTGCACTGCAAAATAATCCACCGGCTAAAACCTGTTTTGAAAGCTTCACAAAAGCACAACAAAATCAGTTTGCAATTTGGATTAATCTTGCAAAAAGAACAGAAACGAAAGAGAAGCGAATAAATGAATCAATACAATTATTAAGTGAAGGAAAAAAATTGGGAATAAAATAAACGTCCGATTAACAACTACTTCCCAATCATTTGATTAAAAATGTCCAATTGCCCTTTCATTGCCACAATTCGATCGGCCGGAGTTGTTCGGGCTTCCAATAAAATCCACCCATCGTATTTCATTTCTACAAATAAGTTCATTAATTGCTGGTATGGATATTCTCCCACATTTAACTCACGAATATGAACGGTATCGCCAAAGTATTTTTTTACCGAATTGAAGTTTGCCTCTAATCCCGGTGGTAATAAATCCTGGTCGTTACAATTCCAGCACATTTTTACGCTTTTTTCCGTCACCTGCTCAAAAATGGCTTTCATATTAGGAATTTCCTGCGATACATTGCCGTGAACTTCCACCCGAACTACCTGTCCCAGATCTTTTGCAGCTCTTCCAACTTCGTTTAGTGAAGCAGCAATTTGGGCAATTGTTTTTTCGCGTGGTACTTCGGTAGGAATGCCATTGGGTTTTACTTTAATACCTGTGGCACCAATGTCTTTGCATAATTTTAGGTACTCAATTGTTTCAGCAATGTTCTGTTTTACTTTAGCCTGATCTGTGCTGTGGTATTCAAAATTCGATCCGTAACCCACACAAGTCACCGGGCTGTCGGCAAAACGTAAGCGTACCTCCGCACGCTCCTGTTGCGAAAGACTGGTTTCAACACCGTGCGCATGTTCGGTTCGAAGTTCAACCCCTAAAAAACCGGTTTTTTCGCAGTTGGTAATTAATGTGGGTAAATCCCAATCTTTTCCCCATTGATACGTTACCAAACCCAGCTTCATTTTTGATTTTCGAAGCATGGCCTGTGCTGTTATCGGATCAATAAAACTTAGTCCAACTCCTGCAACAAGGCTTTTTTGTAAAAATTTTCTGCGCGATTGATTCATACTTTTCTATTTAATCTAAAAAATTCCCCGAGGCTTTGCCGCGGGGTTCCGCTTATTCTCCTCTTTCGAGGGGAGATGTCAGCCAAACGGCTGACAGAAGGGTGAAATAATGAAAATTCGATTTTCAGCGATTTAGCAGAAATAAAGTTGGCGTAATACCCCTTGGCTCTGCCACGGGGATAGTCAACTTTAAGAATTTTCTTTACTTAGGCTTTTACATTCCGGCATAATCGTCGGCGAGTTTGTTTATTTCCTTGTCGCTTAATTTCTCGCTGGCTACCACTAATCTGTAATTAAAAGTGACTGATT
>JBFFMM010000318.1:0-2568 GCA_041554075.1 Draconibacterium sp. | reverse complement strand
GAAGTAGTGCTTTATACAGCACATTGGGATCATTTGGGTGTTGGAGCAGTTGTCGATGGCGACAGTATATATAATGGTGCAACGGATAATGCAAGTGCTGTTTCGTGGATGCTGGAAATCGCCCGGGCAATGAAAAATGGAGAACAACCTGAGCGGTCAGTATTGTTTTTAGCAGTTACTTGCGAAGAATCAGGATTGTTGGGCTCAGGCTATTATGCGCAAAATCCGTTTTTCCCAATGAACAAAACGGTGGCATGTATTAATACCGATGTAATTTTGTTTCTTGGTAAATTTAACGATGTTACAGTTACAGGTTACGGACAGTCGGAACTAGACAATTGGTTGTTGGCCGAGGCCGAGAAACAAGGACGATATATAGCACCCGATCCAAATCCTGAAAATGGGATGTTTTTTCGTTCCGATCAATTTCCTTTTGTAAAAGAAGGTGTGCCTTCAATTTTCGCAAAAGGATATACTGATGCTGAAAAGTATGGAAAAGAAAAAACAAAAGAGCTGATTGCCGATTATTGGAAAAACACCTACCACAAACCAAGTGATGAATATGTACCTGAAAGGGATGATTTAACTGGATTGGTAGATGATGCGATACTATTATATAATGTAGGATACAATTTGGCAACTTCAAATATCTGGCCGGCATGGAACGATGACTCCGAATTTAAAACGATAAGAGAAGCCAGTTTGGCTGATAAATAGACTATGAACCTAAATTGAACTAAAATGCAAAAACGAATTGTTTTATTACTACTCATTATTTGTTTCAGCCAAAGTGGTTTTTCACAAAAGAAAATCTGGGACGAAACTGAAAGCCAAAAAACAGAACGATTGGCCTGGTGGACCGAAGCCCGGTTTGGAATGTTTATTCATTGGGGATTGTATGCGCAGGCTGCTCGTCACGAATGGGTGAAAAAACGCGAGCGTATTTCCGATGAAGATTATCAAAAGTATTTTGAACTCTTTAATCCCGATTTGTTTGATCCAACCGAGTGGGCAAAAAAAGCAAAAGCGGCTGGAATGAAATATGCAGTAATTACTACTAAACATCACGAAGGATTTGATATGTTCGCTTCGGAATACACCGACTATAATATAATGAATACGCCATATGGAAAGGACATTATAAAAGAGTGGGTGGATGCTTTTCGTGCCGAAGGACTTGGAATTGGCTTTTACTATTCATTAATCGATTGGCATCATCCTGAATATACCATCGATCGTGTTCATCCGCAAAGTGCAAATACGCAGGAAGAATATGATGAGTTGAACAAAGATCGTGACATGGGTATTTACAGAACTTATCTAAAAAATCAGGTTAGTGAAATATTAACCAATTATGGGAAAATAGATATTCTTTGGCTCGATTACTCATTTCCGGGCAAGTTTGGTAAAGATCATAATGATTGGGGATCAGTAGAATTAATGAGAATGGTGAGGGAATTGCAACCTGAAATAATTGTGAACGACCGGGCCGACTTGAAAGATTATCAGGGAGGATGGGATTTTACAACACCCGAACAATTTAAAGTTCAAAAGTGGCCTGAAGAAAATGGTGTTCAAATTCCTTGGGAAACGTGTCAGACATTTTCTGGCTCGTGGGGCTATTATCGCGACGAATATACCTGGAAAGACAATAAACAACTTTTGGTATTATTAATAGAGTCGGTAAGCAAAGGTGGTAATCTATTATTGAATGTTGGACCAACAGCACGCGGAACGTTTGATTATCGTGCTGATGAAGCATTGGAAAAAATGGGAGAGTGGATGAAAGTGAATAGCCGCTCTATTTATGGATGTACACAGGCTCCCGATGAATTTGTAGCTCCAGATAATACATTATTAACATACAATCCGGAAACTAATCGTTTATATGTGCATCTTTTAGATTATCCAATGAAGAACTTTTTAATGCGCGATTTTGGCGATAAAGTAAAGTATGCGCAGTTTTTGCACGATGCTTCCGAGATTCAAATAGGTAAACCATATGGTCATTGGGTAGCTCAGGAAACCAGCGAGAATGACATCAATCTATTATTACCTGTAAACAAACCCAACGTAGAAATCCCGGTTATTGAGTTATTTTTAAAATAGGCATACTATATATAATAGTAAAGGTACCCTTTTCAAGAAATTGAGAAGGGTATTTTTCTTTCAATCCTTGCCTCATTTCCCATTGCGTTCATTACAATTTAGTATTGCTTAACGTTCGAGTTAACATTAAGGATATTTTGGGTGTATTGTTTTTTCAAACAAGTGTATTGAAACAGAGGCGATTGCAAAAAACAGTTATTTTTGGTTTAATAAAATGAGTTCTACTATTTGGTAATTCTAAACCCTTAATTACTTTTGCAGCCGCTTTAGGGCGCAGAGTTCATTGTTAAGATGTAGTAATAACGTTTATTGGGAGGTGTTTTAGGGAGTTTTTGAAGAATGTGTTTTCGTGTCAGAAAATAAATTTAAAAAAGTTTCAAAAAACATTTGTCAGAATAAAAAGTTCTATTACTTTTGCACCCGCTTTAACAGCGAAGTTCATTTGAAAAATTGAAGGGG
>JBFFMM010000317.1:0-2596 GCA_041554075.1 Draconibacterium sp. | reverse complement strand
ATGTATTCAATATTTTTAAATTTCGACTCATCACATTCTTCGTCGCGAAGTGCAACAATTAATTTGTGGTAGTCGGTAGCATATTTTTTTAGGTCCTGCTCGTTAAGCGTGTGCGAACCATGCACAACAAAAGGCGGTAAATATTTCATGTGGCATAAATTTGCTGATTGGCTAAATGGTGCCAAAAATTGATTTACAGTAAATTGATTGCTTCCCTTTTTGCTATAAATATCTTTTCGTCCTCCGGTAGAAATTGCAGAAATGGCCCATTTGCCTTCCAATGCCCGCCCTTCTGCTCCATATGCAAAGCCATGTTCCATAACCAAATCCATCCATTCTTTAATAATGGCAGGTGCGCTATACCAGTAAAATGGATGATGCCAAATAATAATGTCGTGCTCCAGCAAAAGTTTTTGTTCTGCTTTTACATCGATAAAAAAATCGGGATACTTTTCGTATAAATTATTTATGGTAACTCCTTCTATATTCATGACAGAATGTAGCAGTGCTTTGTTTATTCTTGATTTCTGAATCGCCGGATGTGCAAAGAGGATAAGTATCTTTTTCATGAATGGATTCTGTTTTGTGTTTTAAAGTTATAAAAGCGTGGCAAATTCTAGCACACAAAGTAATAGTTTTGGAATCGAAAAATACTAATTTTATGTTTCTTAATAAAAACATAAAACCCACAAAGTGAAAAAGTTTATTATTCCCGTCGTTTTTTTTCTTGCAGTTCTTTCCGCTTGTAGTCCGAAGCAAAATAGAACGCCCGAAACAGAAATTGGTTTTAGTAAATATGTGCAAGCATTTACTTCTGGAACAATTTCGAAAGAAGCAGCAGTTTCGGTGTATTTGTCGCAGGCTGTAAAAGGGCTTCGTAACACTGGTGATTTGTTTCAGTTCACGCCCGAAATAAAGGGGGAGACGGTGTTAATTGGCGACCGAATTTTGGAATTTCGTCCAGCAGAATCTTTGGAGTCGGGCACTACCTATAAGGTTGAGCTTGCTTTAAATAAACTGTTTGAAGTTGAAAAACAATTTGAAAAAATGACCTTTCAGTTCTCAACTGTTCAACAAGCTTTTTCGCTTAGCATTGAGGGTTTAAAAAACTACGAGGGACAGCGTTCTGCCCAAATGCAACTAAGTGGTTATGTTCTTACAGCCGATGTTGCTGATGTTGAAGAAGTGGAACAAACGATATCGGCAAACTACAACAACTCGCAAATGCCGGTTTTGTGGAGGCACGATGCCGGGCAGCGCAAACATTTTTTTACTGTTGATAGCATTACACGGCAGCAAGAAGAGCCACAGGAGTTGACAATTTTCTGGGATGGAAAGTCGTTGGATGTAACTGACTCGGGGACTAAAAGCATTGAAGTACCACCTTTAAATTCGTTTAAAATAATTGAGACTACAGTGGTGCATCAGCCCGAACAATGTATTCATATTCGTTTTTCCGATCCGCTTTTGAAAGCACAAGACCTGGAAGGTTTGGTTGTTTTAGAAAGTGATGCTGATTTACGAATGGAGATGGATGGAAATGTGCTCAAAGCCTGGACTTCAAAACGTGTGTCGGGAGAAATAACCCTGAATGTTTACCAGGGAATAAAAAGCAACAATTATGCACGGCTAAAAGAATCGGGTAATTTTTTACTGCAGTTTACCAGTGCCGAGCCCAAAGTTCGTTTAATTGGAAAAGGTGTGATTGTTCCACAAAATACTACCCTTGAGTTTCCATTTGAGGCAATTAGTTTAAATGCTGTCGATGTGCGGATTGTCGAAATTTTTAGAGATAACATTTTACAGTTTTTTCAGGAAAATAAATATGACGGACGATCGGAGTTAAGAAGAGTAGGGCGCTTGATGTATGAAGGCAAAGTGGATTTACAGTCTTCGGAAACGGTAAATTTTAACGAATGGAATACTTTTAAAATAAATCTGGCTGAATTAATCTCAATTCAACAGGGAGCTATTTATCGGATTGAACTACAATTTAAAAAGGAGTACTCCCTTTATAAATGTAGCGAAAAACAAAAGAATAGCTTGAGTGATTTTGCAACTGTTCAGTCGAAAGAAGATTACAAAACTGAATGGGATTCGCCGGGTTGGTATAGTAATTATTTTTATCCCGAAGGATTTGAGTGGAGGGAAAGAGATAATCCCTGCCACGTTTCGTATTACAATTCCGATCGCTTTGAAAGCCGAAATATTTTTGCATCACAATTGGGAATTACAGCAAAAGAAGGTCGAATTCATACAATGCTTTTTGCGGTTTCAAACCTTGTTACCACTGAGCCGGAAGCTGGTGTTGAGTTGAAGTTGTTTAATTTTCAGAACCAACTGATAGAAACGATACAAACCGATGTGAATGGATTTGCACAGGTTGATTTAAAAAAGAAACCGTATTTGCTGGTCGCTCAAAAAGGAGAACAGTTTGCATATTTACGGCTCGACGATGGAACTTCTTTGTCGGTAAGCAATTTTAATGTTTCGGGGCAGGAGGTGAAAGAAGGGATGAAAGGTTTTATTTATGGCGAACGCGATGTTTGGAGACCCGGAGATACTTTGTTTTTGAATTTTATTTTAGATACCGAGT
>JBFFMM010000316.1:0-2690 GCA_041554075.1 Draconibacterium sp. | reverse complement strand
TTTCCGGAAACCGTTTCCATTACTTTCTGAAAATCATGTGTTAAAACAGTAGAGTTTCTAAAATCGGCATAATATTTCTGAAGCCCTTTAAAAAATACATCATCGTCCAAATACTGGCGAAGCATGTGCAAAAACCAGCCGGCTTTTTGATACGAGTTGGCATTTAGCAAACGAATGTATTCGGTAACAGTAGTATCAATAATCAGAGCAAAATGTTGTTTTGAATAACGAATAACCCGGTTCCGATCTTTTATTAAGCCTTCCCTAAATGCTTCCTCTCCATGGAAATGTTGTTGATATACATGTGTTAAGTAGGTAGCAAAACCTTCGCTAAGCCAAATGTGGTGCCAGTTTTGTTCGGTTACCGAGTTGCCAAACCATTGGTGGGCCACTTCGTGTGCAAATAACCTTTCCTGGCTTTGCTTGCTTGTTGCAGTGTTTTCGTTGTAGAAAATGCAGCTGGCATTTTCCATCCCGCCATAGCGTGTTTTCGATTGCACGTGTGCTAACTTCTCGTAAGAGTATTCACCAATTAGCTCTGAAAAATATTCAAGCGCTTCTGTGCCGTGTTTATAATTTTCAAAACCCTGTTTTGTGTTTTGCGGAAATACCCACGAACTCACCGGAATATGCTGATAAATTGTTTTATTCCCAAGCTCAAAATCGGCAACACCAATCACCATTAATTTTGTCGATAAAGGAACATCTTCTTTCCAATGCGTAAACTCTAAATCATTTTCAAAAAGTCTTTTTTCAACTAAAAAACCATTTGAAACAACTTCGTAATGTGCGGGAGCATAAACTAAAAACTCAAGTGTTGCTTTGTCCGATGGATGATCGATTGTGGGTAGCCAATGTTTGGCGCGGTCGGGCCAGTTATCGCCAAAAAAAGTGCGGTCGCCGTATTTATTTTTAGAAATTACTAAACCGTCAAGTGGTATTCCTGAATACTGAATTTCAAATTCCAGCGTTTCATTTGCTTCAACAGCTTCGTTTAATTGTAAACAAAGCTGATTCTCTTTGTGGCTAAATTTAATAGCCTGTTTTCGCAAAGTAACAGACTTTACCGACATTCCTTTATACTGGTCAGTGGTGTTTACCAAATCAAATACAACATTCTCAGCAGCTTTCAGAAATTTCACCGAAACTGTTGTTCTGCCTTCAATCCGATTTGTGGTGTCGTTTAAATGAATCTCAAAAGAATAATGCTGCACATCAATACTTTCAAAACGGGCGTGGTGATTTTGTGAAAATGCAGAGGAAATAAGTATTGAGTTAAGTACTACTAATAAGTATTTTAATTTCATTATTTGTTTATAATTATGACCCTTAAATCCCCAAAGGGGACTTCTGTATTCTGCAATTTTAGTGTAAAGTCTTCTTACTCCTCTCCTTTGGAGAGCTTGGGAGAGGTCAGGTTTGTAATTTCTTTTAATCATTAATACTTTTTGTAAGTGCATAAACTGCAAACGAAGCCAGCCAGTGCGATCCGGCATATTCGCCCGAATCTATTTTTTCGTAACTGTAAGAAAAGTGCTGGTCGGCCAAATCAACCATTTTTTGATTATTTAAAGCGTGTCCCATTTCAAATAAACACCAGGCGCGACTGTAATTTAATCCGTCTAAATGTGCTAGCTTGCCATCGCTTCGGTCGCTTACAATTGCTATCTCCAAAAACTTTTCAGGATTCTTTTCAAACTTTGGTAGAAAGGTTTTTAGCCACTTTTCGAATTCCTTTTTACTCAACACCTTTTGCATAATTGAAGCTTCCTGTAAACAGGGCGATAAAAAATCAAAACCTCCAGGTTCCCATGTTAGTGGGCATTCGCAATCGTACATATAATATTCGCGTGCTTTGTCTTCAATTTTCGCAGCCAATTCAGCGTCATATTTTTTTGCCCAATCGTAAGCAAAGCTCATTCCAAAGGCAATGTTGCTGTGTTCTCCAATTCTGATGGGATAAATTAGTTTGCCCAAAAATGCAATAAACTTTTCTGAAATTAAGTCAACCAGCGGCGATAAATTTTCTTGTAATTCTTTTGATTCGGGAGCATCCCATTCGCGCAAAGCTTCGTCTAATTTTAATAACCATGCCCATCCATAAGTGCGTTCGTAACTTTTGTTATGCTCGTCGTGGAAATAAGCAATTTCAGTGGCAATATTTTCTTTGGTGATGTTCTTTTTCAATTTGGCGATTATTTGTTCCCGATACTCAAAATCTGGGAACTTACTTAAAATTGTTACCAAAGTCCAATGGCCGTGTACCGACGAGTGCCAGTCGAAACAGCCATAAAAAGCAGGGTGTAGTTCGCGGGGAGGTGCAAGGTAACTATCGTCGCCAAGTACTTGATTTAATTTGTTTGGATATTCCTGATCGATACATTCGTAGGCGAAATGGTAAAGAAAATCTGCTTTTTCGTTTGTGAATTTTAATTTCGAAATTTGAGCCTGGATGTTCAATGTAAATACCAGGAGAAGGAGAGTGGTAATTTTCAATTTCATTTTGCATTTTTTATGGACGTATGAAATTAAAATATATTCCCAAATTCCTTTAATAATTTCGGTATTTATCGTGTAAACCTATATTTTGTTTAATCATAGGAATAATCACTTGCTTACTTCTTTCTTGTAAAAATGGCAACCACAGCCGAAGTAACAATTCCCACAACAGGCGCAAATAGTATACTTTG
>JBFFMM010000315.1:0-2728 GCA_041554075.1 Draconibacterium sp. | reverse complement strand
CAGCGACCGGAGCAATTCTATTGAATATTCCTCCCCTTTCTCAAGTTCTGCAATTCCCTTTTCAAACAGGCTCTCCAGAAAAAAAACATCATTTTTATTTTCAAGTAACAATGGCGGATTATCCTGACGAACCGTAAAAAAGAAGGAAAACTCAATTAAACGATTTTGATTGCTTTTGTCAATGAGATAAAACTCGGCCGTAAAAATAAAGATGTAACCTTCTATGTCGTGCGAAACCTCGATTTTATGTGCCTGTCCTGGCGACATGAAAAACACACAAGGTGGTTTAATTTCATATTTATTGCCATCGATAACATGAAATCCGGAGCCTTTTGAAAGATACAACACTTCAAAAAAATCGTGGCGGTGCGGGTATTTTACAGCAAAATGTCGGTTGGCATCAAACACTTCCACCTGAAACTGCTGACTCTCGCCCTCCTTCAAACTAAAATTATGCAGACTATAAACCGGTATGTTTTCTGACTTCGAACTCATCAATACAACAAAAATAGCTTAATCGTCGAGTTTTAATGTATAAGCAAGCGACAAGCGAATTACGCGGTGTTTCAATTCCGGATTATCATCGGCTGATACATTTGCAAAACCATAATCATAAGATGCCGAAATATTTAAACCACCGTAAGTAAGGTAACCGACTTTTGCGGCCAATCCATAGTCCAATCTTTTCAAATCATCTTCGATCTCATTGTTGCCCCACTTTATAGCCTGACTAGAGCTATTACCTCCCCCTTCGTCACTATAAGAATTCTTTATTGTTCCGAATAATCCAGCACCAAAATAAGGTCCAATTCCTGCATAATATTTATCGCGCGAGCGAAGTTTTTTTGTGAACTTAAAATATACTGGAATATCCACATAATATAAGGTCATGGAATTGTTCTGCTGAAAGCCACCTTCTGCCAATTCCTGCGTAACTCCTTTCGAATCAAAAATTAATCCCGACTCAAAAGACAATTCCTTCTTTCTGTCTTTCGTAAAAACATAGTCGAAAAGAACACCGCCATGAAAAGCCATTTTCAACTTGTAAGTATCTTCAATAGCAGCATTACTATTACCATACTTTACCGACATATCGGCAACATTCAAACCGCCCATAAAAGTTAGCGAACGTTGTTGCGCATTTGCACTGAAAATACCTAAGAAAAAAAGCGGAATCAGAAAAATTCGAAGTAGCGTCATAATGTGTTTATTTCAATTTTGTTTTTGAAAGATAATCAATATTTACGAATTGTATTTTTGCAACAATTCTTACTGCCGATGATTAACATTTTGTAAAAATAGAAATATAAAACATATTGTTTTCTATTTTTACCAAATGATAAATCAAGCGAGTGGTTTTAAATATGTGTTGGGAATACTACTGATCCTAATGGCAAAGTGTGTATTCGCTGCATTTCCCGAAGAATATGAAAAAAGAAACTCACCACTTAACAATTTCAACAGAAATCTATTTCACAACGACACGACCCAAGTTTTATCATTCAACAAAACGAATAAAGGCGGACTAAAGCCCTACATCGCTCCTGCCCTGTTAATTACAGCCGGAACTGCTTTGCATTTTTCCGATGTAAAATACAACATTCACGACTGGGCAAAAGACAATTTTAAGTATTCGGGTAATGCCGACGATTACATTCGTTATGCTCCCGCTCTTGCCGTTTACTCGTTAAATGTATTGGGCATAAAAGGGAAAAATAATTTTGGAAACAGAACGGCTCTTCTGGCGAAAGGATTTATACTAAACGATTTGATTGTATACAGTTTAAAATCATGGACAGGAGTTGAGCGCCCAAACGGAGGTGAGCATTCGTTTCCCTCGGGACATACATCAATGGCCTTTAATATGGCTCATTTTATGCACAAAGAGTACGGCAAGTTAAGTCCCTGGTACAGCATCGGAGCCTACTCGTGTGCTACTGCTGTTGGACTCATGCGTGTTGCAAAAGGGGCTCACTGGTTATCAGATGTAATGGTGGGCGCCGGTATCGGAATGCTCTCAATGGAGCTTTCTTATCAAACTCACCTTTACAAGTGGGACAAAGAACACCTGAAGAACTTCGATATTTTTCCATTTAAAACAGGAAAACAAAAAGGGCTTGCTATGATTTATACTTTTTAGTTGAATTTGAATACTTCTTCACAACAAGCAGCTTGTAATCCTTCTACTGAATTTTACTACAAACTACCTATTGAAAACTTATTACACCATGTTCTAATTTGTTAACTAACTTTTATTATTTTCGCAGCACAATTTAATACTCATGTCAACAACACCCAATACTAAACAGTGGTACGTAGTATATACGCGCTCCAGAGCTGAAAAAAAAGTCGAGACCGAACTTCTGGCACAAGAAATAGAATGTTTTCTTCCACTGCAAAAAAAACTACGCCAATGGAAAGACCGGAAAAAATGGGTTGAGATACCCCTAATTTCAGGCTATTGTTTTGTTTACATCAACCGGGCAGAATACGACAAGGTACTACAATTACACAATGTGGTTTCTTATGTAACCTTCGAAGGGAAAGCAGTCCCAATTCCGAACAAACAAATCAACTACCTCCTGCAAATGCTAAAACAAAACGACTTTGAGGTAAATGTGAGCAACGAAAATTTTAAAGTTGGTAAAAAAGTTGAAATTATTGAAGGACCACTCCTGGGGCTTCAGGGAGAATTAATTGAAACAAGAGGCAAACACCGATTCCTTTT
>JBFFMM010000314.1:0-2732 GCA_041554075.1 Draconibacterium sp. | reverse complement strand
TGGGGGACAAAGCAAAAATATAGGGGCACAGAGCAATCCCCTTAGGGCAGATAACAAAAAAGTAGGGGCATAAGCCTCGCCCCTCGGGGCACGTTCTGTTTAAACGGGAGGAAATCGATATTTTTCGGGGGGACAAAGCGGAAAAACAGTTTGCTAATCCTTGAATAGTAGGGCATTTCTCGTGAATAGAGCTGCTTAAAACATCGGACTAACAATATGTGCCAGCGATTCGCGGATTTTAAACAACGTAGAACGTTGTTCCCATTGTTCCAAAAGTATTTCGCGGGAGTTGTGCAAATCATCCATAAAATGTGCTTTCAGTTTTTTAGAAAACGCACGATTGTAAATAAAAGCATTCGCTTCAAAATTGGTTTCAAAACTGCGGAAATCGAAGTTACTGGTTCCAACACTTGAAAATGAGTCGTCGACCAACATGTATTTGCTGTGAATAAATCCATTCTGATAGAAGTAAATACGAACTCCGGCCTCCAATAATTCTTCTACATACGAAAACGAACACCACTTCGATAATCGGGCATCTGATTTTTCAGGAATAATAATTCGAACATCAACATTGCTGAGTGCTGCAGTTTTAAGTGCTAAAAGCAAAGCCTGTGGAGGCATTAAATAAGGAGTAACCAGATACACTTTTTTTCGTGCATTTGTTATGGCTGCAAAATAGGCCTGGGCAATGGCTTCCCAATCGTAATCGGGACCACTGGCCGACACTTGGACTGCAATTCCATCGGCTTCCGTAAATTTCGGGAAATACTTGTAACCGTATATATTCTCCTTTGATACAAAATACCAATCGGCTGCAAAAATTACTTGCAGGCAAGCTGCTGCATCCCCTTTGAGTTGTAAGTGAGTATCGCGCCAGTGACCAAGTTTCGAAAGTCCTTCAATGTAGCGGTCGGCAATGTTTATCCCTCCTAAAAAACCAGTTTTACCATCGATAATTATTATTTTACGATGATTGCGATAGTTTACACGCGAGGTTAGCCGCGGAAAACGAACCTCTAAAAACGGATAGATTTCAATTCCCTTTTCACGTAAATCGTTAAAATAGGATTTACGCAAATCCCAACTTCCAACATCGTCAACAATTATTCGTACTTCTACACCCTGTGCTCGCTTTTTTATCAGTAATTCCTTTAACTGTGTTCCAATTTTATCATTCGAAAAAATGTAATATTCCAGATGAATATGATGACGTGCTGATTCAATTGCCTCAAAAATTGCCCCAAACGTATTCTTCCCGTCTATTAAAAGTTCAAGCTGATTTCCTGTGGTTAAAAGTGTATTTGAATTGTTTAGCAGTAGTTTTATAATGTTTTCGTTTGTATGGATTTCGCTGTCCGCTTTCAGATCGGTTTGCCCCATTTTACGTAATTGTTTTGTAGCCAAATTACGTAGTTGTTTTAATCCTTTAAGACCTTTCCACGAAAACATTTTTCGTTTGCGGTATTCTTGCCCAAAAACAGCGAAAAAGAATATACCAAATATGGGTACCAGAATTAAAACCATAATCCAGGCTGCCGTTTTAAAGGGCGAACGTTTCTCCAGAATAATCATTAAAGCCACAGGTATTGCGGTTATTAGAAATAACATATAGGCCCAACCCCAAAAATGACTTAAATCAAACATAAAATGTAAATTTGTGTTCTTATAAAATTCATAAAATTGTTGAATAAAAACAATTTTTATGCAACATTCGTAGTATTATTAGTTGGAAGAAAAGAGAATTATGAAGCGAATAGTTATTCTGTTGACAATTGTTGGATTGGTTTATGCCTGTTCTTCTCAAAAAGGAACGGTGCGTGAGAATAAAAGTGAGGATGCTGAAAATGAACAAGAATCGGTAGAATACGGGGTTGAAACTTTTGATGCGAAGTTTAAAAACTGGTATGAATATTACCAAACACCGTCTAAATACCGATCGCAGGCATATTACGAAAACTGGAATCGACAGTATGTTCCGGTATGGAATGCCAAATGTGCCAATCCTCCCGAAGGTTGGAGGTTTGAACCTGTTGTGGGCTACAATTCAAACGAAGATTATGGCTTTGAGTTAAACCACGAATTATTCTACTATTTTATGTACGTTGAAAATGTGCTGAATATTGAAATTTTACCCGGAGGTCCGAAAGTAAAAAAGCATTAGTTGCTATTTTTGAAAACAGCCAGTGTATCGTTTTCTATTTTTTCATTTAAAACCAGTTTCCCTGATAATTGCGGTGCAGAAATACCTGTTATAAATTTTTTATTTCCTTTATAAACATGGGCTTCATCCCAAAGGTTTTTCGAGATAAACGATTCCAGTACTTGCCTGCCACCTTCAACAATTAACGATAAACAGTTTGTTGAGTGGAGTGATTTTAGCAGTTGTGGAAGAATGTTTTTTTCAAAGTTGATTTTAACAAATTTGGTATTTTCTTCCGTCTCATCTTTTTCTGAATTAAACACTACAGTTGGCGTTGAGTTATCGAAAAGATGCAAGGTTTTTACCAAGCGTAAGTTTTTGTCGATTACCACTCGCAAAGGATTTTTCCCTTCGCAATGTCGCACAGTAAGCGATGGATTGTCTTTTTCGGCAGTGTTGGTTCCAACCAAAATAGCATCTTCTTCGGCACGCATTTTATGTACCCGAATTAATGCTTCGTTACCGGTTATCCAGGTGGGCTCCCCAAAATTCTCCGAAGAGCGATCAATGTCGATAAATCCATCGAGTG
>JBFFMM010000313.1:0-2733 GCA_041554075.1 Draconibacterium sp. | reverse complement strand
ACCGGTACTTAAATTTGTTGCACCCGGGCCAAAAGTTGCAAAACATACGCCCGGAACTCCTGTCAGTCTGCCACACACATAAGCCATAAAAGCCGCTGTTGACTCGTGTCCTGTCAAAATAAAATCGATTCCTTCTTCTTCCCGCAAAGCTTCAATATAATCAATCATATTGCCGCTGGGAACCCCAAATACGAGCCGCACTCCTATTTCTTTCAGGGTATGTGCAAATATTTGAGCAACAGTTGGCATTTCTTATTCTTGTTAACTAATTGGTTCTCCTGCAAGTGTCTAAATAGAACTACACTCCTGAATCTGTTTCATGTTACTCGTTTCTGGAGAAAAGGTTCAATAACCTGCAACATAAAACTTGTAGCATTTTCTCAACTTCCTTACGAAATCATTTTCTGAAGTTCATCCAGATCAACATCAGGTTCAGTAATCTGGTATTTTGCCTGAGAATAAAACACGTCTCTTTTCTTTAGTGTTTCATCAATAAAAGCGACCAATTCCTCGCGCGATTTACCTTTAATTAGAGGGCGTTCGGTTTTTGATTTTAATAAACGATCGGCTAGAATCGCCGGATCAATATTTAAATAGATTGTATTGCCTGTTTCATTCATCAAATCAATGTTATCAAAAAAACAGGGTGCGCCACCACCAGTCGCAATAACAATATCAGTAAATTCAGAAAGCTCTTCGAGGGCTTTTCGTTCTTTTTTACGAAACTCGGGTTCACCTTCTTCTGCAAAAATTTGCGGAATACTTTTACAATTTCGTTCTTCAATGTAATTGTCCATATCCACAAATTGTACTCCCAAATGATCGGCCAGTTTCCATCCCAAATGAGATTTTCCACATCCCATATATCCTATCAAATAAATTCTCATCCTCTAAACGTTAAACTCGGAACTAAAATAATGACATTTGATCGTCATCCCCTTTCGGACGATTAATTTCAAGTGGAATGTCATCATTTTTATCGGTATTTTTAGTTTGTTCTTCTTCGTTAGCTACATCTTCCTCATCTTCTCGATGATCGTAATCATCCTTCAAAATGGGCTCAATCTCCTTAATGTTATTCACTTCGTAATTCGACAAACGTTTCCCTTTGGCTTTCCATGATTTAACTCCAATAAACTCAGCCACCTCAATAATTTCATTTTCACGTTCAGAATTTTTGCCTCCAAAAGTAAGCTCCAAACGCGGATAATGCACCCAGGTAAGGCTAATCAATTTATTATCATGATTGTCGCCAATAAAACGAATCAGTTTCCCTTCCACCTCATCAATCTCAAATCGTTTTACATAGTAAAACTGCTGCTCGGCATCGAAATAAACTGCAGATAAAATTTTACGCTTATCAAATTTTTCAATGGCAAGAATACCTTCACCAAAGTGATTGCTTAAATCGTAATTGTACAATTGGTACTCGCCTTTTTTATACAGAACAAGAATTTTATCCTCTCCTGAAAATTCACCAAGAAAAGTACCCCGATTATCAGCATTAATTCTACGTACATCTGCGTCGAACCAAATTTTTCGCCCACCGAGGGTAGAAACACCTTTTTCTTTTAGCGAGATTTTTTGTACCTCGTATTTGGTAAGAATATTTCCCATCGACTGGCGACCTTTAATCGCTAACTCTCCTAAATCCTCTTCAAAAACCAGCTTTTTTATACGCGGTTTTGGTTTTAAAACAATCCGCAATACTTCGGCTTCTCCATTAGGATTTGCTGAAAAATAAGTAATTCGTGAGCCTTTTGTTTCTTTAGTCAGATTGTATTCCTTGTCGCGGGTTACGCCGGTAACAAAAAAACGTTTCATATACGAGAAACCGGTTTCCCCATCTTTATATATTACATTGTAAATGGTGCGTTTGTCGTTCTTTTTAAATATGGCCAAATACATTACGTTTTTACCAATGAATGCTTTATCGGCAACTTTAGTGATAAAATACGAGCCATCGCGACGAAAAACAATTACATCATCAATGTCGGCACAATCAGCAACAAACTCTGCCTTGCGCAACGAGGTTCCCATAAACCCTTCCTTACGATCGACATATAGCTTTTCATTTTTAACAACCACTTTTGAAGCCACAATATTTTCAAAACTGCGAATTTCGGTCTTTCGCTCGCGACCTTTGCCATATTTGGTTTTCAGGTGTTTAAACCAATTGATGGTGTAAGGAACAATATTTTCGATATTATGAACCACCTCGGCTATTTCATCTTCCAGTCCTTTCAAATAATCGTTGGCTTTATCCTTGTTAAATTTCAGAATACGTGCCATGCGTATTTCCATCAGGCGCATAATATCTTCGCGTGTTACTTCACGATTTAACTTAGGCTTCCATGGTTCCAGACGTTTGTCGATGTGCGCTACCGCCTGATCCATATTCTCCGAATCCTCAAACTTTTTATCCTTGTAAATCCGTTCCTCAATAAATATCTTTTCGAGTGAAGAAAAATGCCACATTTCTTCCAACTCCTTTTTGCGAATTTCAAGCTCCAGTTTTAATAAATCGAGTGTACTATCGGCCGAACGTTTCAGTATTTCCTTTACACCAATAAAAATCGGTTTATCGTTTTCGATAATACAGGAGTTTGGCGATAAAGACACTTCGCAATCGGTAAAAGCATAAAGCGCATCTATTGTTTTATCAGAAGAAACTCCCGGCGCCAAATGCACCTGTATTTCAACATTTGCGGCTGTATTGTCGTCAATTTTTTT
>JBFFMM010000312.1:0-2748 GCA_041554075.1 Draconibacterium sp. | reverse complement strand
TTACGACGCAGATTGGTCAAAATTTCCAATTCCTGTTGAATATCAATCGCCCCAATTTTCATTTTCAAACAACGGAAGCCTTTCTCCAGCTTCTGTTCCACTTGTTTGTACATTTCTTCCATTGGTGCCATCCATATCAACCCATTGGTTTTTATTCCTGTTTTACCACTTGTAAATTCAGAAGAAAAGAGAATCTTTGATCCGTTGTTGTGATAATCTAAGAGAGCCATTTCCAGTCCAAACATAATAGCCGGAAAATCAGAAAGTGGTGCGTCAAAATTGTACGTTCCGGCACGAATCGCTGCACAGATTTCAGAAAGTCTATTTTCAATTTGTTGTTCGTTTTCGATACTTAATCCCGGGATAATTGAAACTTCACCAATTCCCTTAATTTCAGGATTTTCTTCATCGTATAAAAATAGATACCACGAAGGCTTTGTAAGCAGAATTCCGCGTGATGTTCCTGCCGGCTTTTTAAACTTGAGTAAACGTTTTTGAAAATAGGCTTTCATATCTTTCTGGAGTACTTTTCTTTAACTAATTTTCTCACTCACAAAATGCTTACAATTACTTGCTTCTACTTTGTTCCACTTTCAAAAAGAAGGGACACAACAAACCACTACAGAATCAATCCCAAACCAAAGGTTATGGCAAATGCAAAAGTGGTTAATGCCAGTTTTTTTAATTCAGAATTGAGTTCGATTGGAACCGTATTTTGCAAAACAGTTTTTACATTGCTAATCAAAAAAGGCAGCGTAATCAGAAATAGAAACTGCCAGGGCGATTTGTAAAATGCAAGCGAATAAATTACACAAAACAACACTGCAACAATAATCAATAGCAGATGATAGAATTTAGCAGTTTTGGAGCCAATTCGCACTACCAGTGTTTTTTTACCACACTTTGAATCGTTCTCAATGTCACGAAGATTATTCAAATTTAATACACCGGAACTTAAAAATCCGATGGTTGATGCCGGTAATAATATCCACGGGTCGATGTACCCGGTGTGTAGAAAAAATGTACCACACACGCCCACTAAGCCAAAATAAATAAATACAAATACATCGCCTAAACCTACATACCCGTATGGATTTTTACCCATTGTATATTTAATGGCCGCATAAATGGCCGAAATACCAACTACAAAAAACAGGACAGCAATATAATACGGTAACTGCTGCAATCCGAAATAAATAAGTGCTAAACCGGATAATAATGATAGTGTCACAAATAAGCCAATCATGCGTTTAATGGCTTTCATAGTCACCATTCCCGATTGTGTTACACGCTGCGGTCCAATGCGCTCTTCGTTATCGGTTCCTTTTTTCGCATCGCCATAATCGTTAGCAAGGTTGGATAATATCTGTAAGAATAGTGTTGTCAAAATCGCAAAAACAAAAACCTCCCGACTAAAATTATCGTGCGACAAAGCTAAAAAGCTTCCCAAAAATGTACTCGACAAAGCCAATGGTAAGGTGCGTAAGCGAAATGCATGCAACCATATTTTAATAGTGGCAGCCATCTACTTAAGGCATTTTTGGGAATTTTTTGAAATCGGGTTTACGTTTTTCCAAAAAGGCATGTTTTCCTTCCTGTGCTTCTTCTGTCATATAATAAAGCATGGTAGCATTTCCGGCAAACTCCTGTAATCCTGCCTGTCCGTCTAATTCGGCATTCAATCCGGCTTTAATCATTCGCAAAGCCAGCGGACTGTGTTGCATCATTATATTGCACCATTCAACTGTAACATCTTCTAACTCTTCGTGCGGAACGACTTTGTTTACCAATCCCATTTCCAAAGCTTCGGCAGCGCTGTACTGTTCGCATAAAAACCATATTTCGCGGGCCTTTTTCTGTCCCACAATTCGAGCCAGATACGACGAGCCAAAACCGGCATCGAAACTCCCCACTTTGGGGCCTGTTTGCCCAAATATTGCCTTTTCAGATGCAATACTTAAATCGCAAACCACATGTAGTACATGTCCGCCACCTATTGCATAACCATTTACCATGGCCACCACAGGTTTCGGAATAGAGCGAATCAGTTTTTGCATATCCAGAATATTCAATCGAGGAACACCGTCTTTTCCAATGTAACCGGCTGTACTTTTAACATTCTGATCGCCACCACTGCAAAAAGCTTTGTCGCCGGCACCTGTTAACACCACCACACATATATCCGGATCTTCACGGCAGATGACCATAGCATCGCACATCTCCTTTGTGGTGTCGGGCGTAAAAGCATTATAATACCGGGGGCGGTTTATTGTTATTTTCGCAATCCCCTCGAAATATTCAAATTTTATTTGTTCGTATTCCTTAATCGATTGCCACTCTCTATTTGTACTCATTCTTCAAATTTTTAACAAAATTAGTAAATACTCTTGTGTTTATATCTGATGATGTTTCTATTTCGAACACCGCTGCACCAGCACTTTGGCTGAATGCATTGAACAACTCATCGAAACTTTTTGCTTCTGAACAAAAATAATAGCCGACACCAAAGGCTTCTGTAATTTTTTCTATAGAAACCGGATGATGTGCCTGGAAATATTCTTCAAACCCAACTTGCTGTGCCGGACCGGGAATCATACTAAAAATACCCCCACCCTTATTATTCACTACAATAATTTTCAGGTTAGCCGGGAGGTTTTTGTTCCATAATCCATTGGAGTCGTAAACAAAACTTAAATCGCCAACTACTGCAAAAACTTTCGAATCAGTAACCGTCGCAATACCAACAGC
>JBFFMM010000311.1:0-2773 GCA_041554075.1 Draconibacterium sp. | reverse complement strand
TCTTTTGGTAAATATTGTTCCCAATAACCTGCGGCTTCGTTGTCGCGTTCTTGTTTATCGTCGGCACTCCCCTCACAAACAGTAGCATACAAACGGCTGGCATCAATCCCCATTCTGGTCACCAGAAATTCCCATGCCCAATCGATGGCCTCTTTTTTGAAGTAATCGCCAAACGACCAGTTCCCGAGCATTTCGAACATGGTATGATGATAGGTATCCAAACCCACTTCTTCTAAATCGTTATGTTTCCCCGAAACACGTAAGCACTTCTGAGTATCAGCAATTCGCCTCCATTTTACAGGCTCGTTTCCTAAAAATAAATCTTTAAACTGATTCATTCCTGCATTGGTAAACATCAGGGTTGGGTCGCCTTTAACAACCATTGGTGCCGAATTTACAATCTGGTGTTCTTTCTCGGTAAAAAAGTCGAGAAAAGCCTTACGTATCTCCTTAGAAGTCTTCATTTTCCGTTTCTGTATTTTATAATTCTGTTAAAAAACGCTAATGCAAAGAAAACAAATTCACTGTTTATGAGTTAATTACTTATCTTTGCACGATTAAAAATCACGATTTTTTAAATTCATGCAAAGTTATAGGATTTAATTAATCATTGTAATAAACAGAAAAAAAAACTAGCCTTTATATGGCAAAGAAAAAATATAAGTTTAATCCGGACACCCTCAGTTACGAAAGTGTTGGCCTAACCTGGAAGTCAAAAATGTGGAAAGTACTGACGTATTTTTCCAGTAGTTTGGCATTAGCTTTAATTATGGTAGTGGTGTTTGTAAACTTTTACGAGACACCAAAATCGAAAGCTTTAAAACGGGAAAACAAACAATTGCTTACACAATACGAATTATTATCGAAAGATCTGGATAAAATAGAAAGTGTTTTAACCGATTTGCAGCAACGCGACGATAATATTTACCGTGTAATTTTTGAAGCAGAACCGATTCCTTCCACAGTACGTAAAGCGGGTTTTGGAGGTTCGAATAAATATTCTCATCTGGAAAACCTGAACAATGCGGAGTTAGTAATTGCTACCGCTAGTAAACTCGACGTTATTTCCAAGGAAGCCTATATTCAATCAAAATCATACGATGAAGTATTGAAAATGGCGCTCGACAAAGAAATTATGTTAGCAGCACTGCCTGCTATTCAGCCCATTACTAATAAAGATTTAAAACGAATCTCCAGTGGTTGGGGTTATCGTATTCATCCTATTTATAAAGTGCGAAAAATGCACTGGGGACAAGACTTTACAGCACCGGTTGGCACTCCCGTTTTTGCCACAGGCGATGGAAAGATCGAAGATTTGAAAGGTTCAAAAAGAAGTAGGGTTGGTTTGGGTATGAATATCAAAATCGATCATGGTTATGGCTACGAAACGGTTTATGGTCATTTAAGCGGATTCAACGTAAAACGCGGACAAAAGGTAAAACGTGGCGAAATTATTGGCTATGTTGGAAGTACCGGAGGATCAACTGCTCCTCACCTTCACTACGAAGTGCACAAAAACGGTAAAAAATTAAATCCGGCTTATTACTTGTTTAAAGACCTAACTCCACAAGAGTACGATAAAATGATTGCCATTTCATCAAATATTGGTCAGTCGTTGGATTAGTATTTTAATCAAGGTTTTATTATTTTCCCCATTTAAATAAGAACAGGAAAACTGTGCCCTATAAAAAACCCAAAATAGAAAAGATATACTACTCCATTGGCGAAGTGGCCAAATTAATGGAAGTGGGAGTTCCTACAATTCGTTATTGGGAAAACGAGTTTGAAGCGCTAAAACCGTTCAAAAACAAAAAGGGCAATCGGATGTTTACTCCAGAAGATATTGAAACAGTTCGTTTTATTCATTATTTGGTAAAAACTCGCGGACTTACAATCAAAGGGGCGAAAAAGAAACTGAAGGAAAACCGGAGTGAAACAATTGACAACTATGAAATTGTTAAACGATTGGAAGACATCAAACAAGAATTAATTGATATACGGGACGGACTTAGCGAAAATGACAAAGATTAAAAACATAAGCAGCTTTTTTGAAACTCTGGCACCACTGCAATTGCAGGAGTCGTACGACAATGCGGGTTTAATTGTTGGCGATTATAATGCCGATATTGACACGGTTTTGGTTACGCTTGACGTAACAGAAGAGGTGGTTGAAGAAGCCATTCGTAAAAAAGCAGGTTTAATAGTTGCTCACCACCCCATTGTTTTTTCGGGCTTGAAAAAGATTACCGGAAAGAATTATGTAGAACGCACACTTTTAAAAGCCATTAAAAACGACATTGCCATTTATGCAGCGCACACCAACCTCGACAGTGTAGAAGGTGGCGTAAACGGGAAAATATGCGAAAAACTCGGTCTCGAAAGTTATAAAATTCTTCAACCGCTAGTGGGCCAATTAAAAAAACTGGTAACCTATATCCCAACCGAATTTGCAGAAAAAGTTAGCGAAGCCGTTTTTGCAGCAGGAGCAGGAAGCATTGGGAACTACGATTCATGTGGGTTCAATACTGAGGGGGAAGGCACATTCCGTGGAAATGAAACTACAAATCCGTTTGTTGGCGAAAAGGGAGAAATCCATACAGAAAAGGAAATTCGTTTCGAAACTGTTTTCCCGGCCTATCTGCAGGGCAAAGTAATTGGTGCACTATTAAATGCCCATCCATACGAGGAAGTTGCCTACGATATTTATTCGCTCGACAACAAATTTAACAAAGCTGGAATGGGAATGATTGGAACACTTCCAGCGGAAAAAACG
>JBFFMM010000310.1:0-2898 GCA_041554075.1 Draconibacterium sp. | reverse complement strand
GGCGGTTAATCATATCGATAAACGTTTGGAGCCATGGAAACCAAAACTAAAACGCGAAGTTACCCGTGACGATATCCTGAAACTGATGGAAATAAGAATGGCCAGAATTTTAAAATTCAATAAAGACAAAGCCAACGACCATTTATCAGCCATCGAAGATGAAATTGCAGAAGTTGAAAATAATATTGTCCACATTGTGCCATTTACAATTAAATGGTTTGTTCATCTGAAAACCAAATATGGTAAAGGAAAAGAACGTAAGACGGAGATACGAAGTTTCGAAAGTATTGTTGCAACAAAAGTAGTTGTGCGTAATGAAAAACTATACCTCGACAGGAAAGAAGGTTTTGTTGGTACCGGATTAAAAAAGGCCGAATACATTTGCGATTGCTCCGATATAGATGATATGATTGTATTTCGTCGGGATGGGGCATATTTTATTTCGAAAGTATCAGAAAAAGCATTTATCGGTAAAAATCCGCTTCACATTGCAATTTTTAAAAAGAATGATAAACGTACCATTTATAATGTTGTTTACAAGGATGGAAAATCAGGATTTCATTACATGAAACGATTTTCTGTTACTGGCGTCACTCGCGACAAAGAATATAATTTAACCAAGGAAACCAAAGGATCTCGGGTGGTTTATTTTTCTGTGAATCCAAATGGCGAGGCGGAAGTTCTGAAAATTGTGTTAAAGCCAAAACCCAGGATTAAGAAACTGATTTTTGAAGTGGATATGGGAGAATTGGCCATTAAAGGGCGTCAATCAATGGGTAATTTGCTTACAAAATACGATGTTCATAAAATCAACCTGAAGGAAAAGGGACATTCAACTTTAGGGGGACGCAAAATTTGGTTCGATGAAGATGTTTTGCGTTTAAATGCCGACAGTCGGGGAAAGTATCTTGGTGAGTTTACGGGTGAAGATAAAATTCTTGTACTATATAAAAGAGGTGAATATCAATTGTATAACTTCGATTTAAGCAACCATTTTGAAAGCGATATTTTAACCATAGAAAAGTTTGATAAGAATAAAGTATTATCGGCAGTTTATTTTGATGCTGAGCAGCAATACTACTACGTAAAACGATTTGAAATTGAAGACTCGGAAGGGAAAATGTTTCGTTTTATCGGCGACAATCCCGACAATAAATTGGTGAGTTTAACCTGGGTTCGATACCCAAGATTGGAACTTGAATTTGAGGGTAAAAATGCCGAACGCGAAAACGAGATAATAGAAATTGCAGAATTTATTGGTGTAAAATCCTGGAAAGCAAAGGGTAAAAGATTGTCGAATTACGAAGTTGGTAACATAAAAGAGATTGAACCTATTGTTAAAGACGAGCACGATAAACCGGAACCCGATGAGATTGTTGAGGCTGAGGAGTTGGAGCAATTAGAGGAATTGGAATCGAAAGAGAAAACCAAGACTGAAAAAAAATCAAGCTTCGATGATATTCCGTTCGAAATAAAAAGACCCAAAAAAGATAAGGATGATCCAAACCAAATGTCACTTTTCTGAGTTTAATGTTTCGTGTTTAACGAGGCTGTATTAAAAGTGTATATAACCAATTTACCTTTTACAAATTGTAAGTTCGTTTATAAATAGAACACTGATAACGCTGAGAAAATAGATATTCACTTTTAAAAACCGGCGAAAATCATTAAAATCTGTGTTATCTGTTTTCCATTGCTTTTCAATTTGAAAGTTTTAAAAATAATCTTTTAGCTTTTAATACAGCTTCTTTTATCTTTGAGTTTTAAACTTTGAAAAATGAGAATTTATTTAATTGGTTACATGGGATGCGGTAAATCTACGCTCGGGCGAAGACTTTCGAAGTACCTTGATTTGCAGTTTGTAGATATGGATCACTACATCGAAATGCGTAATCTTAAGACTATACCACAAATATTTGCTGAAGAAGGTGAATCCGAATTTAGGAATAAGGAGAGAAAGGCACTGGAAGAACTTTCTGAATTTACGGATACAATTATCGCTACTGGTGGAGGTGCTCCTTGTTTTTTCGATAATATCAATCTTATGAATGATACAGGGAAAACAATATACATAAATATAAATCCTTCTATTCTGGCGGATCGTTTGTTGAAGTCAAAAACCGAACGTCCACTGATAAAAGGAAAATCGAAAGATGAGTTGGTTGCTTTTATTGATGAGACTTTAAAAAAACGCAATCGGTTTTATAAACAGGCAAAGTTTGAAATAACTGAACCCGATATCGATTTACAAGTAGTCAAAGAAATGATATCTTAAATCTTATTGAATGCCTACCGTAGCTCAACAATTTGCGCGAACACTAAAAGAAATTGGAGTCCGTTTTGTGTTTGGCGTGCCCAGTGGAAATATGACCGATTACATTGAAGCATTAAGGCTTGAAGATGGAATCGAATTTGTTTTGGTTGGGCATGAAACTACAGCGGCTTTTATGGCCGCTGTTTGCGGTCGGTTAACAGGCATTCCGGGAATTTGTTTTGGAACTTTCGGGCCGGGAGCAACCAATTTAACCACAGGTGTTGGGTGTGCTTTTCTCGATAGGTTTCCGATGATTGCATTTACCGACGAAATGCCGGACCATCTGCTTCCCAGAACAGTTCAGATGAACATCGATCACCAGACTCTTTTTTCTCCAATTACCAAATGGACAACTCGTTTAAACCACAACAATATAAGCGAAACAATTTTAAAGGCTGGGGGAATTTCAGTTTCAGAAATCCCCGGACCAGTTCACATTGGGGTGCCAGCAGGAATCGGATTGATAAAAGCAGAAGGATCCAAGAGTCAGGTAAACTATTTGCGGTTGGAGAAACAGTTCTCACAGGAAGTTTTATACGATTCTTTACCCAAGGCTAAATCTAAATTTAAAAACGCCGAGAAGC
>JBFFMM010000309.1:0-2944 GCA_041554075.1 Draconibacterium sp. | reverse complement strand
TTAACTAATCTGTTCTTTTATAACTAAACTGGCGAGCTTGCCATTCAAGTGGCCAAAGGAAATGTCGATTTAATTATTCCCGAATATATTCGTTCAGCACTGCCCGAGTGGTTTGTGTATTTGTTTATGTTGGCGCTGCTTTCAGCAGGTATGTCTACATTAAGTTCGCAATTTCATACCATGGGAACTGCTTTAGGGCGCGACTTTATCGAAAATGTATTTCCCAATAAGAAATTCGATTCGATGTTAATTTCTAAAATAGGAATTGTTGTAGCCATTTTAATCAGTATAATTATTGGTTATAAACTACCCGGAAGTATTATTGCACGCGGAACAGCCATCTTTTTTGGAATTTGTGCCGCCACTTTTTTACCTGTTTATTTTGGAGCTTTATATTGGAAAAGAGTAACAAAAACAGCTGCGCTTTGGAGTATTGTTGCCGGTTTAATTGCAAGTGCTTTTGCCTTAACATTTATGCATGTAAAAGAATCGGAGCCACTTGGAATTTGCCAGGCTATTTTCGGAAAACCAACTTTAGCAAGCGAGTTTCCGTGGATGATTGTTGACCCAATTTTAATTGCAATGCCCATATCAATTATTGTATTGGTAGCAGTTTCGTTGGCCACGAAAAAAGCATCCGACGAGCATTTGGAATTTTGTTACAAGGGAATTAAATAGAATTAATTAATCACGAAGTTTGCATTTGGTAGTCGGTTTCGGATTTTATTTCTGACTTCTATCTTCCAACTTTTAACTTTTTCATATGAATACCTTTACGCTTGGAATTGTACTCGTTGCTTATCTTCTAGTAATTGCCTATTTGGGGTATCGTGGATACAAAGGCACAAAAACAGCAAACGATTATTTGCTTGGCGGACGCGAAATTCATCCGTTTGTGATGGCAATGTCCTATGGGGCAACTTTTGTGTCAACCTCTGCAATAATTGGTTTTGGAGGAATTTCAGCAGTTTATGGGATGGGTTTAATTTGGCTCACCTTTTTGAATATTCTGATTGGTGTTTTTATTGCATTTATTTTCTTCGGAAGAAGAACACGTTCCATGGGGCGTGCTCTAGATGCACATACATTTCCCGAGTTTTTAGGAAAACGTTTTAAATCGAAAAATATTCAAATGGTAAGTGGCTTAATGATTTTTGTAGCCATGCCATTGTACGCTGCTGTTGTTTTAATTGGAGGTGCGCGTTTTATCGAAAATATTTTTGAAATTGATTTCTCAATTGCGCTCACAGTATTTTCACTAGTTATTGCAGCTTATGTTATTGCGGGTGGTTTAAAAGGCGTAATGTACACCGATGCCTTGCAAGGAACCATCATGTTTTTCAGTATGTTTTTTCTGCTGGTTGTAACCTATGTAAAATTGGGTGGAGTTACGGCAGCACACGAAGCGCTTACAAACATGGCAAACCTGGTCCCCGATAGTTTACAGGCAAAGGGTCACGAAGGTTGGACGGCTTTTCCGGCTTTTAACTCGGCTTGGTGGTGGGTGTTAGTAACCAATATTATTTTGGGTGTTGGAATTGGTGTTTTGGCGCAACCGCAACTTATTGTGCGTTTTATGACTGTTAAAAGTACCCGAGAACTTAACCGCGCAATTCTTCCGGGTGGCTTATTTATTTTTGTAGTAACCGGTTTTATTTACACGGTTGGTGCCCTTTCTAATTTGTATTTTCACAATGAAGGAGGACAACTTGCCATTGAAGTTGCACAAGGAAATATAGACCTGATTATACCCGAATTTATACGATCAGCAATGCCCGAGTGGTTTGTGTACTTATTTATGCTGGCTTTGCTTTCGGCCGGAATGTCGACTTTAAGTTCTCAGTTTCATGCCATGGGAACTTCAATTGGCCGCGATTTTGTTGAACAGCTTTTTCCAAAGAAAAAAATAGATTCGATGTTGGTAAATCGCATCGGAATTGTATTCGCAATTTTAATAAGCATTGTAATTGGTTATCAGCTGCCCATAAGTATTGTGGCACGCGGAACCGCTATCTTTTTTGGAATTTGCGCTGCTACGTTTTTGCCCGTTTATATTGCTGCTTTATATTGGAAACGTGCAAGCAAAACAGCTGCTAAATGGAGTATGTTTGCGGGGTTTTTAAGCAGTGCATTTGCCTTGGCTTTTTTACATCAGAAAGAAGCAGAGCCACTGGGGATTTGTCAAGCACTTTTCGGAAAAGATGTTTTAATTGATACTTTTCCGTGGATGATTGTTGATCCAATAATGTTTGCCTTGCCAGTCTCGATAATTGTATTGGTTTTGGTAACATTGCTCTCAAAAAAATAGTAGTTGGATAAATTAATTGAAAGAATACTTTTAAATTTACAGAGACAAAGTCTATTTGATGAAACTGAAAAATCAAAAATTATGGCATTTGAAGTATCTGTTTTTCTGGAAAATAAAATAACGCATTTTGAGAAAATAACCAGCCTTTTAAAAAAGGAGGAGATTAATATTCGAACCTTAACTTTAAATAGTTTGGCACATGGCTGGGGCATCTTAAATCTTTTGGTAGATCAACCCGAAAAAGCATACAAAGTGTTAGCTGATAAAGGGAATTCTGTTACCATGCACGAAGTGATTGCACTTGAAATGAAGGACGAAACAGGTGGTTTAGACGACTTGCTAGTTAAAATTACACGTTCAGGTATTCATATCGATAGTGCTTACACTCGCTTAATTACCGAAAATAATCTGGCAATTTTATTGTTAGAGGTTCCCGACGTATTAGAAGCCACCAGAAGGCTGGAAATAAATCACGTTCATATTTTAGATGATAAAACTGTTTACGGAAAATAAATTCTCGCGCAGATTTCGCAGATAATGTTGATACAAGAAAAATGAAATCTCAGAGAAGTGAAAATGTGGCTAAGTTTTCTAAAATTGATACTTGGTACTCAGTAGTTTTGGAGATGATCTGCG
>JBFFMM010000308.1:0-2947 GCA_041554075.1 Draconibacterium sp. | reverse complement strand
TTAAATCGGACCTGATCGGCGCAGTGGAGGGTTTTGCCGAGGAAGAATGCCAGGTGATGCTGGGCTCAATTCACAATCGCGACCATGATGGTCAGTGGCGCTGCGACTTGACAGCGTTGCGCGAGGGATTGGAGCAAATCTGGCAGGTTTCGGTATCCGATATGTTATGGCAGGTTTTACAGTGTAAAATCTCGTTTCGCAATTGAATAAGACTGTTTCCAAAGGTGTTTACTTCGCCTACTTCCTGACGCAGCAAATGCAAAACCAAACGAAGTGCACTTTTTCTGCCAATGCCCGGAAGTTTTGAAAATTCGTTTACTGCATTTTCTAACAAACGCGATGGGTACTTGTCAATATTCATGCTTCAAAAATAGTACGATTATTTTTAATGTGTGAATGCTGTCTACAATATTACTTGATTGCACTTGTAAATTTATTCTTTCAAAAATAAATTCCGAAATCTTTGTAAACATAAAAATTTATTTTTTGAGGTCTGGCAAAACAATTTTATGTATCTTTTTGCTATTAATTGAAAACAAAAACACAACGTATGAAGTACCTTTATTTTTTAACCCTGTTTGTATTTCTTTCAACGCTGGGGATTGCGCAGGTAGCCGACACAACTGAAGTTGTGCAAACTGAAGAAAGCAAATTGCCGAAACCAAAACTCGACAAAAGCAAAATTTATTACGGCGGATACGTAACCATGAACTTTAGTAAAAACTACAGTGTAATTGGAGCACAGCCTTTGGTGGCCTATAAGTTAACGCCAAAATTATCGCTTGGCGGGCAGGTGTCGTACGAATACGTGAGCGACAATCGTTATTCCATTGAGCAGAATGGTTCGAACTACGGAGCCAGTATCTTTAGCCGGTTCAGGGTGTCGCCACGATTGTATGCACATACCGAGTTTTCGTTAATGAGTTACAAATGGTTTTATTTTGATGGAACGGAAGATCGGAAATTGGCGCCCATGTTTTTAGTGGGAGGTGGTTACAGTCAACCCATTTCGCGAAATACCTGGTTAAATGCCCAGGTATTATTTGATGTGCTGAATAGCGATAATTCTCCATACAAAGACTGGGAACCCTATTTTAGTTTAGGAATAGGAGTAGGATTTTAATTTTGTAGTTAAATTTAAGATGCCATTTCTTTCACTAATATTAGAAGCTGTTTAAATTTTATCCTTTGGTTTGTTTTTGCGTCTTAAGTCCTCATGCCTCGTTAAAATTTACTTAAATAGCCTTGCTATTCGCTTCAATTTTGACTTGCCTGAAAACTTAATCCATCAAAAACATTTCACAAAAACAAAACTTAAACAGCTTCTTAAAGAAATGGCATCCTAATTTTCACTCTTCGGCAGAGTTTGCTTGCGCATCAATTACTGCAATGGCTGTCATGTTTATTATCTCGCGTACGGTGCTGTCGCGCTGTAAAATATGGATGGGTTTTTTCATCCCCATTAATACCGGGCCAATGGCTTCTGCAGTTCCAAGTCCTTGCAATACTTTATACGTAATATTTCCCGAACTTAAATTTGGAAAGATGAGTGTGTTGGCATCCTGATCGCCCAATTTGTTAAAAGGGTAACGCGAATAACGAAGTTTACCGTTGAGTGCATAATTGGCCTGCATTTCTCCATCAACAATTAAATCAGGATATTTCTCGTGAAGTATTTTTACGGCCTCTTTTACTCGCTCGGGACTTCCTTCTCCTTTGTGTGCCCCGAAATTAGAGTAGGAGAGAAGGGCAATTTTAGGTTCAATGTTAAAACGTCTGACTTCTGCCGCGGTTAAAATTGTAGTGTCGGCCAGCGTTTGGCCCGATGGATTCATATTTACGGTGGTATCGGCCAGAAACATCGAGCCGCGTTTGGTCATTAAAATATACATGCCGGCAATGTGGTTAAACTGTTCTTTTACACCAATTACTTGTATGGCAGGACGAATTGTAGAAGAATAGTTGCGAGAGAATCCTGAAATAAATGCGTCGGCTTCGCCGGTTTCAACCATCATCGATCCGAAATAATCGCGGTTGTACATTTTTTCTACGGCTTCATTGTAGGTCATTCCTTTGCGTTTACGTTTTTCGTAAAGTATTTTGGCAAATTGATGTCGTTTTTCATCGCTAACCGATTGGTATAAATCAATAATTGGGATATTGCCCAGTTCCAGTTGGTTCTCTTTAATTAGCTCCTTTATTTTGTCTTCGTTTCCTATAAGAATGGGTTTTGCAATTCCTTCGCGTACCACAAATTGTACTGCTTTTAAAATTCGGAAACTATTCGCTTCGGCAAATACAATTTTTTTAGGGTTTTGTTTGGCTTTGTTTCGTATGGCCATTATCAATTTGTTGTCGATTCCAAGTCGGCCTATTAATTCGCGTTTATAGGCCGCCCAGCTTTTAATAGGTTTTCGGGCAACACCACTTTCCATGGCTGCGTGTGCCACAGCTGTCGAAACAGTTGTAATAAGCCTTGGGTCGAGGGGTTTAGGAATGATGTACTCTTTCCCGAAAACAATATTTTTTAGGTTGTACGCTTTGGCAACCATTTCGGGTACGTATTCTTTTGCCAGTTTTGCTAATGCTTTTGCCGCAGCAATTTTCATTTCTTCGTTTATCGAAGTTGCCCGCACATCCAATGCACCTCTAAAAATAAATGGGAAGCCCAGCACATTGTTTATTTGGTTCGGGTAGTCGCTGCGTCCTGTTGCCATAATTATGTCATCACGAACAGAAGTCGCATCTTCGTATGAAATTTCAGGATTTGGATTGGCCATGGCAAAAACAATTGGGTTACGTGCCATCGACTTAATCATTTTTTTTGTTACCACGTCGGCAACCGAAAGCCCAAGGAATACGTCGGCGCCTTTCATTGCTTCTTCGAGCGTGTTAATTTTTCGTTTTGTAATAAACTGTTGTTTTATATGATTTAGCATGGTTCTTT
>JBFFMM010000307.1:0-2956 GCA_041554075.1 Draconibacterium sp. | reverse complement strand
GCCGGAACCAATCCGGGTCGGACTTGCAATGGGAGTTTCCAAAAACCTGCAGGAAATGAGCTTCTATGGCAAAGGTCCTTTTGAGAATTATTCGGACCGAAACCGTGCTGCCGAAGTAAACATCTTTACCGGCAAAGTTGACGATTTTTATTACAATTACGTAAAACCTCAGGAAAGCAGCAATTACACTTGTGTGCGTTGGCTGGCTTTAACCAATGCGGACAAAAGCGGACTGATGGTGCTTGGTGATAACCCGATACAAACTTCGTTTTGGCCATACACTGCCCAAAATATTCGCGATGCACAACATCCCACTGAGCTTGTTAAAGCTGACAAATTAACTGTAAATATAAGCGCTGCCATGGCGGGAGTGGGAGGAAACGATTCATGGTCGATTAATGCACGCCCGATAGACAAGTACAGGTTACTGGAGAAAAAATACAGTTTTTCATTTAAACTGATCCCGGTAACAAAAGCAAAAGATTTACAAAACGTATACAGATCTTCGAAATAATAATTGGAAAAATGAAAAGAGGCCGTCTCAAAACAAGTTTTTGGGACGGTTTTTTATTTTCCGTTTTTTTGAGTTTGCACTTGACTTTTCAAGATATTTTCCTCTCAACTATTTTTTCAATAAAGTCGAAAGGGATTAAGTACTTTTAGGCACTAATTTTAGCTAAATTGTGTGCTAAAGCGATTAACCCGGTTTCAATTTCTACTTTTCGTAAACCACGGAGCATAAGCCTTCGGAAACCTTTGTTATTTTTAATAATCCCAAAAGTTGCTTCAATATCTGCAGGCCGCTGTTTGCGGCGTTTTACCCCTTCGTCGCTCAACAGCTTTTCACGGGCTACTTGTTTGTGCCTTTCCAGGTTTTGGTTGATTTCAATAATACGATCGCCTTTTGCTTTGTGGCAGCCCCAGCGTAAGGGACAGCCTTTGCAATTTTGTGCCTTGTAATAAGTTAAGTTCTGTTTAAAACCGGTTGTGGTTTCACGGGTTCCGGTGCCATACTTTGTCATTTCCTGTCCCATCGGGCAATAAAAACAATCTTTCTCAGGGTTGTAATAAAGGTTGTCCTTATGGAAGATATTTGATTTAAACTTTTTGGTCTGTTCTTTATGGAAGTAATTAAACTTTACAAAAGCTTCAATTTCTTTCTCTTCCATAAACTCGTAGTTCTCTTCACTGCCATAGCCCGAATCGGCAGTTGCTACTTCAGGATATTCGCCATATAGTTTTTCGTGTTCTTTCAAGTGCCCGGGAAGTGTGGTAGTGTCGGTGGTGGTTTGCTCAACAGTATAATTGACCACAAACTGGTTATTGGAAGAAAACTGCCAGTTGTAAGCGGGTTTTAACTGCCCGTTTCTCATGTGGTCTTCTTTCATGCGCATGAAAGTTGCGTCGTGGTCGGTTTTAGAATAGCTGTTACGTTCTTGCAGTATCTCTTCCTGCTTTTCATATTTCAACAGGTTAACCGGCCAGTTTTTGGCTGCGTACTTCAGTTTTTTTTTACTTCAGAACTGGTATTCCTGTCCTTTAGTGCTTCATTAATCTGCGCGATGGCCTTTTCTACTTTTTCTGATGATATTTCTTCAAAATCTGGTGTAGGCGGAAGGTCTTTTTCCTGTTCATACACCGATTGTACATGTCCCCAGATTTCTTCCAACTGCTGCCGGATCTTTTCTTTTTGGGTTTCAATGGCTTTGCCCCAAACAAAGGTATAACGGTTAGCGTTGGCTTCCATTTTTGTACCGTCTATGTAAACCTCTTTTATGCTCAGGTACCCTTCGGCTGAAAGCATTTCTACCACCGATCCAAATATTTCTTTCAGGTTTCCATCCAGACGTTTCCCCCGGAACCGGTTGATGGTATTGTGGTCAGGTTTACTCATGCCGCTTATCCACATAAAATGGATATTCTCTTTTAGCGCTTCTTCAATCTGGCGGCTCGAATAAATGTTTCGCAGATAAGCGTAAATCAACACTTTTAGCAACATGCGCGGATGGTAACCGGAACTGCCGCCGCCCGGATAAGTATCCAGGATGGACTGGATATCAACCTTATCTATTATGCTGTCAACGATACGCACCGGATGTCCTGAAGGAACCAGTTCATCGATATTGGGAGGAAACAGCATCGATTGTTTATCATGATAAGGTTTGAATGGTATTTTTTTGTATCTCCTTGTCATGCCTGAAGATACTAAATCGCTGAAAATCAAACAAAGCGAAGCGTTGCTGCTTGCAATCTTTTTTCAACTATTCGCTGAATATTAAAAAAGGCCACCTCTTTTGAGACAGCCTCTTTGCTTTATTCATTTATCTGAAATGTCTTCTATTCAAAGTGATAGAGAAAATTTACCAGGCAGTCGTAGGCCGGTTTTTTCTCGCCTTCAATATCTACAACAATTTTCACCTGAACCTTGGCGATTCCCCGAAGGTTTTTAATGTCGTTTAACGAAACAGTTGCACGTATTTTATCATTCACTTTTACCGGTTGCTGAAAACGTAAATTCTCAATACCGTAGTTTACAATCATTTTTACATTGTTTACCTCAACCACATTGTACCATAAATAGGTCAACATCGAAAGCGATAAATAACCGTGTGCAATGGTGGTTTTAAACGGCGACTCTTTTGCTGCCCGCTCCGGATCGGTATGAATCCATTGAAAATCGAGAGTAGCATCGGCAAATTTGTTGATTTGTTCTTGCGTGATTTGTATATAATCTGAAACGCCAATTACTTGCCCCAAAAGAGCTTCAAATTCGTTGTAGTTGTTTATAGTTCTTTTTACCATAAGGTTTTTTTCTTGAAAATTGAAGTGCCAATTTAAGCCTTTTTACCAAGTATCTACCGAGAATGAAGCAATGAATTGCCCCAAAGTAGAAAGCTTTTACAAATACTTCCTGAATTTTTATACAACATGTTCTAATTTTAGAAGACAGCGGGGC
>JBFFMM010000306.1:0-2956 GCA_041554075.1 Draconibacterium sp. | reverse complement strand
TCATTCCAAAGTAAACGTAATTCGTATTCTTGATCTGGTTTTGCCAGAATATTTACAATTCCTCCTTTCATGTCGATTCCTTGCCACGGGTCGTTCGAGTTTTTAATCTTCATTTCGCCACTGTAAGTTGGAGCAACAGCAACCGACTTGTTGTCGGAGCACAAGGCTTTTAATGCAATTTGATATTCTTCATAGCCATCTGAAGCTTCCACATCTATTTCGTAACTCCCGCTGCATAAGCTGGCAATTTCTAATGAAGGAATGGTTTTAAATGAAGAATTGTTTGTACGGAAAACCGCTGTTGCACTTTTTGCCGGAACATTTTCCAAAGTAAACGTTTCAGGAAAATCACCTTTAAAGTTAATTGTGGTAATCAGGTCCTGATTTGCATCATAAAAGTCGGCATCTATTGAAAAGCTGCTAACTGCATTTGATGCAAATTTGATACTGGTACCGGTTAAACAAAGTACTTCCAATGAGGCACTACTAAGTGTGTATTTCGAGTTAAGTGTTGTATGATTTAGAACAGTTCCGAGAACTTCCCATCCTTCGGTTTTAAATTCGGTAAAACCAAATACATCAGGTTGTGGATCACCGCTGTAGGTGCCGGTTTGCGTAATTACACCACCATTTAAATCTGTAACTTTTCGGCCACCCAAGCTAAGGTCGAGAATGGTACCTGTTTCCAATTTCTGAAACGAAACCATTTGGCTGGTGCCATCAACAAATAATCTGTCAATTATTAGAGGATGTTTGTTATACCTTTTTATTGCCATTGATAAAAAATGTTCGGGATCGTTTGTATAAGCAGCCATCATTTCGGCTTCGCTTGAAAATATAAACTGATCATAGTAATCTTTACATTTTAAGAGATCACTTTTTGTAATTCGATAAGTTATCAGGTAAGGTTGTTCCGTAACAGAAGTTGATTTTGTTATTGGGGCAATTGAGAATATAAAAGAATCGTCATCCTCTGAACCCGTTAAAACATCACCATCACCGCTGCTTTCTTTGGTTAACAACAATTCAAATGTTTTTTTCCCATCACTATTAATTTGAATTCCCTGAGAAAAATCTTCATAACCGTTTACTTCAACATGAACCGTTATTTCAAGAGGTGAACTTGCGGAAACTGCAACGTTAGGATCGAATGTAAGCTCCATTTGCCCTTGGGAAGTGGTGTAGTTCTCGTTTTTTTCTCCAGCAAAATTTACAATGTCGTTGGCATTGGCACCTGTAAACCAAATTTTTGCAGGTGAGGTAACAATGGAATTATCAGAAACATCAACAAGCTTGTAGCTTACGCGTGTAGTAAAGAAATTGAAATCAACGATAAGAAAATTGATATCTTCTCCTGTGTTTTTGTCAATTGTAGGATCATCTAACATTTCTCCACAGCCCGAAAGCATACTAACCAATATTGCGAACAATACAATTCTCCAGTTATTTGTTTTATTTTTCATGATAAATGAATTTCAGATTAAAAAATCTTGAAAGCCAGATTTAACTTAATTACAGGATAAATCTTATAGGCATCAAACTGGCTTTCTAAATATTCAGCTTGCCCAAATGCCGGATCGCTGGTTGGAGCCAGCAGACCATCAGCTTCAATAGTAAAATCAGGTGCTCCCATATAATAAAGTCCGGTTTCGAAGTTAAATACCACCCCGTCGCGTTTGCCAAAAAAGGCCTGGTAGCCTGCTCCAATATAGGGCGAAACTTTTAAACCGGGTTCTGCCACAAATTTAAATGTACCAATATCTTCAGCCGGAATAACAATATCGCCATACTGTAAATCACTAACTGCTGCGCCGTTCACTTCAGCATTAAATGCACTAAAAACAACTCCAGCTGAGAGGTAAAGATTTCTTGCATAACTAAAATCTACCAAAGCCAGTATTCCTCCGGTTTTAAAGTCGAGGTCGGTATCATAACTAATGTCATATTCACTAAATGTAAATGTATACGATAGTGACAAGTTTTCGTATCCGGTTTTAAACGAGAGTTTTTCGTTAAAAGCATATCGAGCATTAAAACCCCAACCATTTGTCGACGCAGAAGCTCCCATGTAGAGGCCTTTATTTGTATGGTTTTTATAATTTGACGATTCAATACCCTGGGCTTGGGTGAAAGCAACAGTGCACATTAGCACTACGATTAAACCTATTCGATTAATCCAATTCATATTTTGTGTATTTCAATTGAGAAAGGCGTCCAAACTTTTACTCAATTATTGATATTTAATGGTTAAGAGCAAAAATAGAAAAAAAGAATAGCACTCTGTGTTAGTAAAGGATTAATTTTGCCTTCAATTTTGCCTATATTCGTCTAATGGATTTTAAAGTTGTTTCAGATTATCAACCTACTGGAGATCAGCCGGAAGCGATTCGTCAACTCGTAGAAGGTGTTGTAAATGGTGAGCCTTTTCAAACTTTATTGGGCGTCACAGGGTCGGGGAAAACATTCACGGTTGCCAATGTAATAAAGGAGGTTAAACGACCAACTTTGGTTTTAAGTCATAACAAAACTTTGGCGGCCCAGCTTTACAGCGAAATGAAACAGTTTTTCCCTGAAAATGCAGTGGAATACTTTGTTTCGTATTACGATTATTACCAGCCAGAAGCTTATTTGCCTACCACCGATACCTACATAGAAAAAGATCTTTCCATAAATAAAGACATTGAAAAACTTCGTCTGAGTGCTACTTCTGCATTGCTTTCCGGACGACGCGATGTTATTGTGGTTTCATCGGTTTCGTGTTTGTATGGAATTGGAAATCCCCAGGATTTTCATGAAAATATTACTGAATTAAAAGTAGGGCAAAATGTTTCGCGCAATGCAATGCTGCGTAAGTTAGTAGAAGCACTTTATTCGCGCAGTGAAGTCGATTTTCAGCGAGGTAATTTTCGAGTAAAAGGCGATACGGTGGATATTTATCCGGCCTATGCCGATGAGT
>JBFFMM010000305.1:0-2961 GCA_041554075.1 Draconibacterium sp. | reverse complement strand
CCAGTAACAAACCGACAATACCAAACTTAACCATGTAATTTAGATATTGGTTGTGAACATTACCGTATCGAGCCGGTGCCATTCTCGATTTTGAATTGATGTAAAAGTCGCGATAAGCCTGTTTCCAATTCCCTGTTCCAACACCCACCCAAAAATTATCATTAATAATTGAAAAGGCAGCTTTTGTATATTCCAGCCGCTGTGCCAACGAACGGTGATTGGCATTTCCTGTTTTCCAATAAGTATCCAGCTCCCAAATGCTAATATAAATTCGGGGATAAAGCGAAATACTTTTATCAGCCAGAATATAATTACTTATTCCGTTTTCAATATTCTTTACGTCGTCATCTGTTAAAGCTTTTACCCCCTCGGCATCCTTTCTCAGATTTTTTGATGCCAAATAGCGTATGATCGTATATTTCACATTGTACCCAAACTGATCCAACTGATTATACTTTAATTCTGAACGTTTATTCCATTCTCTTTCCAGTTCTTTATCGCAAATATACAACCATACATAATGCCCATTTTCAATCGACTTATCTTTCAAATTATGGCTGTATTTATTCCCTTCGCTTGTTAACTCTTTTAATTGCCCGGGGTCAATTTTATCAATTGTATAATACTTGTCGATGGCATAATACAAATACGCAACAGGAAGTACAACTATTGCAACTAAGATTAAACTCCCAACGAGCTTTGTTTTTTTGTTCGAATGGGCGGTAATCCACATTGCTAATGCCACAAATAAAGTAATTACTAAAGTTATGATTCCTGTAAGAGATTGATGCCACAACAAAAAAGAAAGTAATATTAGTAAAGCAGCAACAATTCCGAGTTGTAAATATTTGCTTGTACTTTTCCTTTGCTCGTACAAAAGTTGTATTAGAATAAGTATTGAAAAATCGATTTGAAGACTGAAGCGGATGTGGTGCATAAAGCCATAGTGTTGCGCATTCAATATCGAATGATCTTCCGTCAGGTAAAATTGAATTAAAGTAATTGTTGCCGATGCTACCACTGCGAATGAAAAAATACGTAAAATACGCTTATACTGTAGCATGGAAAGTTTGGGGCCTAAAATAAATGCTACCGGTAAAGTTAAATAGGCCATGTTTTTACGTAAATCGTAAGTAGCCCATTTCCAATCGTTGGTAAATATCAACCACCCGAGATAAATTAAATAAACACCAATTGCGAAAAAGAGTAGTTTCCGTTCGTGAATGTAACTTTTAAAATGTTGTTTGTTTATGCTGAATAGCGCTGCTGCCACCAACAAACCTCCCGAAATAGAGATCAATGCATTTGAAAAAGGTAAAGAAATTACAAAGAGTAGAGTTGCTATAAAAAACCAGTTGGTCTGATAAAGTCTGGTAAAGCTTATTTTCATAAAAATCGATACTTTTGATTGTAACGATAAATCATTCTTGTTATTGTCTGTAAAATACTCATGATTTCGTGTTTCTACAACAGTTGTTACATTTTGCAAGTTTAGTGTTTCCGATTCGTTTTCCCTAATTGTATCGCTCTGCGAAAAGCAAAATTTATTAAATACTACTTCCAAATTCAAATTGTTACCAAATAACACCAATTTTCAGTATCCCTAATTTTATCATCGGACAATTATAAAAAAAGCAGGACAAACTGCCCTGCTTCCTTTTCCTGAAAAGTATTTTATTAAGCGTGTTTTTCCGAAAGGTAACGCTCTGCATCAATTGCTGCCATACAACCTGAGCCGGCGGCTGTAACCGCTTGTCGATACTGGTCGTCTTGAACATCGCCACAAGCAAATACGCCTGGCACTTTTGTTTTAGATGTTCCCGGTATCGTTTTAATGTATCCAATTTCGTTGGTGTCAATATAATCAGCAAAGATTTCAGAATTTGGTTTATGTCCAATTCCCAGGAAAAATCCATCAATCTTGATTTTTACTTCCTCTTCACCCTCTTCTCCTTTATTCTTTATTAATGTAGCTCCTTCAACAACACCATCGCCAAACAAACCAATAGTCTGATGTTTCCATAAAATCTCAATATTTTTAGTTTTCATGGTACGTTCAGCCATAACTTTCGAGGCGCGTAATTCGTCACGACGAACAATCAGATAAACCTTTTTACAAAGACCTGCCAAATACATGGCTTCTTCAGTTGCAGTATCTCCTCCGCCAACAACTGCTACATCTTTTCCGCGGTAGAAAAATCCATCGCATGTTGCACAGGCCGAAACACCACCACCGGCATATTTTGTCTCATCTTCCAAACCAAGGTATTTAGCGGTAGCACCTGTGGCAATAATTACTGTTTCTGCTTCAATTAGCTTTGAATCATCGATCCAAACTTTATGCACTTCACCCGAAAAGTCAACTTTTGTTGCCATTCCCCAACGAACATCTGTTCCAAATCGTTCAGCCTGTTTTTTTAGGTCTTCCATCATTACAGGGCCGGTAACTCCTTCCGGATAACCAGGATAGTTTTCAACCTCGGTAGTAGTAGTTAATTGTCCTCCAGGTTGCAGTCCTTCGTACATCACAGGATTTAAATTAGCACGTGCCGCGTAAATTGCTGCAGTATATCCGGCAGGACCTGAACCAACAATTAAACATTTTACTTGTTCTACATCAGTAGGTTCTGTATTTTTTTTCTCTTCGCTTTCGTTAATATCAAGTGGTTTAAACATGTCTATAATTTTATATTTTGAGCAAAAATACAAAACATCTTGAAGCGCACCCAATAAATTCAATCGATAATAATGAAGTTATGATAGTTATACTCTATACTTAAAAATACATGCTCCTGAAATTTTATTTCTGGAAAGTTTGCAGAAAAAGAATCTAGCATTACTTTTGCAATCACAAAAATTCGGGATGTGGCGCAGCCTGGTAGCGTACTCGTCTGGGGGGCGAGGGGTCGCAAGTTCAAATCTTGTCATCCCGACAACTGATAACCAAAGGCTTACAGCAAT
>JBFFMM010000304.1:0-2991 GCA_041554075.1 Draconibacterium sp. | reverse complement strand
TTGTTTGAAGCTTTGGAAATTGATAAAGTGGTTGAGATTAATTGCGATCCGACAGGACATTTTGCACACGTACCGGAGCCTCTTCCGGAAAACCTGGTTGAAACCTCAGAGATAATTCGAAAAAATAACGTAGATGTTGGTTTTGTTGTGGATCCCGATGTGGATCGTTTGGCCATTATAAACGAAGATGGTAGCATGTTTAACGAAGAGTATAGTTTGGTTGCAATTGCCGATTATGTACTAAGTAAAACTCCCGGGAATACTGTTTCAAATTTATCATCGAGCAGGGCTTTGCGTGTGATTACCGAAAAACACGGACAAACCTACACGGCTGCGGCGGTGGGTGAAGTAAATGTGGTGGCTAAAATGCGCGAAACAAACGCGGTAATTGGTGGTGAAGGAAATGGAGGAATTATATATCCTACCAGTCATAGTGGTAGAGATGCCTTGGTTGGCGCTGCTTTATTTTTAACGCACCTGGCAAAAAGCGGATTAAAATGCTCTGATTTACGCAAAACGTATCCTGATTATTTTATCTCGAAAAATAAAATAGAGCTGACTCCTGATATTGATGTAGATGCCCTACTTGTGAAAATGAAAGAGAAGTACGCCAATGAACAAGTAACTGACATTGACGGTGTAAAAGTTGATTTCTCCGATTCGTGGGTGCATTTACGTAAATCGAATACCGAAGCAATTATTCGTATTTATGCCGAAGCAAATTCAATGGAAAAAGCAGATGGTTTGGCGCTTCAAATGATTGATGAAATTAAGGAATTGACTGTGTAATATTCGCTTAAGGTGAGCTTAGGTTATTACATTTAGATACCCTAATCTGGACAAGCTAGAAAAGAGATTGATTAAAGCTAGAAAAAAGATAGATTTTGATTGAAAATTCAATCAAATCAATCTAAACTCAATCCCTTCAATCTTTAAAACATTCATAAATAATATTCGTTCAAATAATACATCAATAGTAGTTTTAAAATACAAAAAAGACCCGTTATTTATCTGGCAGTAAAGGATAAAGAACGGGTCTTTGTTTTTTACATAAAATTAAGTTTTCAATAATCTTCTTTGGTTTTAGACTAACATATTGACCCATTCTAAATAAGCGCATACCTTTGGCTAATAATTTGAAATGTAAATTTCACAATAACATAGAAATGAAAAAGAAAAAGAATATAGCTATTGTAGCACACGATAATAGAAAGAAAGACATAATGGAATGGGTAGCCTTTAACTGGAAGGAACTTTTACAGCACGACTTAATCTGCACAGGTACTACCGGAAAGATGGTTGAAGAAACCTTGGCTAAAAGTTGCGAAGAGCATGGTGCCGTTCCGCCAAAGGTGACCCGCTTAAAATCAGGGCCGCTTGGTGGCGATCAGCAACTTGGAGCTCTTATTTGCGAGGGGAAAGTTGATGTGTTGATTTTCTTTTGGGATCCGATGCAACCGCAGCCACACGATGTGGATGTTAAAGCTTTACTTCGGATAACCGTCTTGTATAATATTCCAACCGCATCAAATCGTTCAACGGCCGACTTTATGGTTACCTCGGAACTGTTTCACGAGAATTATCGGCCTGCTTTAAAAGATTACACGGGTTATATTTCGCGTGATGTAGATCTGAGCTAATGTAGGAATACTAAAAAAACAGAATATCACCTCCATTCGATTCATCTTTTTGTAATAGCTTTGTACTTGAAAAATAGAACTACTATGTGTTTAAAAGTCAAAGTTATATTATTGGCAGGTATTATTATATCCGCATTTTCATGCCGTTCTCAGGAAAGAATAATGGAGTTTGAAACTGTTTTTGAACCAGGGAAACAGTATGTGGTTTATAAAACTCCTGCTGAAATAACTGTTGATGGGAAACCGGATGAAGAGGAATGGAAGCAAGCTCAATGGTCGGAAAATTTCGGGGATATTGAAGGAGATAAAAAACCAAAACCCACTTATCGCACCCGCATGAAAATGTTGTGGGATGAAGCGAATCTCTACATTTTTGCTGAATTGGAAGAGCCGCATATCTGGGCGTATTACGATAAAAATGACATGATCGTGTATCACGAAAACGATTTTGAGGTTTTTATTGACCCCGACCGCGACACACACAATTATTTCGAGTTTGAGGTGAATGCCCAAAACACACTTTTCGATTTGTTTATGAATAAACCCTACCGAAATGGTGGAAAGGCAAATATTGAGTGGAACGCTAAAGGATTTGAAAGTGCCGTTTCTATTGATGGGACATTAAACGATCCGGGAGATGAGGATATAAGGTGGACCGTTGAAATGGCGATCCCTTTTTCGTCCTTAACTTTGGACGGACCATTTAAACAACCAAAAGACAGCGATGTATGGAAGATCAATTTTTCGCGTGTAGAATGGCAAACCGATTTTGTTGATGCCAAATATGTGCGCAAACAGGTGCCTGAAACTAAAAAACTTGTCCCCGAAAACAATTGGGTTTGGAGTCCGCAGGGATTAATAAACATGCACTATCCCGAGCGATGGGGGATGTTGCAGTTCTCCGAAAACCCGGTGTCGGGAGAGCGGGTACAGTTTACACTTCCTGAAGAAGAAAAATGGGCGAATTATTTATGGTTTATTTATGACAAACAACTTCGTTATAGAACCGAATTTAGTACTTACGCACCAACTTTGGCTGGTTTGAAAATACCTGAATCAGGGAGTAAGGATGGAGTTGCTTATTCGTTGAAGTTGGAAAGAGATGAGCACAACTATGTCGCTACTCTTATAACAGAGAACGGTTTAAGGATTTCGATTAACGAACAAGGATTATTAACATCTTACAAATCTGTTCGTTAATCTTTGAACATAAAACATTAAACTTTGAACTTTTTCCTATACATTTGCAGCCCGAAATTGAATTGTTAAACTTTTGCAGGTGGCATAACCCTGCATCTTAAAAATAAAAAAATGCAAAACGAAATCTTGTGGCTGGCCATGCTGCTGGCAA
>JBFFMM010000303.1:0-2996 GCA_041554075.1 Draconibacterium sp. | reverse complement strand
TCTTCGGTATCGGTATTGATAAGAATATCACCTTTCAGAATACCGTCTTTTAAACCTTTTGCTCCGTCCATTCCGGTTTCCTCGGTTGCGGTTAACAACACTTCAACAGGACCGTGTTTTATTGTTTTCGAAGCCAAAACTCCCAATGCAGACGAAACACCAATTCCGTTATCGGCACCCAAGGTTGTTCCATTTGCCGTTACCCAGTCGCCCTCAACAATTGCGTCAATTGGATCGGTCACAAAATCGTGTTTTTTATCGCTGTTTTTTTGTGGGACCATATCTAAATGTCCCTGGAAAATAACTCCTTTGAGATTTTCCAATCCCGGGGTTGCCGGTTTGCGAATAATTACATTCCCAACTTCATCTTTAATGGTTTCCAAACCTAAATCTTTTCCAAATTTCACTGCCCAATCCTGAATTTTATCTTCGTGATTTGAAGGCCTTGGAATTTGAAGTATCTGATCAAAAATACTCCACACCGATTTTGGCTCCAGATTTTTTATTTCAATAGTCATATAATATTTTTTAAATAGTGTCTTTGAACAATTATTTTCAATGAATCCTTCTAATCCAACAAATTTACTGAATTTTAATCCATGTTTATCCTTTTTATATTCTCATACATCTAACATTTACGATAATATAAAAAATTATTTATTGCCGACCAAGATTCACGAAATCCTCTGAATGATACAGGAAAATACAGTTAACGAATGTAAAAGCTGATATGTTCAAGTAATTCTTGCAATATAATTTATACTTTTGCTTCTCTAACAAATAAAACGGTTTGGAATTATGAGCAGTGACAAGAACAAAGCCTTCTTTGGACATCCGGTTGCACTATCGACCCTGTTTGCCAGCGAAATGTGGGAAAGATTTAGTTATTATGGAATGAGAGCACTTTTAGTGCTCTTTTTAACATCAACTTTTGCTTCCGGTGGATTTGAAATGGCAGAACTCGATGCATTTACTATCTACGGTATATTCACCGGATTGGTGTATGTTACGCCGATCCTCGGCGGTATTTTAGCCGATAAAGTTCTGGGGCAACGCAAAGCTATTTACATAGGTGGTGTATCCATGGCAATTGGACAGTTCTTATTAGCTTTTAGCGCCTGGCTTCACGGAGTGGATGCTGATATGGAAATCCGCCAAACTTTATTTTATGCAGGCTTAGGAATTCTTATTCTAGGAAATGGATTTTTTAAACCAAATATCTCCACCATGGTAGGCGAGTTGTACGACAACAACGACCCGCGCAAAGATGGTGGGTTCACCATTTTTTACATGGGAATCAATATAGGTGCCTTCTTGTCGCCATTGGTCGCTGGTAAATTGGGAGAACAAGTGGCTTGGCAATATGGTTTTCTTGCAGCAGGAATTGGTATGTTGATCGGTACTATCTGGTTTTTGGTTCGCAGTCATACACTGGGTCAAATCGGTATGCCACCCAAAGTAAAATCAGAACGTATTCGTTTAATAATTAAAGACTGGCTAAACATTCTGGTTTATGTGCTTGGTATTGTGGGACTAGTTTTTGGAATTATTATTGGATGGGGTGTTATACCATCGGTAGTAAGTACTACCATCATTTACGTAATTGCAATTGGTGGAACCTTATATTTGTTTACCAATATTTTTCGTGGCACATCAGGCAAAACGGAATGGTCACGTGTTGGTGTTATCCTTGTATTGGCTGTTTTTAATATTTTTTTCTGGAGTGGTTTTGAACAAGCAGGAACAACGTTTAATATTTTTGCCCGCGACAATACCCAACGGCTAATCGGCAACTGGGAAATCCCAGCTACCTGGTTCCAAAGTGTTAACGCAATTTATATTGTCCTTTTTGCACCAATTTTCAGTGTATTGTGGGTCAAACTAAGTAAGTGGAAATTGAATCCTAACACTCCAATGAAGTTTGCATGGGGAATGACACTTCTGGCATTAGGATTTGTTATCATGGCCATTGGATATTCCAAATCTACTTCCGGCGATCAGGTTCTGTTGATAAGCCCATTGTGGCTATGCGCTGTATTTTTACTTCATACTTTTGGCGAATTATGTTTATCGCCAATTGGATTGTCGATGGTTACCAAGCTATCGCCTCCAAAACTGGTATCAACCATGATGGGTGTATGGATGGGCTCGTTTGCTGCAGGTAACTTCGTTGCATCTCAAATGAAAGCTATTTCGTTGCGTCTGGAAGATGTTTTGGGAACTGAGATTCAGGTATTTTGGTTAATTGCTATTCAATCGGCAATTATTGCAGTAATTTTGCTTGTACTATCACCTTGGCTAAAAAGAATGATGCATGGTATCAAATAAAATATTTACTATTTAAGAATAAGAGAACCCGGCAACTAACCGGGTTTTCTTATTGAACTGATTATTAAAATTCTATTATTTTAACACCCTGACATTTATCTACTCATTATTTTCGGGTTACAAATTTAATCGCCCCTGTTTCAGGGTGAATTTCAACACTGTATTCTTCATACAACAATTCTTCAAGAATTGTTGCTACCACTCCAAATTGGACACATCCAAATCCAGCCAAAAGACCTTAGGCGTAATCTTTAATTATATAATTGGAATTGTCATAGGCACATCGGGGGCTTCCAATTAAACCTTTAAAGGCAGCATATTTTATTACTCCCCCAACTATCATTATTAAAGCTTATGCAATTGTACTAAAACGAATGCCAAATTGATCAAGTACCATCCGAACGATTAGTAGCAAAAAGGAATACATTGAACAGCCCATATGCACTTATAATCCACACTGTTCATACCCATTGAACGTTCCATTATCGGTTTTAGGGGAGAGATAACTTCGGTGAACATATACCTGACAAACATTGTAAACGACAATATTACCAAAGCAGTCCATCGTGCCTTCGACGAGTCGCGAAGTGTTTGTTTAATTGCATTTGTCATACTATTCTATTTATTAAGATTTTTTCTAAGCCGTTAAAAGTAAGAAAAATTACAGG
>JBFFMM010000302.1:0-3022 GCA_041554075.1 Draconibacterium sp. | reverse complement strand
CGATTCGTACTTTGAACGCGATATTTTCTCAAATCCAAATGAGGTAATTCAGAAGTATTTAAAATACCTTCCGGGCGTAAATTATGTAAACTCCATAGCATTTATCAACAATCAGCAAATTGAACTGGGCAAAAGACTTTTCAATCAGTACAACAGCAGTAAACTCGATAAATTTTTCGAGCTTCGCACAACTGTTGTTCCCAACACCAGCGAGATTCCGTGGAAATGGGAAAATTTGAATCCAGATTCGGAACAGCCTCTTTGTCCTCCACACGACAACTACAACAACGATTTTTTTAAAGACATTGGACTAGAACAACAAGTTGAAAGCAAAGGATTTTCAATGGATGATACCGTAATTCTTTTGCAACACACCCGTGTGGTTCCACGCAAAAAAATTGAACTGGCTATTGATCTGGCTTTTGCACTGGATAAAAAATTCAAAAAAAGCAATAAAGAAAAATGTATCGCATTGATTGTTAGCGGCCATTCGGGCGATGAACAAAACGAGTACCTGAACAATCTGTATGTTTATTATTCCGAACTCTGTAAAAATGATCCCGCCAGTAATGTTGTACTGATTTTTGGAGAACATAATATTTTGTCGCACCGCGATATTATTGTAGATAAAAAGTTTTACAATTTTGCTGAAATTCCGTCTATTGTAGCTGCGCATGGTGGAATAGGAACTTATTTTAGCGATGTGGAAGGTTTTGGAAACAACCTCTTGGAATTAATCTCGTTTGCTGTACCTGCTGTAATTAACAAATACGAAATTTACAAGGATGAAATAGAAAAATTTGGTTTTGAATTACCTGCCATTGAAACCGGAGAACCTGTAGGCAAAGACCTGGTTGACGCTGCGTACAAACTTTTAACCGATATTCCGTACCGTAACAAAGTGGTTATGCACAATCTAAAAGTGTTAAAAGAAAACTTCGATCATAAAATTATTGCAGATAAACTGGAACCAATAATTAAAAGTATGTACATGCGTGAATTGTAAATAATTTTTGGTGCAGTTTATCATATAGTTAAACGACTATTACAGAATATCGATAACGAGCCCGAAAATCAAAAGTTTACTTATATTTAGATATTGCCATTGGCACAACCAAAAGACGTTTTAGTTATTTGACAATTTTAAAGCTAATATAATGGGAGATTTTTATCAGAACGGATTTGTAGCAACGCTACATAATTTGCGTGCCAGACCGTACGAAGAATTAGAACAAAAACTGGAAGGTTTTAGTAAAAAACGTCCGATCGGACTGATAATTCCCTCTCTTTATTCGGAGCTTTCGAGACAAGCTTTAAAAGATATTGTAAAAACGCTAAAGGATATTCCATACATTTCTGAAATTGTTATTGGGCTTGACCAAGCCAACGATTCACAGTATAAACATGCTTTGGAATATTTTGCAGAATTACCACAACACCACAGGATATTATGGAACGACGGCCCACGCATGCAGGAATTCAAAAGGAAACTGGCCACAAAAAAAATAGACACGTCAGTGCCGGGGAAAGGTCGTAATGTATGGTTCTGCTTTGGTTACATGATCGCCAGTGGAAAATCGGAAGCAATTGCATTACACGATGCTGACATTGTTACTTATAACCGAGAAATGTTGGCACGTCTTGTTTACCCGGTTGCCGATCCATCGTTTAATTTTAAATATTGTAAAGGTTATTATTTCAGAACCGATGATGAAAAAATGCACGGGCGTGCAGTTCGTTTGTTGGTGACTCCTCTTTTACGCACTTTGAAAAAACTTTTAGGACATCATACCTATTTAGAATATTTAGATAGTTTTCGTTATCCGCTTGCAGGTGAATTCTCGATGCGTGCCGACATTATTAAAACCATTCGCATACCCTTCGATTGGGGATTGGAAATTGGAATACTTTCAGAAGTTGAACGCAATAATGCACTTAACCGGGTGTGTCAGGTAGAAATTGCCGATCGTTACGATCACAAACACCAGTCGCTTTCTGTAGAAGATGCCGATAAAGGACTTTCGAAAATGAGCCGCGATGTTTCGCGAGCAATTTTTGCCAAATTATCAACTGACGGAATTACACTCTCTCACGAGTTTTTCAGAACCTTAAAAGCAACGTATTATCGAATTGCATTGGAATTTGTTGATCTCTACAAAGCCGATGCCGCCATGAATGGTTTAAGTTACGATTTTCACCGAGAAGAAGAGGTGATCGATTTGTTCGTAAAAAACGTTTACCAATCGGGTATCGATTATTTGAATAATCCGGATACTGTTCCGTTAATGCCAAGCTGGAAACGTGTACAAAGTGCTTTCCCCAGCATTTTAGAGGAGTTTAACCAGATTGTAGAAGACGACAACAACATCATATAAAACGTTTTATTATGGCAATTCCCGAAATAACTTTCATTAAAAAAATTGAGAGCAGACTGCGTTTTATCTATAAGGAAAAATTTTCTGCCGCTATTCTCAATAATCTGATTAAAGTAATTTCAAAATACGAAGTTACGATTGGATCAAGCTCGAAATGGAACGAAAAAGATGTAGTGCTCATAACTTACGGCGACAGCATAAAATCTGAAAATCAAATTCCACTTCGTACTTTAAATTCTTTTCTGAATAAAAATTTGAAGGAGCAACTTACAGTGGTGCATATATTGCCTTTTTTCCCTTACAGCAGCGATGATGGTTTTTCAGTAATCGATTTTCGTCAGGTAAATCCTGAACTGGGTGACTGGAACGATGTGAAAGCCTTAAACAAAAATTTTGATTTAATGGCTGATTTGGTAATCAACCACGCATCGAGCCAGGGAGAATGGTTTCAGAACTTTTTAAAACAAAAAGGAAAGGGCAAGGACTATTTTATTTGCGAAGATCCTGAAAAAGATTTATCGCAGGTAACGCGCCCCAGAAATACTCCACTTTTAACTGCTTACAAAACCGCTGCCGGAACCAAACATGTTTGGACAACATTTAGTGCAGATCAGGTTGATTTAAACTTTTCCAATCCTGATCTTTTG
>JBFFMM010000301.1:0-3056 GCA_041554075.1 Draconibacterium sp. | reverse complement strand
CAGTTTTAGCATTCGAAGTTGTTTTGAGCAACTCCAACGGTTTGGCCTCCTCCTTTTTCTTTAGCATTGCGGAAATATAAATTGAAGGAATAGCAAAACTTTGTTGCTCGTAATTTACGGTTCCTGAAAATGCGATACCAATGGCTTTTCTATTCGACACAAAAATAGGAGCCCCCATTTGCGAATGCCTGATTAAATTGGTAATACGGAATAGTTTTGTTCCCCGAACCGACGCCAGGTTTAAAACCTTACCCGAAAAAAGCTGAATAATTTTACTTGTTTTTGGCGCAACATAAATCGACTTGGCAAAATTTGGTACCTCCCCCTGAAAAAGTTCGATAGGTTTACGTTTTAAACTGTCTACCTGCAAAATAATCAGGTCGTTAATTCGGTCGAATGCCACAAATTTTGTGGCAATATATTTTTTGTTTTCATCAAAAGGAGTCAAATGTACATTGGTAGCGTTATTAAGCAGCGAGTATTTTGTTGCCACCAAATTTTCGCCCACAAAAAATCCCTGTCCCGACTCCAATATCCGGTTCCCATCGTACGAATCAATTTTAACCAATGCCGACAGAACAGTTTCCCATCCATTATCCTGATTTTGAACAATATTCTCCGGCCTTGAATTCGTTTTATCAGCTTGTCCTGCAGTTTTATTCTCTTTATTTCCACACGAAAACAAAACAAAAACGACAAATAGTAAGGCGGCAAAATGTCTCATTTTATTCAGTTAAAACGGTAAGAGTAATTTTCACATCGGTGAAAGGTCGGTTGTTTTTATCTGCCTTAAGTGAGGCAATTTTATCAATCGTCTGAAATCCAGAAATACATTCACCAAAAATAGTGTACTTCCCATCCAATTCAGGATAACCACCAACACTGGTGTAGGCTTCTCGTTGAGCTTCTGAAAATTCCAAAGTTCCGGGATGTAGGCTATATTCTGTTTCAATTCTATCTTTTATATCGTCGGCGATTGCCCTAAATTCGCTTACCTTTTTCTCCTCTTTTAACTGCTTTAACCGGGCCCGAACCGAAGGGGTTAGATATTTTGAAGTAATCTTTTTTCGGATTGGGCGATTAATTGCCAGCTCCATTGTATCCAAGGCACCTGCTGTATGCACACTTCCTTTCACAATAAAAAACTGCGAAATATCCGATTGTTTAAAGGGATTAATATCGTCGGGTTGGCGAGGCGCACAAAGCGATCCCTTTTTATGAAAATAATGTGAAAGTATTTCGTCATCCACTGTTTTATCAGGGTCGCCATAACCAATACGTTTCCCGGGAGGAGCATCTTTCGAACTTTTAGAGCCACCCTGTATCAGAAAATCCTGAATAACCCGGTAAAAAAGTGTTCCATCGTAATACCCTTCGTTGGCCAACTCAATAAAGGCATCGCGATGTTTTGGCGTGTCGTCGTAAAGCCTGAATTTCATCGATCCAAAATTGGTAGATATCTGAATCACTTTCGATTGCGCACTCGCATCAAAGCAAAACAAAACACTTAAAAACACTATAATTACAAAACGAGCCATATTTTATTTTACCAATTCAACTTCCATTTTTATGTCACTTTTTGGACGATTAAACTGATCGGTTTCAAGGGCTGCAATTTTATCCAGCACTTCCAAACCTTCCACCACTTCTCCAAAAACGGTATAATCTCCATCTAACGATGGATAACCACCAATTGTTGTATATGTCTCCCTTTGCTCGGCCGTAAAAGCAAATTTTTCGCTTACTTCGTACAAACTATCAACTTCAGCTCTTAATTCAGCAAGCCGAATATTAAAACCAGCCTGATCATTGTTTGCGCGATATTGATCCATTTCATCAGTGGCTGCCGAAAAATTCTCCTTCATCAATTCATTTTTTAAACGGCTGTTCATCTTCATTTCCAGAGTATCGAGTTCCCCTCCCGTAAAAACAGTTCCTTGTACAATATAAAATTGCGAACCACTCGATCGTTTTTCAGGATTCGAAGGGCCTCCTTTTCGAGCTGCCGCCAGCGCCCCTCGTTTATGAAAATGCCCGGGATTAAATTCTGCGGGAATAGTGTAACCCGGATCTCCTGATCCCAAACGAGCTCCCGGCTTGGCATTTTTCGAAGTTGCATCGCCACCCTGTATCATAAACTCATTAATAACACGATGAAAAAGAACACCGTTATAATAGCCTTCATCAACCAGCTTTACGAAATTTTTCTTGTGCTCGGGCGTATCGTTGTAAAGTTTTAGTTTAATATCGCCAAAATCGGTTTTGATTAAAACCATGGTCTCAGCCGCCACATTTTTTGCACGGCTACACGACACTCCAACACCAATAAAAACGATAAGCATTAAAACAAACAATCTCTTCATCACTTAATAATTTTAACTAATTTCAACTTTCAAAATTCCTGTAAAGATAAAAAGATGATGAAGATACTTTCTCTCTCGGTAATATTGTTGCTATTTTTTTCGTGCAACCACCCCAAAACAAAAAAAACCGAAGCTCAATCAACTCCAAAACAGGATACTTTAACTCCTCAGCAATTTATACCCAATTTAGATGATAAGTTAGTTGAGTTATCGGGACTGATATTTTACGACAAATTGTTTTGGGGATTTAACGACAGTGGTGGTAAAAATGCGATTTATGGTTTTAACAGAAAGGGCGAAATTAAAAAAGAGATTGAACTGGAGAAAGCCAGAAACCGCGACTGGGAATCGATAACGCAAGATAGCACAAGTATATATATTGGTGACTTTGGGAACAACATGGGTGGCCGCGAGGATCTTTGTATTTACAAAATAAAAAAGAAAAGTATAAAGAAGAAAAAAGAGCAAAAGATAGAAGCAAAAAGGATTAATTTCACTTATGCTTTGCAAGAACGTTTTATTCATTTTAACCACAACACATCGTTTGATTGTGAAGCGATGGTAGAATTCAATGGAAGCCTGTATATTTTCAGCAAAGACTGGAGGAAATTTACGACCACGGTTTATAAAATACCTAAAAAAAAGGGAGATTATGAGCTACACCCCATGGCTACATTTAATGTGAATGGCCTT
>JBFFMM010000300.1:0-3087 GCA_041554075.1 Draconibacterium sp. | reverse complement strand
TTAAATCATGAATTAGTTTTTTAGAAATTAAATTTAAAAGAAACAAGGGACGAACCATAAAAAACAGGGTTTCAGCCGAGTTTGATAAAATAGCGTTTACACCACAAGAAAAAGAATTTTTAAGCCAGCACATTCCGTTTAACTGCGACGATTTAGTCCCTTCGTTAATCAATAATTTTTCGCGCTTAACATTGGTTAATAAAAACTTTCAGGAGCGTTGCACAATCGATTTAAACCTTGGCTTTAAAAAAGAGGACAAAGAGGTTTCGCTCGACAATTTAGTGATTGTTGAAATAAAAGCGGAAGGAAGTCCGGCAAAATCGCCACTGGCTCGCGCGCTGCGCGATCAACGAATAAAAACTTCAGGGTTTAGCAAATACTGTGTTGGACGCACAGTTACCGATTCGTCGTTGAAACGAAATGCGTTTAAATCGAAAATTAGAAGTATTGAGAAAACAATTAACACAGATAATAAATAGAACTATGAGCGGTCTGCAAGACCTAGCGATGAGTGAGTGTTGAACTACACCCAGTTGCGAGTGGCTTCTTTTTCTATGCACTTATCGAGGATAAATATTGTTTTTGGGGATGTTTCTGAAAGATATAAGATTGCGAAGGGAATGTAATCTCGTTTAACTGAGCATTTGAATTGAGTGGTAAGCCTCAAAAAGGGTGATAATCCGAATCTTTAGACACTAGAATGCCAGTCCTCAATACAATGAAGATTTTTTGATTATGCATAATCAATAAGCTACTGTAAAAATATTCGAATCAATTGCCGTATATCTTGAGGTGGTGAACGTATCCTGGGTAGTTCACATACAGCAACCATCCTCCCTTTTTTACATTTTGGGCATTGCCCGGTATCAAAACCGGTTAACCTTTTTATTTGCTCCTGTGACGTTTCTTTTGGTTCGGAGTTTTTGGTTTCAACAATCGATTTTTCCGGTTTAAATTGAAGCTTCAGGTTCCGTTTGGTGGTAGAATTGTATATTCCAAACCGTCGGATTTTAACAAATCTCCGAGGGAGAATATGCAAGCAAAATCGGTGCAGGAATTCAACGCCGGTTAAGGTTACTGGTTTCTTTTTTGCACGATCCCGGTAGTCTTTACTAATAAACGTTACATGGGTTTGGTTGATACTAAGAATCCGATTATTGCTAATCGCCACCCGGTGGGTATATTGTCCCAAATATCGTATCACGTGACTCGACTTTGCCATTGATGATTCACAGAAAACGACCCATTTTTTATTCCATGCCTGTTGCAGCAAAGAATTGAATCCTGAAACCACATCCATTTTTCGAAGAGTACGCTTCAGGCTATCCAGAAACTTCCCCTTAAAGGTAGCACTCAACTGATGTACCGGGTAGAGGTAATCATCATAGGTCCCGATGTGCTTCCAACTGCCTTTGAGCGTGTATCCAACTGCCGGAACAATACAATGAATATGGGGATGAAGTGATAGATTTTGCCCCCATGTGTGCAGCACGCAAACAGCACCACTTTCAACACCATAATGCGTATAGCCAAAGCTATGCAAGGTTCGCCAAACTGCTGAAAACAACAACTTGTAATACATGCCCTTGTTAAAAAGGCAGAGGGCATTTAATTCGTGTGGAACGGTGAAAATAATGTGGTAATGTTTTACCGGAAGGGTTTGCCCAATTAACTTCTCAATCCAAACGGCTTGTTTTATCGACAAGCATTTCGGGCAGTGGCGATTGCCACAACTGTTATAGCTGTAGCGGACTTGTGCGCAGCAATCACAACGTTCTTCGTGGCCGCCAAGTGCCAAGGTACGGCATTGCAAAATATCAAACAGTACTTTTACTTTCTCGGCCGAAGGATTGTATTTATCGATATATTCCTTTCCAAACTTCCGAACAATATCGGCTATTTCAAAATCAGGACGCATCATTACCGACGATTATAAAGCGTGTCAAGCGGGCTGTGCGGCTTTATATGTTTGCATTGTGCCACATGCAAATAAATCATTGTTGTGGTAATTACGGAGTGCCCTAGAAGCTCTTTAAGAGTCACAATATTGAGTCCTTCTTCAAGTAAATGGGTTGCATAGCTATGTCTCAAAGAATGCAGGTTTAGATCTTTGGAGATGGATGTTTTTTTGAGGTTCTCGCGCATGATCCATGATAAACCTTGGACACTGTATTTTCCGCTGGCTTCCTTTCCGTTAAAAAGCCAGATGTGTGGATTTTCAGCAGCAAGATATTTTTTTAGTCCGATAGCCATCGTGGGTGAGAGTGGGACTATGCGGTCTTTTTTATATTTCGACTGACGAACATGGATAGTCATCCGTTCAAAATCAACATCTGATATTTTCAGGTTAATAACTTCACTGCCACGTAAACCGGCAGAGTATATCAACGTAAGCACAATACGCTGTTTAAGCAAGGCAGGAGCATTAAAAAGCTCTTTTAATTCCTGACGGTTTAAAATAACAGGAAGCTTTGTGTCTCGTTTCAACGATGGCAAGGCAATCGCTTTTTTGTTCATTCCCAATAAGCGATAGTAGTAGCGCAGACCATACACCATATGTTTAAAACTACTGCGCGATGGCGATTTGGGGTCACGGGCAAGTGACACAAGATATTCGTTAATTTCATCCTCACTTATCTGATCGGGCAAGCGTCTAAAATGCAATACAAACAAGGCAATACGCCGAATGTAATTGTGTAGAGTACTTGCACTTTGACCTCTAAGTTCAACTTGATGTTCAAGTTTTTTCTTTACTTCGGCAAAAGCTGGAACAGCAATTATAGCACGTTCGACAATGGTAAATCCTGATTTCTTTCTCATTTGGAAAACTTTTTAAAAATTAGTAATCCACCTAAGTTCAGTAATACTACTTTATGTTTATATTAGTAACTGATATAAAAGCTACCCGACACTGGAGGGTTTAGTTCAACACGGGTTATTCAAAACTGGGATTCTTACGGCCAATCAGCGCGTAATTATTATTTGTATAATAATCCGCAAAATGGTTTGCTTACATGGATACCCTGGGATAACAATGAAGCACTTTTTTATCCCCACAATAATCGCCCATTTAGAGTCGGCGAAACT
>JBFFMM010000299.1:0-3111 GCA_041554075.1 Draconibacterium sp. | reverse complement strand
TTGAACTGTCACCCAACTGAATCGAACTATTACGTTTTAGGAATTTACCTGCCGACTTTGTAATCAACATCAGGTCTAAGGTTTTATGTTTAAAAAATCACTTCCGATTTGTACTTCCCAATTTCGAAACAATTAAAAATAGTCTAATCAAATTCGAAATTGGTTTAACAACTTATTAACTACAAATGTAGAATAAAACGGCTCAAATATCTCATTTTTTAATACTTTTATCCGGCAATTTACAAAACACAATTCGATTGGAGTTTTGAAATATAATCTCGAAAAAAGGAAAGACTCAAAGATTTGCTGAATGGAAAAAACAAACCAACAATACGATCAGGTAATTTCGATTTGTAGAAATATTTTCTCGAAAAAAATGACTGACTATGGAACGGCCTGGCGAATACTTCGTCCGCAATCGTTAACCGATCAGATTTACATTAAAGCACAACGCATAAGAAGCATTGAAGAAAAAGGTGTAACTAAAGTTGACGAAGGAGTAAAACCTGAGTTTATTGGTATAATTAATTACTGCATTATGGGTTTAATTCAATTGGAATTAGGCACGGCAGATGAAGAAATGCCAAACGAAAAAACACAGGCACTTTACGACAATTATTTCAACCAGGCCAAAAAGCTGATGATGGACAAAAATCACGACTATGGCGAAGCCTGGAGAAATATGCGTATTAGTTCGTACACCGATTTAATTTTAATGAAAATTAAACGCACCAAACAAATCGAAGACAATCAAGGTAAAACCATAATTTCTGAAGGTATTGATGCCAACTACATGGACATGATTAATTATGCCGTTTTTGCCCTAATTAAAATTGAATTTGAAAATGGTTTAGCTGAAAGCTAAAGCTTCGATTTGATAAGCTATAAATATATCACGCAAATGAAATTGATAAAACACGCCGCCCGGATTCTTTTTGGAATCGTTTTTATTTTTTCCGGTTTTGTAAAAGGGATAGATCCCTTGGGATCGACCTATAAATTCACCGATTATTTTAATGCGATGGGAATGGAGTGGCTTTTGTGGGCTGCTTTCCCGCTGGGTATTCTGCTGGCTTTCGCAGAATTTGCAATTGGCATAGCTTTTCTGTTTAACTGGTGGATGCGTTTATTTTCGTGGTTGGGATTATTCTTCATGGCCTTCTTTACTCCACTCACGCTTTGGATTGCACTAAAAAATCCGGTAACCGACTGTGGTTGTTTTGGCGATGCACTGGTCATTTCCAACTGGGAAACCTTTTATAAAAACCTCGTATTTATTGCAATTGCAATAGTTGTAGTTAGCAACCGTACTTGGTATACCAAACAGGTAAAAACAAAAATACCTGCCATTTTAAGCCTTGGTACTTTTATTGTCTATTTTGGGATTGTTTTCTATTCATACAACCACCTTCCAATTCTCGATTTCCGACCATTCAAAACAGGCACAAACATTCCCGAATCTATGAGTACTCCGGAAGGAGCACCACAAGAGATTTACGAGAATATTTTCTACTACAAAAACAAAAACACGGGCAAGGTAAAAGAATTTACTGAGGATAATTATCCGTGGAAAGACACCACAAACTGGGCTTACGACGATATGCAGTCGATTCTGGTACAAGAAGGTTACGAAGCACCGATACACGACTTTAGAATTGAAACTCCGGATGGCGAAGACATTATCGACTTTTTTATTTACGACGAAAATTACGTTTTTATGTTAGTGGCCTACGACCTTGCCAAGTCGGCAACAAAATCGCAGGAGAAAATAAACACCTTAGCAAACTGGGCTTTAGAGAAAGGACTTTCATTTATCTGCTTAACTTCTACGCTAACGGAAGAATCAATGGCTTTTGCTGAAACCAACAACGCACCTTACGAATTCTTTAACTGCGACGAAATTACCTTAAAAACGATGATCCGGTCGAATCCAGGATTGTTGGTAATTAAAGACGGAACTGTGCTTGGGAAATGGCATTTCAACGACATTCCAACACCCGAAGAGTTTCAGGAAGAGTTTCCGGAAGAATAAATTGAAAAATTGATTAACTGAAAGATTGTTAAAAAGAGAAGGAGATTCAATCTTCTTAATCCCTTCAATCTTAAATCAATCTTTCTTTCCTTTTCAAATGAAAAAATAGTTAATTGTAAAACCCCCTATTTTGCTTTGACTTGCATTCTCACGAAATCAACTAAATTTGCGTTCGATTTTTAAAATTCTAATAAACTAAAATTCAATAATATGAGACAAAAAATAGTTGCAGGAAACTGGAAATTGAACACTACTGTTCAAGAAGGTGTAGAATTAGCAAAAGCAGTTGATACAATTGTTGCTGAGAAAGGTGCTAAAGATGTAGTTGTAGTATTGGGAGTTCCTTTTACTCACCTTACAAAAGTTGCTGAAACCGTAAACACTGATAGAATTGGTGTAGCTTCACAAAACTGTGCTGCTGAAGCAAAAGGTGCTTTCACTGGCGAGATTTCTGTTGACATGGTAAAATCAACAGGTGCTAAATATGTTATTTTAGGTCACTCTGAGCGTCGTGAATATTATGGCGAAACAAGCGAGACTTTAAATAAAAAATTGGCTTTGGCTCTGGAGGCCGGATTAACGCCAATTTACTGTTGTGGTGAAGCTTTGGATATTCGCGAAGCCGGAACGCACAACGAATATGTTATCAAACAATTAGAAGAAACTGTATTCCTACTTTCAGCTGACGATTTCAAAAAAATCGTTATTGCTTACGAACCAATTTGGGCAATCGGAACTGGTGTAACTGCAAGTTCAGACCAGGCACAAGATATGCACGCAAATCTTCGCGCTGCAATTACTGCTAAATTTGGTGCTGACATTGCTGAAGGAACTTCAATTCTTTATGGAGGAAGTTGCAATCCTAAAAATGCAAACGAGCTTTTCGCCAACAAAGATGTTGACGGTGGTTTGATCGGTGGTGCTGCACTTAAAGCTGAAGATTTCATTGGAATCATTAACGCGTATTAACCGTAAGGTTTTACTCCTAAGCATTTAATAAAAAAGCCACATCTTTGCCGAATGACAACGATGTGGCTTTTTTTATCTCAAACAATTTGCTTTAAACATGTAATTATTAC
>JBFFMM010000298.1:0-3153 GCA_041554075.1 Draconibacterium sp. | reverse complement strand
TAATTATTCGCTTAAAAAGTGGGAAGAGATATTACCCAAAAAGCATTTTCTACGGATTCATCGTTCGTCGATTATAAACTTGAATTACGTTGAAAACATTGAAAAGATGGACAACAATACTTATGAGGTAAAAATAAAGGGCATTGAACAAAACATTAATATGAGCCGAAGATGTGCCAAAACAGTACTCGATAAGTTCCGGCTTTAAAGGGATTACCGTTTACTGAATTATAAAACCACTGGCTGAATTTTTAGATCAACTCGGAACCAATCCATGTATTTTAGTCGTAAAACCATAAAAATACAACAATGACTAAAAAACGTAAATTTTACTTTGGTGCCATCCTTTTAATTGCTCTTACCCTGTTTGGATTTGTATTCGCACAAACCATTAGCAGCCAAAACGAAACGAGTATAAGCATAAAATCGAAAGTGCTTGGCGAAGACAGAACAATTTGGGTCCATCTTCCTGATGATTATAAAACTTCCGTGCTGAGCTACCCGGTTTTGTATCGTTTGGATGGGGATAAAAAGCTGGTGCAAAAAACAGTATCAACCATCAATCGTTTAGCACGAAATAAAGGGAACACGTCCGAAATGATTGTGGTTGGTATAGAAAACACCCAACGTGACAGAGATATGTGGCCCACTCATACACGGTATTATCCAGAATCGCAAGCGCTGGGTTCACCTGATTTTCTGGCATTTATTGAAACAGAGCTTATTCCATATATTGAAAACAACTACCGGGCGAATGAAAACAGAATCATTTGCGGTCAATCGCTTAGTGCTGTATTTACGCTTTATTCGTTTTTAACAAAACCGCAGTTATTTAATTCCTACATTGCCTGCAGCGGGGCATTTCCCGATTGCGAATCGTTTTTTAAAGAACTAAGCGATGCTGCGTATCAACAACCCGGACTCTTCGAAAACAGAAAGCTATTTATTACACACGGATTAAAAGACCCGCTTGATCCGGACGGAAGCATCCATCGGCAGATGACTGATTTCTCAGAATCCATTCAAAGCCATTTAGGGAATATACTTTCCTGTAAATATCTCTTTTACGAAAACGAAGGACATGTGCCCAAAAACAGTTTACAGGATGGTTTGGCTTATTTGTTCGAATAGTGCGCGAACTGTTATTCGCCTATTTTAATTTTCAGGACTTTCGCACCGCTTGCCTGGGTACGGATTTGCTGTACAAAAAACAGAGAGATAACACTTAAACCGGCGCCAATTACAAAGGGAATTCGAAAATCGACCATCCACAACAAACCACCCATTACCGGAACCACAACCGCCATTATGTGGTTAATGGCAAAACCTGCGGAAGCCGAAGGTGCAATATCACGCGGGTCGGCTATTTTCTGCAGGTAGGTGCTTATGCCAATGCTAAAATTAAAAAACAGATGATCGAACAAATACAAGCCCGCTATAAAGTAACGGTTTTGGAAATACGCGTATCCCAGAAAGATAAAAAATAACCCAATGTATTCCAGCGACAATACTTTGCGCTCGCCGTATTTGTTAATCCATTTGGCAATAATGGGGTTAAAAAAATAGGCCAGAATATTATTGATAACAAAAAGGATGGCTATTTCTTTTACCGTAAAATGATATCGCTCGACCAAAAGAAATACGGCAAATACCACAAAAATCTGGCGGCGCGCACCGCTTAATAAATTTAAAACGTAAAACAGCCAATACTTTTTACGCAAAATAATTTTTTTGTGCTGAGGTGCAGTTTCTCTTTTTATGGGGTTTTGTGTGAGTGCATAAATACCGGCAGCCACCACACAGAGGCCAATAAACAAAAAACTGTATTTGTAGGGTAAATAATCGGAAACGGCCCAAACCAATGCACCAACAACAATATTGGTCAACGCGCCGTACGAACGTAGTTTTGCAAAAACAATGGGAGCTTGTAACGTATCGAAATGCTGAAGAGTGAGTGATTTATTGGTGGTTTCGAAATAATGAAATCCAATGGACATCAAAACAGTGGTAAAAATCAGTCCGGGAAAACTCGGAAAAAAACCGACCAGCGCAATTCCCACTCCCATAATTAGCACCGAAATAGCAGCCAGTTTGTGCTCGCGTACAAGTAATAGCACGAATACCACCAGAAACACCAGAAAGCCGGGGACTTCGCGCAAGGACTGCACCACTCCTATTTGAAATCCGGAAAGTGTGGCTTCTTCAACGGCAAAGTTATTTAATAAAGTACGCCATCCCTGAAAACCGCCCATGGCCGACAGTACAAGTACCAAAAGGTAGGGATACATCGCATTTTTCCTGATTTCCTTCATTTGTTTGCTTCAATGAAACTCATTTTATTTTGTAAAGTGAGCGGATGCAAAACTATAAAAAACTATGGAATCCAGTTTCAAATGAGGTTATCAGAAACTAAACCACTACGCATTGAAAATACATAGGTTTAAGATTTCGAATAAAATTCGATGGAATAAAAGAATGCAATGAATGATGAATATCGATTAACGATTTTGGATTGATGATTTTAAAGAAAAAATTGCCAAAAATGTTGAAATACACTTTTTCATTCATTATTCGATAATCAACATTCGACATTGAAAATTTATAGAAACTAAAGTAGCTGCAATGAATTGCAGAGCCTTCCCCGGGCATATTCCGGGGGTTTAATCATTAAGCAGAAAAGAAAATTTAATTAATCGTGTTTCTTTTCGCCAGCATGATCGTGCCCCACTTCTTTGGTTTCATTTACAATTTCTTCGTACTCTTTTGGGCTTATTTTTTCGGCGACATAACCTTTCTTTTCAACCGCTTTGGCCAGATTCTCATCGGTATTTTTGCCGTCTTTGTATTTTACAAAAATCGTATTCGAGGCGTGATCTACTTTTAAGTCTTTCACCCCTTTTTCAAATTTCAGGTATTCGGCAATTGTTTTTTCACAGTCCACACAATCCATATTGCTTTTAAAACAAACCACTTTGTCAGCCTTCTTTTGCGCCATAGTGTCGTTTGCTGAAAATCCGATAAATAGAGCTACCATCAATACATAAATTAGATTTTTCATTTTGTTCGTTTTTGTGCCTCAAGCCCAAAGCTTCAAACCACAAGCTTTTTAACACTTGTAGTTTGAAGCTTGCAACTTAAAGCTGGTTATTTATT
>JBFFMM010000297.1:0-3155 GCA_041554075.1 Draconibacterium sp. | reverse complement strand
TTTTTAAAATTTTTTAACACGACTCCTCAAAACCTTCCGCATCAGAACAGAAATAATAATCGACACCAAAGGCTTCTGTAATTTTTTCTATCGAAACCGAATGATGTGCCTGAAAGAACTCTTCAAATCCCACCTGTTGTGACGGTCCGGGAATCATACTAAAAATGCCACCGCCTTTGTTATTCACGACAATTATTTTCAGGTCAACCGGTAGATTTTTATTCCACAAACCGTTTGAATCATACACAAAACTCAAATCGCCAACTACGGCAATAACTTTCTGATCGGATACTTTTGCAATACCCACGGCCGTTGACACGCAGCCATCAATTCCAGATGTGCCACGATTGGCAAATACTTGAACAGCTTTGTTTGTAAAGAATTGCAAATAACGAATCATGCTGCTGTTACCTGCAAACAAAATGTCTCTTGTCTGTAATTTGTTTGCAATTTGTTTTGTCACCCAAAGATCACTAAACTCAACAGTTTCGGTTTGTAATTCAACTGCCTCTAATGTTTTGGTGTACAATTGTTGCCACTGATGCGAATAATCAGAACTGGTTACAATTTCAACGTTTTTATACAGGCTAGCAAACAATCCGGTTAAATCTGCCTGAATTACTTTGGTCAAATTCTTAAAAGTATCAACCTGCTGTCCATTTGGAGAAATGTACCACACTTCACCAGAAACAGTTCTCAGGTAATTTTTTATTCGTTTTGAAACCACTTGTCCGCCATAATACACAAGCAAATCAGGCTGTAAATTAGTCAATTCCTTTTGCGCATACTGAAACAAAAGATCAGGATTTTGAAGGATAGTATCACCTGAAATATTTCCGGTTGACTCAGACAAAACCACTACCCTGCTGTCGCTGGCAAATTGATTTAAAATTGTATTTAAATTAGAATCGTAAGCTTGCTGACCGCAAACGATTAGTATTCGTTTTGCTTTGTTCCAACTACTTAGTAACTCAGTATCAATTTCAAAAACAGTAGGTATAACTGTCTCAATAATTGTATGTTCTGTAAAAAGTGGTAGTTCTTCGTAAAGTGGTTCGCGCAGTGGAACATTAATATGTACAGGTCCAAATTTCCCAGTTCCTGCTTTATTAAAAGCCTCATTTACAATCCGGTTACTCAACCATAAATCGTCTTCGCATGTGCACTCAACCGGCATTTCAAAACTGGCTTTGCAATTATTTACAAATACATTTTGCTGACGAATCATTTGATTATCTTGTTGTCCCAACCACTCTGCGGGTCGGTCGGCCGTGATTGCAATTAACGGAACTCCCTGATAAAAAGCTTCTGCAATGGCCGGTGCCAGATTTAACACGGCAGTTCCGGAGGTAGTAATTACAACAACCGGAGTTTGCGTTTTTAGCGCTATTCCAAGGGCAAAATACCCTGCACTTCGCTCATCGACAATACTCAAACAATTTTCTCCAAACTCTTTGTAAAAACTCTGAATTAAAGGTGCATTGCGCGAACCGGGAGCTATAACAACATGTTTTACTCCTTTGGCTTTCAAGAGTGCAGCCATCAACGCTATATGCGACTTTCTATTCATTGTTCTACTTTTCTGAGTACCGAAATTAATGTTTCTGCTTTTATTTCTGTTTCCTGCCATTCATCTTCAGGCACAGAGTCGGCAGTAATTCCACCACCAACAAACAAAGCTACACGATTTTGCATAACCTTCATACAACGTAGATTCACAAATATCGACAAACGATCGTTTAATCCCAGTGGTCCAATAAAGCCTGCATAATAAGCACGCTCGTGTTTTTCGAGCTCATGAATGAGTTCGAGACTTTGTGTACGAGGCATTCCACAAACCGCCGGAGTAGGTTGTAATTCCTTTAAAAATTTCCCCAGGCAGTCTTTTAATTCTTCCGAGCGGAACGAAAAATCGGTTCTTAAATGTACCAGATTACCGGCGCGTTTTGTATAAGGTCCCACCAGTTCAACATCTGCCAGGTTAAATTTTGATAGTACTTTTGAAATGTATCGGGTCACGTATTCCTGTTCCAAACGTTCTTTACTATTCCAGGCTCCAATATTCAGATTTTGCTCCGTATAAGTCCGGGTACCGGCTAGCGAAACGGTGTGCATTGTTCCGTTCTGGGCTTTTAAAAGAGGCTCGGGTGTGGCTCCAATCCATAAATGCGGACCTGCATTAAACAAAAACACAAACGCATTGGGGTAAGCAATTGTTAGTTCATCGAATATTTGCGCCAAACGGGTTACGTAATTTCCCTGCATAAGTTTTACCCGGCTCAGCACCACCTTTTCAAAAGTACCCTGCTCAATATGCCCTATAATCTTTTCAATTTGGTTGAGGTAATCAGTATGACAGACCGCTTTGGGAGTATGGGTTTCATCGGATTGAATGGGCAAGGGTTCCAGACTTTCCAGCTCTTCATACTGTATCTGACTTAAATACTCCGAAGCATAAATATCAGGAGTGATTACAAACGAAGGATATTTATCGGTGTTGGCAAAAGGGGCCACCAAAAAACCTTTTAAATCGTAATAATTATCGGTTTCGTGGATACGAATTTTATCTGCCGATTTTTGAATCACAATTTCGGAATGTTTCTGATTGGGCAAACGATACGCCGAAAAGATCAGGTTCTTTTCAATACATAAGGAAATTCCTTCTAAAACAGATTTTTTTTCGGTTGATATTACTTGCACAAATCCCCTCCTACTTTTTTTCTTTGATAATGTTTGTAACCCGAATGACTGAAATTAGTTTCTCATCTGCGTCGGTTATTTTCACATCCCAAATGTGCGTTGTTTGCCCTTTGTGAACAATTTCTGCTTTAGCAAATATATCGCCGGAGCTGGTAGTTCCAACATGATTTCCGGTTACTTGCAATCCCAACACATCGTATTTTTTTTGATCAACCAGTAACATCGAACCGGCACCTGCCACTGTTTCTGCCATAGCCAATGAAGCGCCACCATGCAAAATTCCACCCGGTTGGTGTTTTTTGCTGTTTACAGGCATTTTTGCAATTACATAGTCTGAACCATAATCGATAAATTCTATTCCCAAATAGCCAATAAAATTATCTTTACACAACTCGTTTATTTGCTCTAGCGTCATTTCAAAATCTGATTAAAATTCAAATATATAAAATACTTGT
>JBFFMM010000296.1:0-3201 GCA_041554075.1 Draconibacterium sp. | reverse complement strand
GATTGCGAAGCAGTTGGTTTTAAATCCTCACTGATACGTTATGAAGACGATGTTACCGAAGAGGAACTTTTGGCAAAAGTAGACGAATTAAACAATGATGATGATTTGGACGGGTTTATTGTTCAGCTTCCTTTACCAAAGCATATTTCAGAAGAAAAAATAATTGAAGCCATCGATCCCAAAAAGGATGTAGATGGATTTCATCCCATAAATGTTGGACGAATGGTAATTGGAATGCCATCGTTTGTGTCGGCAACTCCATTCGGAATTGTGGAATTGATTAAACGTTACAACATTGAAACCAGCGGCAAAAATTGCGTGGTACTAGGGCGTAGTAACATTGTTGGTCGTCCAATGAGTGTATTGATGTCGCAAAAAGCCATTAACGCCACGGTAACAGTAGCTCACAGTCGTACCGAGAATTTGAAGGAAGTTTGTGCCAATGCCGACATTTTAATTGTTGCCATGGGATTTCCTGAGTTTATAAAAGCCGATATGGTAAAAGAAGGCGCCGTTGTTATTGATGTGGGAACAACACGTGTGAAATCAGATCAAACCAAATCGGGCTTTAAATTAAAAGGCGATGTGAAGTTTGATGAGGTAGCACCAAAATGTTCGTACATTACTCCTGTTCCCGGTGGAGTTGGCCCAATGACACGTACTTCCTTGTTGTTAAATACTTTGTTGGCGGCTAAAAAAGAAATATATAGTTAGAAAAATTTAACTACTCTAAAAGCATATTTAAAATAAGCTCTAATTGTCTAAATTGATAGTTAGAGCTTATTTTTTTGATATTTTTAAGGAGTTGTACTTTCGTAGAATGAGTTTAAATTAATCGAATCTTCCAGGAATATGACAGCTTGCGGACCAATCATAAAAAATTATAATTTATTTTTCTATTTTTGATACAGAACTAGTCAAAAACCAAAATATCTAAGAATGGAAAGTGCTGAAAGTAAAGAGGGGGTTAAAAAAATTGAAAGCAAATTCAAACAGGAAATTCATTCAAAAGTAATCCGAGCCGGAAAAAGAACCTATTTTTTTGATGTAAAAAGTACCCGTAACGATGAGTATTATTTAACCATTACCGAAAGCAAAAAGCGCTTTGGGGAAAATGGTAAATTCTCGTATGAAAAACATAAGATTTTTTTGTACAAAGAGGATTTCGAAAAATTTATTGACAGTTTGCAGGAAGTAGTTGAATACATTTACGAAAAACAACCCGAAGATCTTGTTTCTGAAGCACCGACTGAGGAAGTTAAGAAAGAAGTAGAACTTGAAGAAACAGAAACTGTAAAAGACTACACCAGCGTTGAATTTGAGGACATTTAGATCTTGCTGAAAGTGGAACTATTTATTGATGGAAGGTAACAACTTATTGTGTCCTGAATACTGACCTGCGACTGCCAACTATCCTTATCCCAGTTCGCTTAATTCCAACCACCGAAACTCTTTTTCGTCGAGTAGAGATTTTATTTGATCCAGTTCTACTGATTTTTCGTACAATTGGTCGTGTGGCAAAGTGCCCGCATTCATTAATTCTTCCAGCTCTGCTTTTTTACTTTCCAGTTCAGGAATTTCTTTTTCCAGCTCGTCGAATTCGCGCTGCTCCTTATACGAAAGTTTCTTTTTTGTTTGCTGAATCGGATTTTCCACCTCTGCCTTCGCCTCAGCCTTCTCCTTTGCCTTTAGTTTTGCTTCTACCTTTGCTTTTATTTGTTCCTCCTCTTCTACTTTATTACGGTAAACGGTATAATTACCGGGGAAATCGGATACTATACCTTCACCCTCAAAAACAAATAGATGATCCACGATTTTATCCATAAAAAAGCGATCGTGCGAAACAACAATTACACATCCTGCAAACGATTTTAAATATTCTTCCAGAACATTTAAAGTCATTATATCCAAATCGTTGGTAGGCTCATCCAGAATAAGAAAGTTTGGATTTTGCATTAAAACTGTGCAGAGATACAAACGGCGTTGTTCGCCACCACTTAGTTTTTCAATAAAATTGTATTGCGTTTCGGGCGGGAAAAGGAAACGAGTGAGCATTTGAGTGGCACTCATTTGTGTACCATCTTCAAAATGAATGAATTCAGCAATTTTCTGTACCGCTTCAATAACTTTTTCTTTGGGGTCGAATGTAATTCCTTCCTGTCGGTAATAGCCAAATTTAATGGTTTGTCCAATTTCAATGGTTCCCGAATCAGGAGCCAAAGTTCCTGTAATCAGATTTAATAAGGTCGATTTTCCGGTTCCGTTTTTACCTACAATCCCAACCTTTTCGAAACGCTGAAATTTATACGAGAAATCTTCAATGAGATTTACTCCCGGAAAGGACTTTGAAATGTGTTCGAACTCCACTATCTTTTTTCCGAGGCGAGCCGATTTTACATTCATTTCAACTTTGTCCGTATTCAGATTTTGCGAAGCCTTCTCTTTTAATTCCTGAAAAGAATCGACGCGATATTTTGCTTTGGTACCACGTGCTTTGGGCATACGACGCATCCACTCCAATTCAGTTCGCATTAGGTTTTTTGCTTTGGTAACCGTTGCATGTTGCATTTGAATGCGTTCGTCGCGTTTTTCCAAAAAATACGAGTAATTACCCTGATAACGGTAAATTTGGTTGTCTTCCATTTCAATAATCTCGGTGCAAACGCGATCGAGAAAATAGCGGTCGTGGGTAACCATTAAAAGTGTCGATTTTGTTTTTTCGAGGTAAACTTCCAGCCACTCAATCATTTCCAAATCGAGGTGGTTGGTAGGTTCATCAAGAATTAGCAAATCGGGTTGGTTGATTAATACTTTTGCCAAAGCCAAACGCTTTTGCTGTCCGCCGGATAGTTCAGCTACTTTTTGATCGAGAAAATTTATTTTAAGTTGAGAGAGGATTTGTTTGATTTCAACCTCGATTGCCCAGGCATTTAGCTCGTCCATTTTTGCCGAAATGCGTGCAATTTCTTCCTGGTTGTTATGTGTCACCGCCAGCTCAAATGCCTTTACCGTTTTTAGTTTTTCGTTATCGGTTTCAAAAATTTCTTCGATTACTGTATGTGCCGGATTTAAGTTTGGAATTTGTTCAAAATAGCCCACTTCAACATCGTTGGTTAAAGTAACTATTCCATTATCGGGAGTTTCTTTATCGGCCAATATATTTAGTAATGTTGATTTTCCTGTACCATTTTTGGCAATCAG
>JBFFMM010000295.1:0-3258 GCA_041554075.1 Draconibacterium sp. | reverse complement strand
AGCAAGGCGAAAAAGAAGGCTACAAACCCAAACTCTACATTGAAGCCAATACTGCTGACTTACAAGAATTTGCAGGAAGTTTAAACAATGCGGTTCAAGGTTTGGCTGATAAATTCCCAGGCATTACAGTAGAAAAAATTGGTGCTGAAAAATGGGCACTAAATATCCCGGCGGAATACAGCGTGGGACATGAAGCACACTTTGGTCAGGTGACAGAAAAATACCTTCAGTATTTAATTGATGGAAAACTACCTGAGTGGGAAGTACCAAATATGATTGTGAAATACTACACCACAACTGAGGGGATGAAAGCTGCGATGTAGTAGTTTTCGTTCAAAAATATTAGTGACAAGCAGTTGCAGAAAAGGCGGTTTCCTGAAAATGGAAGCCGCTTTTTTAGTATATCAACAAATGCTAACATCACAAGAATTCAATCCGATTTTATTTTGGAACTACAAGTAAATGACAGTTGCTCAAATATGCCTCCCGCAGATTAATTTAAAAAATTTATTATTTTTAGTCACTAATGCATTAAATAATCTAGTTCTTTTCCCAAATCAAACAAATGAAAAAATTACTTCCCCTTCTATTCCTACTCGCATCCTTCAGTATTTATGGCCAAAATACATTGTATTTTATGGACCGCGTTCCACAAAACAATGCTTATAATCCGGCATTTATTCCCGATTTAAAATTCCACATTGGCCTACCCTTTTTAACCGGGTATACTGCAAACGCATCAAACAGTGGTTTTAATTATGGCGAATTGAATGATTTTTTAGATAATCTGGAAGATGAGAACTACAATCCTGACGATTTTATTAACTCAATTGAAGGTAAAAATAAATTTTTATCCGAAGCCAGTTTAAATATTCTTTCATTTGGATTTAAACTAAAAGAAAAAGGATACTTCGCCTTTGATTTAAAAGCCAATAATATATTACTTAGTGACGCTGATCCCGAAATCGCATACCTCTTAGCTGATCTGGACGATATTCCCAGTGAAAATTTCCCAATATCTATTGATGAAATGGATATCTTCGAAAATAATAATATTAGCATGGGATTTACCTATTCACGTGTTATCAACAAAAACCTGACACTTGGAATCAGACCGGTTATTAACTTCAACGCGATTGGGATTAAAACGTCGAAGATAAATTATAGAATTGAGCGAGTGGAGTTTACCGAACAATTTGAAGATTTTGGCGAAATATATGAATACACTTCTACCGAATACAACAAAACTTTTTCGGGTGATGCAACAGTTGGAATGCCCGTAGAAATTAATCCTGATGCAATTGACGGAAACGAACTGGATTTAGACGAAGGTTTATTCCCTGAAGATTGGGCAGAAGATTTAAGTTTGGGCGAACTGCTAAAAAATGCAAGCGTGTCGTTTGATATCGGGGCAAATTACCAACTGAATAAATGGATGTTTTCGGCCAGCCTCCTAAACCTGGGAACATCGAAATGGAGGAACAATGCATACAAACTAAATGGCGAAGCAAACTATGAAGAAGGAACGATCTATATTAAAGAGGAAGACAAAATAGAAATTGGAATCCCAACAAAAATGTACCTGGGTACCGTATACCAGTTTGCTCCAAAATGGAATTCCGGACTCGTCTTTAACAACACCTTTTACAGTACAGGTTCAAAATCTACAGCAACTCTTTCGCTAAACGGACACATCGGGAGTATGCTCTCCACCTCGGTAAGTTATACGGCCGGATATAATTACGACAATGTGGGATTAGGCTTGCGCTTGCGAATATTACCCGGCACAGACTTTTACTTTGTTACCGACAACCTAATTCAATTAATTAATTACGAAAAGGCTTACAGGGTTTCAGCAGCTTTTGGCTTAAATATTTCAATTGGGGCAAAAGATACTCCTGCAGAAATTGAAGAGATCTAAAAGCAGAAAAAATAGCGATTACTGCCTTAACAGTAATATGCAACAAACTTTTAACAAAACACATAAAAAATACTCACTATTACTCCTAAAGCAGTAATTATCTAACTAAAGACTTGGAGAGCATTAGCAAATAATGTATTTTTACTGCTGTAACAATACAAATATGCTAGAACCACTACTATTAGCCAGTGTAATAAAGAAACATCGAAAAGCTGCCGGATTAAGCCAAATACAACTGGCAGAACTGGCGGGTGTTGGCAAAACAGTTGTTTACGATATTGAAAAAGGCAAAGAAACAGTACAACTAAACACCTTACGAAATATTTTAAATGTATTAAATATTAAAATTGAATTGACAAGTCCTTTAATGAACCATCTACAAAACAATGAGAAGAGCTAAAGTTTTTGTAAACAATATGGAAGCGGGCATTCTGAGTGAATTGGAATTTGCACGAAAATACAGATTTGAATACAACAAAGATTATTCCGGGTCTCCGGTTTCGTTAACAATGCCGGTTAGCATACCTGTCTATAACTATAGTTCATTTCCTCCCTTTTTCGATGGTTTACTTCCTGAAGGCTATCAGTTGGAAGGTTTATTAAAATTTAAAAAAATTGACAGAAACGATCTTTTTGCTCAGCTTGTAACAGTTGGAACCGATCTTGTTGGCAATGTAACCCTTAATGAAATTCTGGTATGAGACGCTGTCCGATTACCTATACACGCGTTGAAGAAGGCTACTACAGCGACAAAGGGCTTAAGTTATTATCTCCGGCATTAAAACATCTCGACATACTTGATCTTACGGCAGAAGAATTGCGTAGTGAGGCCATGCAAAGAGCAACAAAATTATCGATACAAGGCGTGCAACCCAAACTTAGTACGGTATTAAATATAAAACAGGGGAAGTTTGAGTTAGTCGATAAAGGCGGAAGGTTCATCCTGAAACCTCAGCACCACCTCTTCCCTGAACTACCACAAAACGAAGACCTAAGCATGAGGTTGGCAAAAAGTATCGGCATCGAAGTTCCTTTGCATGGTTTAGTTTATTGCAAAGATGGTTCGATGACCTATTTTATTAAACGCTTCGACAGAAAAGGACAAAAAGACAAGTTAGCAGTTGAAGATTTTGCCCAGTTAGCCGGAATGAGCAGGGAAACAAAGTACAACTACTCTATGGAAAAACTGGTGAGGCTGATTGATGAATACTGCACTTTCCCTGTTCTGGAGAAAGTTAAATTATTCCGATTGGTTATTTTCAATTACCTGATTGGCAACGAAGATATGCACCTGAAAAACTATTCCATAATTGTGCGAAACGGAAAGGTTGAGCTTT
>JBFFMM010000294.1:0-3284 GCA_041554075.1 Draconibacterium sp. | reverse complement strand
GGTCTTAATTTCGGTAGAAGATAAAGGAGTTGGAATGAATAAATCTGTTCAGGGGAAAATCTTTGAACGATTTTACAGACAAACCAGTGGCAACATTCACAATGTAAAAGGCTTTGGATTAGGTTTGAATTATGTAAAAGCGGTTCTGGAAGCCAACCGTGGCGCAATTTCGGTACAAAGTGAACCTGGAAAAGGAAGCAGATTTGATGTATTTTTACCCTTTGTAAGAGAGTGAAGCTTCTCCCCAACCCTCTCCAAAGGAGCGGTAGTAGGGGAAGAAAAAAGGAAGTTGGAAGCGTAAAGAAGTTGTTGGTTAATGGTTGATGGTTGTAAGTTTTTTGGCAATAGAGCTTTTAGTAAACTGGTGAATTAGGTTTTAATGAACGGAATTTTGGAGAATGAGTAAAATGACAATTGAATTTTTCATTTTTTTGCCTTTTTACTTTTAACTTTTGCCTTGATTTTAAAAATTATGAGTAAAGAATACAATATATTTTTAGTTGAGGACGACCTCAGTTTTGGGGCGGTTCTAAAGTCCTACCTCGAAATAAACGATTATTCGGTAACCTGGGTTGATGATGGAAAACATGCGCTCGACAGATTTAGGTCAGGAAAATACCACATCTGCATTCTTGATGTCATGTTACCAAATGTTGACGGATTTACTATCGGACATGAAATACGTAGCATTGACAAGGATATTCCAATGGTTTTTTTAACAGCAAAAGCATTAAAGGAAGATATTTTAAAAGGTTACAATGTTGGCGCTGATGACTATATTACCAAACCTTTTGACACGGAAGTTTTGTTGTGCAAAATCAGTGCAATTATAAAACGTCAAACAACAAATCCGGCGTCAGATGAAGTAATATTTACAATTGGTTCGTACCAATTCGATTCTAAATTAAGACAAATTCATCGTGGTGAATCAACACAAAAACTTTCACCAAAAGAGTCGGAATTACTAAAGTTGCTTTGCCAAAATAAAAATGAACTTTTACCTCGTGAAACTGCTTTACGTAAAATATGGGGAGACGATGGATATTTTACAGCCAGAAGCATGGATGTTTTCGTAACTAAACTTAGAAAATATCTAAGTGATGATCCCAATATCGAAATCAAAAACATTCATGGAAGCGGGTTCTTTCTTGAAGTAAAACCCCCTAAGGAAGAACCAACCACAGATAATGAGTAATTATTTTACTCGCTTTGCTTTTAGAGTAATTTAGAATTAGATGCGCTTTGTCTACTCTTTTTGATATCTTTAGGAACAAATTTTTTCTGCATGATTTCAACAAAAAAAGTCGCAATTGTTACCGGAGCAACAAAAGGGATTGGTAAAGCAATTTCGATTGGATTGGCACAAATGGGATATCAAATGGTTTTAATTGGTCGCGATAAAATTGACCTCGAAAATGTATCAGAAGTAATAAACGAGAAATCAGGAATTACACCTTTCGCTTTTCAACTTGATATTACTGATTCAGAATCGGTCAGACAAACCATCCGGAAAATAAAAAATGAACTTGGTAGAATAGATGTGCTGGTAAACAATGCAGGCGTTTATTACAATGGCACTTTAACGCTTGCTGAAGAAGAATTTAAACTGATGCTTGAAACAAATTTAAGCGCTCAGTTTGTTTTATTACAAGAGATTGTTCCGCTAATGAAAAAACAAAAATCCGGAACCATTTTTAATGTTGCTTCCCGTGCAGGAAAAATCGGATTCGCTGGAAGTGGCGCATATAGTGCATCGAAATTTGGACTGGTTGGATTAAATGAATCTATGTACAAAGAATTGGTCCCTCTAGGGATTAGAGTAACTGCGCTATGCCCGGGATGGGTGAATACTCAAATGGCGACTCAGGCTGGAACAACCTTAGAAAGCAAACAAATGATTCAACCCGAAGATCTGTTTAAAACTATTCATTGGCTTTTAAGTCTTTCTCCGGGAGCCTGCGTAAAAGAAGTTATTTTAGAAACACCATATAGTATTAGTTAATCTTTTAAATGGTAAATAATTACAATTAAAATGAATCTGAATCAGGATATTTTAAAAGTTGTCCTGGTACAAATGGCACCGGTCTGGCTCGACAGGGAAAGGACTCTCGAAAAAGTATGTGTCTTTTTAGAAAAAGCTGCTGCTCAAAACTGCGAATTGGTAGTTTTTGGTGAGGCCCTGGTTCCCGGTTACCCATTTTGGGTTGAACGTACAGATGGTGCACGTTTTAACTCTCAACTTCAGAAGGAGATATTCGCCCATTATTTGGAACAAGGAGTGCAAATTGAAGCCGGACATTTAAATCAGGTTTGCCGTATAGCAAAAGAAAAAAAAATAGCTGTAGTCCTGGGAACTGTTGAACGTGCTGCCGACCGGGGAGGACATAGCATGTATTGTACACTGGTGTATATTGGAAACAACGGAAATATATTGCATACACATCGTAAGTTAATGCCAACCTACGAAGAACGACTGGTTTGGAGTATTGGTGATGGACATGGATTGCAAGTGCAAAAATTAAAAAACTTCACTTGTGGTGCACTTAATTGCTGGGAAAATTGGATGCCACTTTCCAGGGCTGCTTTATACGGCCAGGGCGAAGATTTGCATATTGCCATTTGGCCGGGAAGCACTCATAACACCGAAAATATTACACGTTTTATTGCTCAGGAATCTCGTTCGTTTGTAATTTCCGTTTCAGGTTTAATGCGTAAATCCGATATCCCGGGATACATCCCACACGCCGATTTGATTTGGGAGAACAGCGAGGAGATATTGGCAAATGGGGGATCCTGTCTGGCAGGCCCGGATGCAAGCTGGATAATTGAACCACAAATTAATAAGGAGGGGGTTTTTACTGCTGAGATCGATTATACTCAAATTCGGCAGGAACGCCAAAACTTCGATCCGGCAGGGCATTATTCCCGCCCGGATGTTACACAACTAGTCGTAAACCGAGACAGAAATTCAATTGTTAAATTTAAAAACCAATAAAATGAAAAAACCTAACCGCCGCAACTTTCTAAAAACCTTGATGGCCACACCTTTTGTTGCTACAGGCTTTAATCTTTTTGCTTCAGAAAAGCCATCGGTAATTAAAGATTTTGGTCACAAATTTAAAATCAGTCTTAATGTATACTCGTTCAATCAGCTTTTATTGGATGGGAAAATAGATTTGTTTGATGTACTCGATTTTTGTGCTGAATATAATTTTGATGCTATTGACCCAACCGGATATTATTTTCCGGGTTATCCCGAAGTACCTTCCAATGATTTTATGAGG
>JBFFMM010000293.1:0-3294 GCA_041554075.1 Draconibacterium sp. | reverse complement strand
CACAGCCGTGTCGTCGCCAATACCCGGTGCAGTTAATTGTGCAGAAAGTTTCTGATATCCTTCCGGTCCCAAAGCCAGAATTTCATTCATCACTTTGTCACGGTGGGTCAAATCTTTGGTTGGCATTTGTGCCAGAATATCGGCAACTTTTGTATCTAAAGTCCGGTTATCCTGTGCAAAACTTCCCATACTGAGTGTTGCCAGCAGCAGGATTGTTATGTATTGAAATATATTTTTCTTCATTTTATTAATCAATATTCATTTATAAGTAATCCATTAAATAGTCCACGGCGCACGCATGGGTTGGTTAATCAAACGGTTTGCTCCTTCATCGTCGATAAATTCAAGTTTATCAGGATCGAAATTTAGCGTGCGTCCCAAACGAACGGCAGTAATTCCAAGGTTGACCAATGTCGCCGAGCGAAATCCGTTCATTTCGTTTAGGGCAAACTTTTTGCGTGTTTTTACCGATTCAGAGAATATTCCAATTTGTGGTTCCGGCTCCGGCAAGGTTTTTATAAAACTTTGCAGGTTTGGAATGTCCGATTTAAATCCTTGGTAAATTTTACCGTTTGGTCCTTCAATATAGGCGGCGTCTTTGTCTTTGTTCTCGCCGTCGAGTATAATCTGGCAACCATCGGCGTAAGTATACGTTATGCGTCTCCACGAACCCACTGCGTCGTAATGTTGCTGCGGTGCATCCACTTCAATTTTTACAGGGCTGGTTTCGTCTTTGCCCAACATGTATTGCACCGGGTCGAGGTAGTGTTGTCCCATGTCGCCAAGGCCGCCACCATCGTAATCCCAATATCCACGGAAATTGGAGTGCACGCGCAAATGATTGTAAGGTTTGTAAGGAGCAGGCCCCAACCACATGTTGTAATCCAGATTTTCGGGAATGGGTTCGGGAGCCAAATTATGTTCGCCGCTCCAGTAAAATTTCCAGTTGTAACCGGTAATTCCACTTACCGTAACTTTCAACGGCCAGCCTAATATGCCACTGTCGATTACTTTTTTGAGTGGTTTTACATCGGTTCCCAATCCGTAAAAAGTATCTTTAAAACGGAACCAGGTATTCAGGCGGAACATTCGTCCGTGGGCATTTACAGCTTCTACCACTTTTTTACCTTCGCCAATGGTTCGTGTCATGGGTTTTTCGCACCAGATATCTTTCCCGGCTTTGGCGGCTTCTACGGCCATAATTCCGTGCCAGTGCGGTGGTGTGGCAATGTGTACAATATCCACTTCGGGCAATTGGCAAACTTCTCTGAAATCGCTGAAATGTTTTACTTTATAGTCGATTAAACTTTGCGCTTTGTCAAGATGCAACTTATCAACATCGCAAATGGCAACTACTTTGGTGCCTTCGTAAGGAATATGGCCACGACCCATGCCGCCAACTCCAATAATGGCTTTGGTTAATTGGTCAGATGGAGGTAAAAATCCATTTCCACCCAATACGTGGCGCGGAACAATTGTTAGTCCTGCTCCGGCAGCCAGGGCACTTTTTAAGAATTTTCTTCTTGTTGATTGATTATTTGAACTCATATTAATTGGTTATAGATTTAAATATCAAGTTTAATAGTTTCCAAAAATAATAAGATTTTAAAAATAATTCTAAAGAAATCGAATACTTATTAAAAAAATAGTCAAAGTGATGTTTTTAAATAGAATTAGATGTTACAAAAATTAGCAAGCCTGTTTTGTGCTTGAGTAGAGTAATTTTCTATCTTTAAAAAGTTCAGCGAATTAAAATAATATAAACCTAAGATAATGAAGAATATACCTGTGATTACTGTTTCCGGAAAATCTCTGGCTGAAACCTATGAAACGGCTTTAATTTATTTGTATGGGAAAGGCACCCGATTTAAAACGCAGTATGATAAACCGGGCGACCCGCTTAGTATAGACTGTACTATGAACATGACAATCATGGAACCGGAAATCGATCCGATGATCCATATGGCTTTTCCGGGAGGAATAGACGATTTGAAGGAGTATGTTTTGGAACTGAAAGGCTTTAAAAATCATTGGGTAAAAAACATGAATGAGAAAGAGGATACCCGCCGGGAATATACCTATCACGGACGTTTAAAAAGTTATGGGGTTTGGAAAGATTTGGTGAATGGTGAGTCGACAGAAGTGGGGCCTTTTAAGGTTGATCAGATTGATTTTGTAATTAATAAACTTGCAGATCAACCCTTTACGCGGCAAGCACAAATGATTACCTGGATGCCCAACCTGGATTTAACTTGTTACGATCCACCTTGTTTACAGTCACTTTGGTATCGGATTTTAGAAGACGAAGACGGTGTTTACTGGTTAAACAGTAACATTCGGTTTAGAAGTAACGATGCATGGGGAGCCAGTTTTCTGAATATGTTTGGATTTATACAATTTAATAAAGAAATAATTGCTGCCGGAGTTGCTGAAAAAACTGGTAAAGTTGTGAAACTAGGTAGAATGAACTGGCATGCCGACTCGTATCATATTTATGGGAAAGATATTAAAGCCGCCAAAGAACGTTTGTTTGAACGAGTAAACGACATGGCTTTTGAAGAGCGCACTATGCCTTTTAACGATCCGCTTATACGGGGAATGTATGATAATGCAGAACCTGAAATTATTGAAAAAATAAAAGAATACGACGAGAAACAAAAAAGATAGTAGCCTAAGTGCACCGATTTTTTTCTTCAATATGTTATTTATCATATCGAATAAATTTGGAGGGAAAGCAAAATCAATTATTATTGCAGTGTAATACCGTTCCGGTATTACGTGTGTTTGGGGGTTAACATTTAAAAAAGGAGACTGTTGAGTCTCCTTTTTCTTTGGTGTATATCCTGTGGAACATTTTTTTTGTAATTGTATAATTAGTAATAAAAACTCCCCGGCCTCACCGGGGAGCAATATCTGATAAATGAACTAAAATCATTTAACAAACTTAACTGGTTGTCTGACACATATTTTTGTTAAAGGTTTAACGGTGAATCATATTATTTTCGTGACTTTTGAAAATGTTTCAGGTGGATTGTTTTAATAAGCCGCATTAAACTTCTCCATAGCGACCTTTTTCAGTATTTTATACACCGGAGTATGGATAAAATACGAAACGGGGGTATTAACGAACAACAAACCACTTCCAACTAACTCCTAATTCCCAATCCATTTTGAAGTAACAGATCGAATTGTTAAGTTTGAATCACAGAAACCCGGTGACACCCGGAACAAGATTTCCAGCTGTTGAGCCACCCCAGGATTCCAGAATTTGCAAATAACCCGAGTTCGATTTTT
>JBFFMM010000292.1:0-3316 GCA_041554075.1 Draconibacterium sp. | reverse complement strand
TAACGAACCTTACACCCGAATTGGTGGATTAGCTTTTGATGCTGAGGGAAATTTGTGGATAACAAATGCAGAGTGTACGCATAACTTACATAAACTTTCAGCACAAGGAGAATGGGAATCGTTTGAGTTGTCGGAAATTAAAAACCGGTATAACCTGGGAGATGTAATTGTAACTAAAAATGGTGACAAGTGGATGCTGGTTTCGAGTGGACACGATGTTTATGTTGTCGATAAAACAGGGGCACAAAAAAAACAACTTTTGGTGACAACGTATTTTAGTAATGGTACCGACGAGTATTTTACACGAATGAATGATGTGTATTCGATTGCCGAAGATGTGGAAGGCGCCATTTGGATTGGAACCTCGAAAGGTGTTGCCGTATACAATAGCCCATCGCGAATTTGGACCTCAAACAATTTTTACGGCTCACAACCCGGATTAGATCTTGACGATGGGATTTATCATCCGCTTTTGGAAACAGAAATCGTAACAGCCATTGCTGTCGATGGCGCAAATCGTAAATGGCTGGGAACAAGTGGTTCCGGAGTTTATCTGGTTTCGGAAAACGGAGAGCAGGAGGTTTTGCATTTTACCGCAGAAAATAGTGAGTTGTTATCAAATAGTATTAATGCAATTGCCATTAATCAGAAAAATGGTGAAGTATTTTTTGGAACTGATAAGGGATTAATTTCATACCAGGGTGAGGCTACCGGAGGCAGTGATTCCTACAGCGATGTTTATGTTTATCCCAATCCGGTGCGCGAAACTTATGATGGTCCGGTAACCATTGCCGGCCTAATTGAAAATACTGACATTAAAATTACCGATATTTCCGGAAACCTGGTTTACGAAACAACATCGCTGGGTGGGCAAGCTGTTTGGGATGGCACAAACTTAAATGGGAACCGCGTTAAAACAGGTGTTTATCTGGTTTTCTGCAACGATGAATATGGAGAAGAGACCCACATTACAAAGTTGTTGTTTATTCATTAACACCGTGCGATTAAGCTTTATATTTTAGCATGCAAGTAAGTACCGAGGGCATAGTTTTGCATTTTATAAAATATGGCGAAAGTAGTGTTATTGCCACCATATTTACCCGCGATTTTGGCAGGCAAAGTTACATTGTAAATGCAGCACGAAGCCGAAAGTCGAAAAACAAGGCAAGTCTGCTGCAGCCTCTGTTTTTGGTCGATTTGGAGGCGTATCAAAAAAAGTCGAACAATATTCATCGCATTAAGGAGTTAAAAAGCAACCAGCTTTATCAGAACATTCCTTTCGATATTACCAAATCAACCCAGGCCATTTTTTTGGCTGAAATTCTTTATAAAACCATACATGAAGAAGAGAGTTACACCGAACTTTACGATTTTGTAAAAAACGCTTTGTTGTACTTCGATTTAATGGAAGAAGGTGCATCGAATTTTCATCTTTATTTTTTATTCCGACTCACTGAGTACATGGGTTTTATGCCCGATACAAAAAAAGTAGGTTTCGAAGGGTGGTTCGATTTACGCAAAGGAAAAATTGTACCATTTGAGCCGCCACATCCTTTGTTTGCGCATAAAGAAGCTACTGAGTACATTATTCAGCTTTCGCAATTAAAAATAAACGAATTGGGACAGTTTCGCATAGCGCGAAGTATGCGCGATTATTTACTCTCCGTTTTACTGGATTATTACCAGTTGCATTTCGAAGATTTGGGAAAAATGAAATCGATGAAAATATTAAAGGAATTGTTTGCTTAAGTCTCTTCTTTAATAATGATTGCCTCGTAAGTAAAAAGTTCGGCAGTTTTCCATCCTTCCCAGCCCAGCCCAGCTTTATCGCGCGAGCAATGGCCTAAAAATTCGTTTACATTCCAGCCGGTTTTGTTGGCTACTTGTGGTAAAAAAGTGCCGGTATTTAATCCGTTTCTGATGTAAATACCATGATGACCCAATTCAATTTCATCAGCCGATTGAATTTTCTTGAGAGGAGAAAGCACCGAAACTTCCAGAGTCATATTCTCAATTTCCTCTAACGTTACTGCGGTAAATCGCTTGTCGCAAACAGCTGAAGTTGCCATTTCGTGAACTAGTTTGTTCAGGCTTTTGTCTTGAGCAAATGCACCAATACAACCTCGTAGTTTTCCTTTTACATAAACACTTACAAAAGCGCCGGTTTTTGTGTTTAGAACTCCACCTAAAGCAGGCGGAAGCGGCTTCCCTTTTTTTCCGGTTTTAATATAATTAGTAATTGAATCTCGGGCAACTTTAAGTATTTCAGCCTTTTCTGCATCGGAAATTACAAAAGGAATATTTTCATCGAAAACGGCAATAGCAGAATAACCAACCACTTGTTTTTTATCGCCATAAATTTTTGCATCGCCCGAATTTTGGTAGTCGATTTGAGAATATTGGTACGCTTTATTTTCGGTTAAATAGAGTAAGGTTAAAACCGATGTCCAGCCACAAAGCGATGTGGAAAGGTTGTCGACAAGCGACGCAGCATTATTTTCGAGGGTTGATAGCAACTGTTCAGGTTTATTCCGACAGATAGAATTAGCAGTTATAAAATCGAGTTTGTTGGCAGAGTCGTACGATGGGTAATGCGAAAAATCGGTACTTATCACAAACAGGTTTTCGTTGGTAAAATAGGGAGTAAGTGCTTTTGCCAGTTTTTTACAATCGTCAGCCCGGTTGGTGCCTAAAATAATTGGAACAAGTTTGAATTTGTTTCCCAATTTGTGTTGTAAAAATGGGAGCTGCACTTCCAAACTGTGTTCGTTTGTGTGTGCCTCGGGTTTATCAACAAAAATATCAAATGATTTTGTTAATTTTTCTCCAAGGTTTTTATCAACTATAATTTCTCCCAACGGGGTTTCGTAATTCCCCAATGAATAAACCGATGCCCCCCTAAAATGAAACTGATGACTTGATGCTAAAACAAAAACACGCTTGTAGTTTGCCTTATCAGGGATTTGACTGTATGCTGAAGCAGCTACTTCCCCACTAAAAATATAACCTGCATGTGGCGAAATTAAAGCTTGTAGAGGCAGCGCACAATTTGCTTTCTTTTTGTCGGCTTCGAACAAAGTCACTAGTTCTTTTTCCAGTTCTTGTTTTGTTCCGGGGTAAAATTTTCCGGCAACAGCCGCTTTTCGGTTTCTATTTTCAGCTTTCCAAAGTTTCATTCCAATATATTATTGGTATAATTGGTATTTAAGTTACGAAAATTCTTGCTGTTCGTTGGTTTTTTTGTTTCAACTTGTAAACCAATATGAGCTATTTCCTGATTATCCAGTGTAAAGAAACATTTAAATGATTTTCTTTT
>JBFFMM010000291.1:0-3371 GCA_041554075.1 Draconibacterium sp. | reverse complement strand
TCTCCTGCAAGACGACATCGGTTGATTTGTTGCTCGTTTTGCATCTTCCACCATCTCAATTACAGTTTATTTTCTGTTTAAACTGCTAGAGGGTAATGTGAAGTTTAGCCCGATCCCTGCCACACCTGCCTCTTAGGCCGGCCCAACAACATAACAACTCTAGCACATTAATAAACTAGTCCTTCGCAGTTTCGTGGTAAACAATTTTTCAACGAAGAGAAAATGGAAAAGAATAAGTTCATATGTAGCATTCCTCTGTTACTTTGGTTTATTTGCGCCAAAGTGACAAAATTAGATTAGCATAGACCGAAGAGCATTATTACAAACGGTGACAGATGTTATAGCGGATTTAAACCGAGAACATTGACATATTGATTATGAATTCTCTTTTAAAAATCAATTACCTTTATAGCCTGCAATTTTAGTAACACAGATATTTAGAAATGAAAAACTTCAAAAACACCCTAATACAAATCGCCCAGAACGGAATGGGTTCGGGCGATACAACACTGGGATTACTACTGGTTAAAAACTACCTGACTTTATTGAGTGAAGAAACTGAATTACCTAAAGTAATTACCTTCTATAATGCAGGAGTAAAACTTATCTGCAACGGATCGCCGGTTGTGGAGCAATTAAAAAATCTGGAACAAAAAGGAGTTAAACTAATTGCCTGTAAAACCTGTCTGAATCACTTCCAACTATTAGATAAAATGGAAACGGGTATCGCCGGCACAATGGTTGATATTATGCATTTACAAAAAGTGGCTGATAAGGTTATCAGTCTTTAAAATTTGCTGCCTTATCAATTATTCCTTAGGCATCCTTCGTCTGCCGCTTCCTTTCCAAAAGAGCGACTACCGCAATGTAAGACACGCAATTATTGTCAAAATTTATTTATACCTCTATTATTTCTCAAAGGTTTTTAGGTAGGACAAACGCTGCATTAGCGTCGGGTGCGAGTAATGAAAAAACACGTAAGTAGGATGGGGTGTTAGATTACTTAGATTATTTATTGACAGTTTTTTAAGAGCTCCTGCCAACGCTTCAGGGTTGTAGTTTTCGGCAGCAAAACGGTCGGCCTGGTATTCGTTTTTGCGCGACAGCATATTCATAAAAATACCTGTAAAAAAAGAGATGGGCGAATACAAAACACCAAAGGCAACCAGCCCAATGTGGAAATTTGGCTGTTCAACACCCAGCGCCTGACTAAGGCTCGGGTTATTGATTAGTAAACCAAAAATAAAAAGCACCACGCCGGTTTGTAATAAACCAATTAACAGCCCCTGCACAACGTGTTTCTTTTTGTTGTGGCCAATTTCGTGCGCTAAAACGGCTACCAATTCTTCTGTGCTTAAATCGTTAATTAAAGTATCGTATAAAACAATTCGCTTTTTTGCGCCCAGGCCTGTAAAATAGGCATTTGCTTTTGTCGATCTTTTTGAGCCGTCGATCACAAAAATATTGTCGAGCTTAAAACCTACTTTTTTAGAGAATGTGCTTATGGCATCACGAAGTTCGCCTTCTTCCAGTGGCGTTTGCTTATTAAAAAGCGGCACAATCAGGTTCGAATAAAACATAGCCATAAAAATGGAGAATGCAGAAACAACTACCCAGGCATATAACCAGAACATATTCCCGGTCTTCTGGTAAATAAAAATAATTAGCGCCAGTAAACCACCGCCAATCAAGGCTCCTATTAACCAACCTTTTATTTTGTCGAAAATGAATGTTTTGGGAGTGGTTTTGTTAAAACCATATTTCTCCTCAATTTTAAAAGTGTCGTAAATATCAAACGGAGTTGTAATAATATCGGAGGCAAACATGATAATTCCAAAGAAAATCAGCGCTGCCAGAATTGCATTTCCTGTAAAACTCCATGCCCAGCCATCAACCAGTGCAAAGCCATAAAACAAAAACATACCCAAAGTAATTACCATACTAAAACTACTGGTTAGTAAACCAAAACGATGGTTTTCCTTTTGATAGGCTTGTTGTTTTTTGTATTTCTCTTCATCGTAAATTCCCTTTACCTCATCCGGAATTATATCGCTCCATTTAGTGGTATTTAAATAATCGAGGTATTTCTCAAACAAAAAATCGAGAATCAAAATCCCGATGATAATCCAAAACAATATTTCGTGCATTCTGCTATTTTAAAATGAAGCAACAAAGATAGCAGAAGGAAGTTTAGAGTTCAAAGATTAAAGTTCAAACTTTAATCTTCAGTATTTAATGTATTCAGATTTAACAAAGTTTGTGGCAAGTTCAATATATTTTTCCCACTTTTGCTTCCCACATTCAAGAAGACCAATGGAGAAGTACATCGAACTTTTAAAGACCCTTATTTCAACTCAATCGTTTAGTAAAGAGGAAGAAAATGCTGCCGCTGTTATGCGCTCATTTTTAACAAAAGAAGGTATTTCGTTTCATACAAAAGAAAACAATACCTGGGCGTTTTGTAAATATTTCGAAAGCACTAAACCAACAATAATGTTGAATTCGCATATCGACACAGTGCGTCCGGCAAAAGGTTATACAAAAAATCCGTTTTCGCCCATTGAAGAAGGAGACAAACTTTTTGGTTTGGGAAGTAATGATGCCGGCGGACCGTTGGTTGCATTACTTGCTGTATTTGTTCATTTTTACGAGCGTGAAGACTTACCTTATAACCTTGTTTTTGTGGCAAGTGCTGAAGAAGAGATATCGGGACGCAGAGGAATGGAAATAACCTTGCCACAAGTTGCTCCAATTAACTTCGCCATAATTGGTGAACCCACAAAAATGGAATTGGCCATTGCCGAAAAAGGATTGCTGGTGCTGGATTGTTATGCACATGGCAAATCGGGACACGCAGCCCGCGAAGAAGGAGAAAACGCTTTATACAAAGCCATTCAGGACATAGAAAAACTGCGAAATTTTGAGTTTGAACAGGTTTCGAAAGTGCTGGGTAAGGTAAAAATATCGGTTACTCAAATTGAAGCAGGAACACAGCATAACGTAGTGCCCGACAATTGCCATTTTGTTGCCGATGTACGCACCAACGAATTTTACACGAATAAAGAAGTTGCTAAAATAATCCAAGGATTGTTGGAGTCGGAAGTAAAACCGCGCTCAGTTCGTTTAAACTCATCGGGAATTAGTGAAGAACACCCCTTTGCACAAGTGGTAAAAAAACGGGGCATCAATATTTATGGTTCGCCAACTACATCCGACCAGGCAATAATTCCCTTCCCATCCGTTAAAATGGGACCCGGCGATTCGGCTCGTTCGCATACTGCCGACGAATATATTTTCAAAAGTGAAATTTTAGCCGGAATTGAACGCTTTATTGATATACTGGAAGAACTGAAGCTATAGTTTTCAATCGT
>JBFFMM010000290.1:0-3373 GCA_041554075.1 Draconibacterium sp. | reverse complement strand
TGATTTAAATAACTAATTGGTCTAATTTTTAATTTTGTAAAACCAAGGATAGAAAAATCGGCGGTTAGAAAAAGGAAAAAGAACATTGAATTAAATGCAAAACCTGCTGCAATAAGTACAATTCCGATTAGAGCGTTTAAACGTGTTATTCGTTCGTTTACTTTTTCGTTCGATATGGGACAAACTATCTGTTTCATCTTGTTTCTCTTAATTGTTGTTCAAATAAAATACAAATTGCTCTTTTATTGTGCATATGTGACGTGTGTCACATATATTCCTTACAATTAATTAACAAATGACAATGATTTTTTGCCGAAACAATAACATCTCCTCACCAACAATAAAGTAAATTCGCTTTTGTTCCCACATAAAATTAGGGCATCTAAATCTAATTTTCACACAGAAAACTGCTGCCTTATTAAATAGTTCCTAATGAAACTGCGCCAATTTTGAAACCTTTCTTCCCAATAACAAATTGCTTAAAAAACCTGTTCTTTCTGAAAACTGCGATCGTAACAAAAACATTTCCTTCACAAAGCACTTTGACTTTTCTCTTATCGCCTAATGCTTGTTCCTAAATTCCAACTTTGTTATCTTGCCCATAAAACCATGTAGTTATGCAAAGTTGGATTACAAAATACGCCACCGGGAAAAAAGTACTTTTACTTTTTGTTTTATGCAACCTGATTTATGTAATCATGTTAGCGTTTACCATTCCTAAAGTAATGCACTTTACCGAAGGAATGAAATTACTTGACATGATGCCCGGAGGTTATAACTTCGATTACGTACGCGATTTATTTACAGCACTTGGTAACAAAGGCCGACACGCCTATCTCTATCAGCAAATTCCAATCGATATGGTATACCCGGCATTGTTTGCAATTGCTTATTGTTTGTTGCTGGCTTATTTTCTGGGCAAACTTCAAAAATTAAACCGCCCCTACATCTACCTCTGTTTTTTACCTTTAATTGGTGGAACAGCCGATTACCTCGAAAACATTGGAATAATTACCCTGCTGAATCAATATCCCGAAATTTCGGGATTTACTGTTCAGCTTACCAGTGTTTTTTCGTTGATCAAAAGTGCTGCCACTTCGATCTATTTTGTGGCTCTGCTAGTGGTTCTTATTCTACTGGGTATTCGATGGATTAGTAGAAAGAGATAACTGCCAATAATCTCAGCCTTTTTGCACTGCTACTTTCTTCTTTCTGAACTTTAGCTTCAATTGATGGTTAAACTAGTAGGGAGTTGAAATTCAGGCTCTTTTGATATAAAAAAATATGATGTATGCTACAAATTGCAACTTTTGTTCTGCTCATTTTAACAACGAATCTCATGGTACTAGTTGACTTTTCGAAAAATAACGATTTACAAGCCTGGTTTGTAGTAAACGACGGTGTAATGGGCGGACGATCGACATCGAGTTTCGAGTTAAACGCCGATGGAAACGGACTGTTTAAAGGAAAGGTTTCCTTGGAGAACAACGGTGGGTTTGCATCGGTGCATTACCGTTTTAAACCTGCCAACATTGGCAATTCAAAAAACCTTGTACTTCGCGTAAAAGGCGATGGTAAAAAATACCAGGCACGAATTTATGCCAATACCAGCGATTACTATTCTTACATCGCATATTTCGAAACATCGGGCGAATGGCAGAGCATCGAAATTCCTTTGGAAAGTATGTATCCTTCGTTTAGAGGGCGTAAGTTGGATCAGCCTAATTTCTCTGCTGCAAGTATCGAAGAAATTGCATTGTTAATAGGCAACAAAAAAGCCGAAAGTTTTCAATTGGAAATTAATAAGATAGTTCTGGAGTGACTTGTATCGATTTATAAGCAAAAAGAAAACAGTTGGGAAGATTTCTTGTCGGCAGACAGGTTTCGCATCTCCTGATAGCAATCGGAATCAGCTACACAATGCCCAGCTCATTAGTCTTTCCACTTGTCAATCTTTTACAAACTGCTTATTTACAGCCTTAAAAATAAAATTTGTCGCAAAACGACTCATCATCCTTAATTGACTTGACTAACCGGATGTAATAAAGCATGTTACAACTCCAAATAAACAAAAAACCAGCTTTGGTTATCCAAAGCCGGTTTAATTTATAATATTAAGTAGATTTTTACTGCTTTACACGTTCGCCATACGAACGGTCGCTTGTGCTAATTTTAATAACATCGCCTTCGTTAATAAACATTGGAACCATAATTTCGGCACCGGTTTCAACTGTAGCTGGTTTTAAAGCGGTAGAACTTGCTGTATTCCCTTTTTCGCCTTCAATGGTACTGGTAACTGCTAATTCCACTTTCTCGGGCATTTCGGCAGTTAATGGAAGTTCCTCGTCGGCATGAAACTGAATTTCAATAATCTGTCCTTCTTTCATAAGGTCGTTATTTTCAACCATATCTTCAGGAATAGATACTTGTTCGTACGTTTCGGTATTCATTACATTCAATCCCATATCATCGCGATAAAGGAATTGGTAAGGACGACGTTCCACACGAACTTCCTCTACTTTAACACCTGAGTTAAAAGTGTTTTCAATTACTCGACCTGTTTTTACATTTCTAAGTTTTGTGCGAACAAAAGCCGGACCTTTTCCAGGTTTTACATGAAGGAAACTTTTTATTGTATAAATATCTCCTTTAAACAGGAAGCACATTCCATTTTTGAAGTCTGATGTTGAAGCCATAATCTATTTCTTTTCTTTAAACGCTGCAAAAATAATTAAATCCATTAAAAATCAAGCATTTCAGAATTATTTTACTGCAATGCGGAAATGCGACTTACTTCGTATTTTGTTTAACCCCATCAACTGTATAACTTTTAATTACAGCTTTTAGCGCACCCACCCGCATGGCAAACTCGGTATACACGGGTATTTTTTGCTCTTTCGAAATGTAAAACTTAATGCCGTCGGAGCGCTCCAATACCTTTCCTTTTTTAACTGTTGGACTTAAAACATAACAATTTACTTTCCCAATATCTGTTTTTATTTCTTCCTCTCGTAAATAGGTAATCGAAACATCCGAAATTTTATCTGCATTTATGGTCGGATAAGTTACGCCATCGCCCGAGGCTAAATTTTCAAAAGGATTTTTATGAATGAAATAGAAAAACACAGAAATAAGATCAACCAGGTTTTCGGGAACTTCACGCCAACCACTCCGCTGACTATTAATCGAATCAATGTCGTGGTAAAACAAAGTTTCGTTGTAACGCCGGTAACTCCCCTCTTTTACATTCCGAATTGTTTTAAGCGGAAGATGTGTTTCAGCATCAACGGTTGTTTCATAAATATCATAAACACCATATAATTTATTGGCTAATCCGGTTGTTTTTCCCACCACATAATAATGAAGTGCAGGT
>JBFFMM010000289.1:0-3375 GCA_041554075.1 Draconibacterium sp. | reverse complement strand
TCGGGTTTCGATGTAATTGATAAAATTGCGGCACTAAATACCGATAAAAACAATCGTCCCTACACAGATGTAAAAATTACAGTTACAGTTTTAAGCGAATGAGCCGATTTCTTGCCATATTATTTTTAACTCTAATTGTACTTTCTTGCCGTACAAAAGAAAAGTCAGGGAAAGAAAGCTCAGAAAAAAAGAATGTAAACAAAGAGACCTCAGCCCAAAATCAGGACAACGAATGGGAAGAAATTTTTATGGCATTGGTGAAAATTGATTCGTATGACGGGAGTCGTATTTTGGAATCGGGGCAGGGGTTTTTTGTTGGCGAAAATTTAGTGGTTACAAAATATTCGTTGGTTAATGAGGCTACCAATGTGCAAATCACTCCTTTCGATGAAAACCAAAAATACACCGCAACAAAATTTGTAGCCTTCGATCGTATTAACGACCTGATAATTTTGCAAGTGGACAGTATAAAACGAAAACCAATTGAGTTGTTTAACGGCGTGGCTCCAAATTCGGCAAAGTCGATTTATGTTGCACCAAAATCGGGTAAAATCATTCAGCTTTTTTCGGGGAAAGTATTAAATCTGGCTTCGGTGCACGGTACAAAACTCTACCGCATAACCAACTTGATTCGGAACTCGCAAACAGGGGCTGCTGTTTTTGTGTCGAATAAAAAAGCCATTGGCGTTGCTTATTCCGGAACTGTAAATTACCAGCAGCAAAGCTTTGCTATTCCTTCTATGTATATTTCCGCAATGTTGAATAAAAAGGAGGAGGCAAAGGATTTAGAGGTGCTAAAAACAACTTCGAATGCAAAAGTAGCCGCTGAAAATAAAAAAATAAAAGGGCTGGTTTTGGAAACAGAAGCCGGAAATATTACCATTAAACTGTTTAATGAAACTCCGGCGTACCGCGATAATTTTATTCGCCTGGCAAAAGAGCATTATTTCGATAGTTTGCTGATTCATCGTGTTATTGCCGATTTTGGAATACAAAGTGGAGCTGCCGATACGCGTTACGCCGAACCCAAGGCGAGCGTGGGGTGGAGAGGTCCGGGTTATACCATTCCTGCGCACATTGTGCCGGGCTTGTTTCATAAACGCGGAATGATTGGTTCGCCGCGGAAACCCGATACTAAAAATCAACGTCGCCGGTCGGATGGATCGCAATTTTATATTGTTTCGGGGCGTAAATACACCGACAATGGACTGGATGAACTGGAAGAACAAAACGATTACAAATTCTCGGCAGCCCAGCGACAGGCATATAAAACAGTTGGCGGAGCGCCTCATTTAGATGGAACATACACCGTTTTTGGGCAGGTAACTTCGGGTATGAACGTAGTAGATAAAATTGTTAAAGTTGAAACCGACAAACGTTGGCGACCTGTTGAAGACATTCGGATAATACGGGTACGTATTTTAAAATAAGTCCGCCATTTCCATTCCTTTTTTCAACCAAAGTGTTTTCAACCCCGCTTTTCCGGCGCTAATAATGTTGTTTTCTAAATCATCAACAAACAGCGTTTCATCAGGATTTACACCCGAAAGTTCAATCACTTTTTCGAATGAACTTATTTCCGGCTTGCGGTCGTTAATTTCGTGTGAATAATACACCTCTTTAAACAAATCCGGGAAATCAATTCCGTGTTCTGCCTTAAATTCCGGCAATAAATTATCGATGTGAATTTTATTGGTGTTGCTAAAAAGATAAACCTTGTATTTTTTATTCAGCTCTTGGAGCACTTTTACGCGTTTGGCCGGAATATCTTTTATCATCGCATACCACGCTTTGTCAATTTCCTGGTTAGTAGCATTCGGATTTTTTAATGTTTTTCTTATTCCGTCACTGAATTCGGAGGGTGTTATCTTTCCTACTTCCAGATTATAAAAAACCGGATCGGAATAGGCATTTTTATGGTCCAAAATTTCGCGGTCGCTGCCCAGTTTCTGAAAGGCTTTTATTGAGGCATCAAAATCGAGATTCAGCAAAACATTTCCCAAATCAAAAATGATATTCTTTATGTTGCTAAGGTCCGTCTTCATTTTACTATTTTTAGAGCCACTAATATAAAAATTAAAAGTTGAGCGTGTGAAAATAAAAGGTAAACAATATCATACCATTTGGTTAAGAGAAGGAGATTCCAGCGTTGTAGAAGTAATTGATCAACGAAAATTGCCTTTTCAATTCGATGTTTTTGAGATGAAAACCGTGGACGACACTTTTTTTGCCATTAAAGAAATGGTGGTTCGTGGAGCTCCACTTATTGGCGTTACGGCTGCATACGGAATGTATCTTGCACTGTTAAATTGTCAAAATGGAGAATTTGAATCGACTTTAAAAGAAAATGCAGACTATTTAAAATCGTCGCGACCAACTGCAGTAAACCTGGCTTTTGCAGTTGACGAAATGCTGGCTTTTATTCTGAAAGAAAAGTCTGCGAAAGATTTAATCGAAAAAACACTTCAAAAAGCACATCAACTAAAAGCTGAAGAAATAGAGTTTGGTAGTAAAATTGGTAATTTTGGCTTGGAGATAATTGAAAAAATATACCGGACAAAAGGCGAAACTGTAAATATTCTCACCCATTGTAACGCCGGTTGGTTGGCTTGTATCGACTGGGGAACAGCCACTGCAGCCATTTACAAAGCACATTTGAAAGGAATTCCAATTCATGTTTGGGTAGATGAAACCCGCCCTCGAAACCAAGGAGCCCGCTTAACGGCCTACGAATTAGGTGAAGAGGGCGTTGCTCACACTGTAATTCCGGATAACACGGGCGGGCATTTAATGCAGCACGGTATGGTGGACATGGTAATTGTTGGCAGCGATCGCACCAGTATTACCGGCGACGTGGCCAATAAAATTGGAACTTACTTAAAAGCACTGGCAGCTCACGATAATAATGTGCCTTTTTATGTGGCACTTCCATCGTCCACTTTCGATTGGGAAATTGAGGACGGTGTAAAACAAATTCCTATCGAACAACGCGATCCTGCTGAAGTTTCAGACATTGAAGGATGGACCAAAAGTGGAATACAAAGTGTACGTTTGGTTCCTGAAAATAGTAAGGTTGCCAATTATGGTTTTGATGTAACCCCGGCACGTTTGGTGACAGGATTAATTACAGAACGAGGAGTTTGCGAAGCCAATAAGAACAGCATTTTAAAACTTTTTCCTGAATATTTATAAAATAGTTAAGCCAAGTCTGTTCGGTATTTATTCGGAATAGAAGGAACAGATGATTAAAAAGATACAATGAAAAAAATTGCAATAATTGGCGGTTCTGGTTTGGAAAACCCGGCCATTCTTAAAAATCCTGAGACGATTCGTATTGAAACCCCGTATGGAAATCCGTCATCAAGTTTTAAATGC
>JBFFMM010000288.1:0-3401 GCA_041554075.1 Draconibacterium sp. | reverse complement strand
TTTCGAAACCCTCCATTACCTTTACCGGACAAAAGGATTAGATTTTGTAGCGAACTGCTGCAACTTTCTTTTTCCTAACTTTAAACTTTAAACTCCTTACTTTAAACTCTTCGGTATGGCCGATGTGCACAACAAAATAATCCGCTCGTTTAATATGAGCTAAAAATTATGTTATATTTAAACTTCCTTTTTCCAAATTCTTAACCAATGAACCGAGCATATTATTCTGATTCAATCGAAAATTTTGTTTTAAAATCATATTCAGAGGTGCTAGGAATACTTTCAGATAATATTGAATTTAATTTGGAACAAACACAAAAAGATTCGTGGAAATACCAGATTGATAGTCTACAAAAAATTCTTTCTCAACAATCAGGCTCAATCTATTTTGAATATGCTATTCCACGAATGGGCAAACGAATTGATGTTCTATTAATTATCAATTCGATAATTTTCGTATTAGAATATAAGGTGGGGGAAAATGAGTATCCTTCACATGCCATCGACCAAGTTTGGGATTATGCTTTAGATTTAAAAAACTTTCATGAAACCAGCCACGATAAAGTTATTGTTCCGATACTCGTTTCAACAAAAGCAAAGACTTCAACAGACTTAGTTTATGCAACTCCTGAAACATATAATCTCTTAAAACCCATAAAAAGCAATACCGAATCGCTTGGTGCGATTCTTGATTCTGCATTATTGTTGTACGATGGCAATGGAGCAATAAATGCAAATGAATGGCAAAAAGGGCGTTATCATCCTACACCTACTATTATTGAGGCAGCGATGGCCTTGTACAATAATCATTCGGTTGCCGATATTTCAAGAAGCGATGCTAGCGCGATAAATCTGAGCCAAACCTCAGAGGAAGTTTCGAGAATCATAAAAACCTCGAAAGACAAATCTGAGAAAGCCATTTGTTTTGTAACCGGAGTTCCGGGGGCTGGAAAAACTTTGGTTGGCTTAAACGTGGCCACCAAACATTTCGACAAGAACAGTGAATTGTACAGTGTTTTTCTTTCAGGAAATGGACCGCTCGTTAACATTCTGCAAGAGGCTTTGGCACGTGACAAAGTGAAGCGTGCAAAAGACAAAGGTGAGAAACTTAAAAAAGGTGTAGCTCGAAGCGAAGTAAAAGCCTTTATTCAAAACGTACATCATTTTAGAGACGATGGTTTAAAAGATAAAAATCCACCCATTGAACATGTTGCTCTTTTTGATGAAGCCCAACGAGCATGGACTTTAGAGCAGACCTCAAATTTTATGCGGCAGAAAAAGGGGAAACTAAATTTTAACCAATCAGAACCTGAATTTCTTATTTCATGTCTTGACCGTCATCCAGATTGGGCAGTAGTAGTTTGTTTGGTTGGTGGAGGACAAGAAATTAATACAGGCGAGGCCGGAATTAGTGAGTGGGTGGAATCTCTGGAACGTTCTTTCCCAGATTGGAAAATTTATATTTCGAATCGGTTAATCGATAGCGAATACAATGCGGAAAATGTTTTAGAACAAATTCGAGATAGACAAAGTGTTCAATATTCTGATTCCTTACATTTAGCAGTATCAATGCGCTCCTTCCGTGCCGAAAATGTTTCATTATTGGTTAAGCAATTACTCGATTTAAATATCAATTCTGCAAAGGAAACATTCGATGAATTAAAGCACCGCTATCCAATTGTAATTGCCAGAGATTTTTCGAAGGCCAAAAAGTGGTTAAAAAGTAAAGCTCGAGGATCGGAAAGATACGGTATTGTTGTTTCGTCGCAAGCACAACGTTTAAAACCTTATGCAATAGATGTAAAATCGCCCATCGATCCCATTCATTGGTTTTTGGATGGAAAGGAAGATGTTCGTTCTTCTTATTACTTAGAAGACGTTGCAACAGAATTTCATGTGCAAGGATTAGAACTTGATTGGGCTTGTGTTGCCTGGGATGGAGATTTGCGATACAATCCTTTAGGATGGATTTATAAATCTTTTAGAGGTAGTAAATGGCAAAATATTAATAAAGAAACACGACAACTATATTTAAAAAATGCTTATCGGGTTCTGCTTACAAGAGCTCGACAGGGAATGGTTATTGTAATTCCTGAAGGAGATGAAGAAGACCTCACAAGACTTCCTGAGTTTTATGATGATACGTTCAAGTATTTGGAATCGATTGGTTTTGAAGTACTAGGTTAAATGAATTTTAAAGAGTATGAGTAATATCTTTTTTGGAACTCCAATTGGAGTGAGAGTTGGTCAATGTTTTAATTCAAGAATAGAATTAATTGAAGCCGATTTACATCGATTTACAGTTCATGGAATTGATGGGAATGGAAATGAGGGTGCTTCAGCCATTGTTTTATCAGATGGATACGAAGATGATGAAGATTTTGGAGATTATATTATTTATACGGGCCATGGAGGGAATGACCCGAATACCAAAAAGCAAATTGAGCATCAGTCATGGGAATCTTCAGGCAATAAAGGGCTTGTTGTCAGCCAGCAAAAAAACCTTCCTGTTCGAGTTATAAGAGGATTCAAACACAAATCAGCACTTTCGCCTCAAAGTGGTTATAAATATGGAGGGCTGTATCGTGTAGTTGACCACTGGGATGAAAGAGGGAAAAGTGGATACCTAATTTGTCGTTTTAAACTTGTGCAAGAGGAAATGCTTGATAAAAACTACGAAGCAAGTGTGAAAGACGGGGTTATGGTTTTGTTAGAAATGCTTGGAAAAGAACCAAAATGGTTCTGTATTGGAGTTGATGCTCCAAAAGCTCAGAAAATTGGACCTGAGAGTAAACTGGCATCTGTATTAAAAAATAAGAAGGTTGGAGATTCAATTGATTTTGGGAATGGATTTAAGATATTAGAAATTCGTAAATACCTTAGTTGAAAATGTCAACCTCTCTAACAAATATCCTCACCTTAAAACAAGGTGTAACCCAATACGGCAAAGCACCACACAAAGCAATTTTATTGCTTGCGGTAATTGATTCGTTTGAAAGTGGGGAAATTACAGACAATTGGATTGAAGTTACCGATGAGTTATTTCAACGTTTTCACGATAATTGGAAATGGTTGGTAAAAACTCAAAACGTCCCGAATTTTTCGTTGCCTTTTTATCACTTAAAAAACGAAAAAGGAGCATTTTGGAAATTGATTACTTATCCGAGTAAAGAAATTCCAACAACAAAAAGCAAATCGATTAAAAGTTACAAAGCGCTTAACGATACGGTTTTGGCAGCACAATTGTCGGAAGAATTATTTATTACATTTTCAGATCCCGTGCAGCGGGAAGAAATAAAAGTGGCGATACTCGAAAAATATTTCGGAATAAAAGAACCTTTTCGAAAGCAGGAAAAAACAACTTATTCAAGTACTGTTAGAGCTCAGATTTTGTACGACCC
>JBFFMM010000287.1:0-3405 GCA_041554075.1 Draconibacterium sp. | reverse complement strand
TTTTTGAAAAATCAACCAAAGTTAAAAATTAAACCAATGCAAAAACAGGGGGTATTTCAGTATCTCTATAATTTAATGTTGGGGTAATACCAATAACATCAAAATGATAGATAAAAATTGTTTCTTTCCCCTTTTTCTTCATTAAAAAATATTCTCGTAGCTAAGGCTATGAAAAGATTTTTCGCTTCGAAAAAGAAAAAAATATTCCATTTTTTATTTTCATCATTTTGAAATACAATTGGTATATCCTCTGCTTGAGCATTAAAAATCAATTTCCAGTTCTCAAATTAAGTTGTCATTTCGAACGAAGTGAGAAATCTATTGCATTTCGGTAAGATATTTCTCTGTGGTTCCTCCTTCGAAATGACATAAAGTACTATTTTTGACCTATGTTTTTTAAAGATGTAGTTGGACAAGAGGAGATAAAAAAGCGACTTATTCGTTCGGTTAAGGAAGAGCGAATCAGTCATGCGCAGTTGTTTTCGGGGCATTCGGGAACGGGGAAACTGGCTATGGCTTTGGCTTATGCACAGTATATTTCGTGTAAAAATCGCAGCGATGAAGATTCGTGTGGCGTTTGCCCCAGTTGCCATAAATACCAGATGCTGGCACATCCCGATTTGCATTTTGTTTTTCCCATTTTTAACGCCAAACAGTTTAATAAACCGGTTAGCGACGATTTTCTTCCGCAGTGGAGAGAAATGATTTCGGCCAATCCCTATTTTCAGTTGAGCCAGTGGTTGGGACACATTGATGCCGGAAATGCTCAAGGGGAAATCTACGAACGCGAAAGTGAATCGATTTTGCGAAAGCTGAATCTAAAATCGTTTGAGGCAGAGTTTAAAGTGATGATTATCTGGTTGCCCGAAAAAATGAATCAGGCCTGTTCGAACAAGCTGCTGAAAATGATTGAAGAGCCGCCTAGTAAAACACTTTTTTTGTTAATTACTGAAAACGAAGAGGGAGTAATTGGCACCATCCGTTCGCGGGCTCAGTTGGTAAAATTTCCGTTTATTAGCAACGAAGCGTTAAAAAATGCGCTTTTAAATAGGGATGGAATCGATCCGGGGATTGTTCCCGATGCCGTTCATTTAGCTGCAGGAAGTTATATAAAAGCGCTAGAATATTTATCGCCAGGCGATGACGAGCAGTTCTATTTTGAAAAGTTTCAGGAAATGATGCGTTTTGCTTATGCCCGAAAAGTAAGCGAGCTAATTGTGTGGGCCGACGAAATGGCAAAAATTGGCCGCGATAAACAAAAAGCCTACTTTGCTGCAGCACTTCGCTTGGTGCGCGAATACTTTGTTTCGAACCTGAAACGTAGCGAAATTACCTACATGAACCGCGGTGAAAAAGAGTGGGCTAAAAAATTTGCTCCCTTTATTAACGAACGAAACATTGTGGCTTTTGCCGACGAATTTGAACTGGCCATAAAACACATCTCTATGAACGGAAATCCACGTATTATTTTTATGGATACCGGACTTCGGATGGTGCGGCTGATAAAAAGGTAAGATTTCAAATCTACATATAACTTTACTCTCTTTTTTAGATTCAATTTAAAAACCAAACGATTAACTATCATTTTAGCATTAATCATTACTTTTGTGCGTTAAATGTTTATCTTACAAAACGAAGATAAATTGCTAGACAAACTATGCAGGAAGTTGATACAACAGAAAGAGGAATATGTAAAACAGCATCGGGGTGCTGTGCCAAGTTGCATGTTACCGATTGGCTGAGCGATATAAAAACAGCAATACCGGGCGACGATATTGTAGAGGTCCGTTTTAAAAACACACGCAAAGATTACTACCGAAACGTAAACAATTTAAACCTGAATGTGGGCGATTTGATTGCAGTAGAAGGCAGTCCGGGCCACGACATTGGAATTGTGTCGGTTAAAGGAGAGTTGGTTTTTGAGCAGATGAAACGCCACAAAGTAACGCTTAACAATGGCGAATTTCGTAAAGTGTATCGCAAGGCCAAAGAAGTAGATATTGACAAGTGGAAAGAGGCGATTTCGCTGGAACACGAAACCATGATTAAATCGAGGCAAATTGTACAAGACCTTGGTTTAAATATGAAAATTGGAGATGTGGAATACCAGGGCGACCGCACGAAAGCCATTTTTTATTACATCGCCGATGGTCGTGTTGATTTTCGCCAGTTGATAAAAGTGCTGGCCGAAACCTTCCGCATTCGTATTGAAATGAAACAGATTGGCGCCCGTCAGGAGGCAGGTCGGATTGGAGGAATTGGCCCTTGCGGACGAGAACTTTGCTGCTCTACCTGGATGAATAATTTTGTTTCGGTATCAACCAATGCAGCGCGTTACCAGGAAATTTCGCTGAATCCGCAAAAACTGGCCGGGCAGTGCGGAAAACTAAAATGCTGTTTAAATTTTGAAGTAGACACCTACGTTGATGCTCAACGGGATTTTCCTTCTAATAATATACCCTTACATTCCGAGAATCTGACCTATCATTTTTTTAAGGCCGATATTTTGGGTGGCATTTATTGGTATGCACCACAAGGCAACGGACCTGCAACCTTGATTCCGGTTCCGGTTGACAGAGTAAAAGAGGTGCAGCGGATGAACCGTAACGGGAAAAAACCTGAAAGACTGGTTGCTGATAATTTTGATGTGGCAGCTAAAAAAGCGGAATCGTTCCAAAATGTTGTGGGACAAGACGACCTTCATCGTTTTGATCGTCCGAAAAAACAAACCCGGAGAAAGAGTCGAAACAACCGACGCAATCCAAACCGGACTGCCAGTCAGGCGCAGGGCGAAACTCAAAATAAAAATCAGGAGCCACGTAAAACAAGAGCTCAGGGAGAGCGTAAAAACGAAGGTAAGCCTTCATTTACTGTAAAAAAACAAGGGCAAGAGCAAAGCGAAAACGGCGGAAGACCTCAGAATACAAATCGTAAACCAAGGAGAAAGTAGATGAAGACGGTTTTTCAATTGATTTTTGTTGGATTGTTGCTTACGGCTGTTTCGGCATGCGATACTCATCGTGTTTTTGATGAATACAAGGCAATTCCCGAAGGCAGTTGGAACAAAGATTCAATCCTTGTATTCGATATTCCGGTTACCGATACCCTTCAAAATCACAATTTGTACATCAACATTCGAAACGATATTAATTATGGTTACCGAAACCTTTGGTTGTTTGTAAAAATTGTAGAGCCGGATGGAATTGCCCTTTCCGATACTTTTGAAGTTGTCTTGGCCGATCCCTCGGGGAAATGGCTGGGCGAAGGTTTTGGCGGATTAAAAACCCGTGAGGTTATTTATCGCCGTAATGTGTATTTTCCGCATTCGGGCGATTATAAAATTTCGCTGCAGCAAGGAATGCGCGAAAATAGTTTGGACGGAATTAGCGATGTTGGAATTCGGGT
>JBFFMM010000286.1:0-3432 GCA_041554075.1 Draconibacterium sp. | reverse complement strand
TGATGCTCCCACTATTATTCTTCTTTTTACGGATAAACATACCCTAAAAATACAACGGGTCACCCAAATATCAAATTTTGAAACCGTAAATAACTGATAATCAATGATGCATTTTTAGAGCGTCGTATTCGCGCACAAAACAGGAAATTAGGTGAAATAAAAATAGTTTAGATGTGAATTACCTCATCGTAGGCAGCTGCTGCTGCTTCCATAATTGCTTCACTCATTGTTGGATGTGGATGAATTGTTTTTAATAACTCATGTCCGGTAATTTCCAATTTTTTAGCAACAACCAATTCAGCTATCATTTCAGTAACGTTTCCTCCAATCATATGTGCACCAAGCAGTTCTCCATATTTCGCATCAAAAATCAGTTTTACAAAACCATCTTTCTGTCCGGCAGCACTTGCTTTACCACTTGCCGAGTATGGAAATTTTCCCACTTTTATTTCGTAACCGGCTTCTTTCGCTTTTGCCTCAGTTAAACCAACCGACGAAACTTCCGGATTTGTATACGTACATCCCGGAATATTTCCATAATCAATCGGTTCAGGATTTAATCCTGCTATTTTTTCGATACAGGTAATTCCTTCTGCCGAAGCTACGTGAGCCAATGCAGGACCGGCTACAATATCGCCAATAGCATAAACCCCCTCAACATTGGTTTCATAATATTCATCTACTTTTACACGTCCTTGTTCGGTCTCAACACCTAATTCATCCAAACCAATACCTTCAGTATTAGGAGCAATTCCAACTGCAGAAAGAACGATATCGGCCTCAACAACTTCTTCGCCCTTTTTTGTTTTTATGGTTACTTTGCATTTATTGCCCGATGTATCAACGCTTTCCACTGATGAACTTGTCATCACTTTCATTTTCGATTTTTTGAAATTGCGTTCCAACTGTTTGGCAACATCTTCATCTTCGTTGGGAACCAATGTTGGCATAAATTCAACCAAAGTAACTTTAGTACCAATTGAATGATAGAAGTAGGCAAACTCGCTTCCTATAGCTCCAGACCCAACAACAACCATACTTTCAGGCTGTTTCTCAAGCGTAAGTGCCTTACGATAACCAATAATTTTCTCACCATCTTGTGGCAAGTTTGGCAACTCGCGTGAGCGTGCTCCGGTAGCCAAAATAATGTGTTTTGCCGTGTAGGATGTTTTTTTGCCTGCATCGTCAGTCACTTCAACTGTATTTTTGGCAGTCAGCTTTCCCCATCCAAAAATCGATTCAACTTTATTCTTTTTAAACAAGAACTGAATTCCTTTACTCATACCATCTGCAACACCTCTGCTACGTTTTACCATGGCATCAAAATCGGGTTTTACTCCTCCTTCAATTGAAACACCATAATCTGCAGCATGACTTGCATATTCAAAAACCTGTGCACTTTTCAATAACGATTTTGTTGGAATACACCCCCAGTTCAAACAAATTCCACCCAAATTTTCTTTTTCAACCACAGCTACTTTAAAACCTAACTGAGTAGCACGAATGGCAGTTACATATCCTCCAGGACCACTACCAATAACTATAACATCATAATTCATTATCGTTGTTTTTTTGAATTTTATTTTATCATACTAACACCTTTGTCTACGAAAGGTTTTACAAAATTATTTCTTTTCATAGAAATAGAATCCTGTTGTGTGTGGTACAATTAAATCTGCCATTATAGAACCACGGTTGAGACTTTCCTTCAGGCTCTTTTAGTACTCAAAATTCCAAGAGTTCTATTTCAGTCGAGAATACAAAGTTAGCAATTCTCCAGCAGCTATAAACGAACTCATTTTATCGTGTAAAACATAATTTTCGAGCACCTTTAGCTTTTCCTTTATTTCTGGATGATCATAAAAATTGCGTTTTAAATGTTCTGCAATCGTTTCATGCATCCAATAGTTGGACTGCTCGTTTCTCTTTTTAAAAAAATAGCCGTTATCTACAGTTTGTTTTTTGTATCTTTCTACTTGCTCCCAAATCGTATCAATTCCTATTTTATTAAAGGCAGAACAGGTTAAAACACCAGGTTCCCATTCCGAATCTTTTTTGGGAAATAAATGAATGGCATTTTTATATTGAACCTGCGCCATTTGCGCTTTTTCCAGATTATTCCCATCGGCCTTGTTAATGGCAATTAAATCTGCCATTTCCATAATTCCACGTTTTATCCCCTGTAGTTCGTCGCCGGCACCGGCCAACATTAATAACAAAAAGAAATCGGTCATGGAATGAACAGCGGTTTCGCTCTGCCCTACTCCTACTGTTTCTATTAAAATATGACTAAAACCAGCAGCTTCGCACAGAATAATTGTTTCGCGTGTTTTTCGTGCCACACCTCCCAATGAACCTGCCGACGGACTGGGACGAATGTAGGCCTTGCTATCACCTGACAATTCTTCCATCCGTGTTTTATCTCCAAGTATACTTCCTTTGGTTCTTTCACTGCTGGGATCGATAGCCAATACCGCTAATCTCTCACCTTTACCTGTAATGTATTTGCCCAGGGCTTCGATAAAGGTACTTTTGCCAACGCCCGGGACTCCGGTAATCCCAATGCGAATTGACTTTCCACTGTATGGTAAGCATTGTGTAACGATTTCCTGTGCGAGTGCCTGATGTTCACTTTTCGAACTTTCTATCAATGTAACCGCTTTACTTAACAAAGTAATGTCTCCGTTTAAAATCCCGGAAACATATTCTTCGGCAGAAAGTAAATTCCTTTTCCTTTTTAAAAACCGTTTTACTGAATCGTTGCTTACTGACTCAGGTCGTTCAATCCCCTGATTTACTTTTAATCCCTCGTACTCAGGATTATTTTCAACATGATGCGTATCTTTTTCTGACATTCGAAATAAATTTTCGCTACAAAAGTACGCAAAAAAGAAGGTGCTGCAAACTTACATTTGCAACACCTTCATATAATATTGACCTTAAATAAACGGCTTAACTTTGAGGAACAACAACGTTGCTTGAAATGCGTAATGTTGCTGTTGAATTATTTGGATCGTTGGTAATAACTGTAATTGATTTACTTTGACGACCTCGTTTCCCGCGCGAATCGAAAGTAACTTTTATTGGAGCAGTTTCACCGGGAGCAATAACTTTTGTTGATGGCGCAACTGCAGTACATCCACACGACGAACGAACCCTTCGGATAAGTAAATCGGATTTACCATTGTTGGTTAAATTAAATGTATGTTCCCTTTTATCTCCTTGTTTCATTTCTCCAAAATCAAATGTAGTTGGTTCAAATGCAGCAACAGGGGCATTGGCTTTTTGTTCTGCTGTTAAATGCGAGAAATCCTCACTAATTGTAGCACTTACACCAATAGATGCTTTATAATCTTTACTGCCGTCAATCGATAAATAAATACGATGTGATGCAAAACCATAGGTATTAGCAGCTTTTGTATCGTATGTAAC
>JBFFMM010000285.1:0-3435 GCA_041554075.1 Draconibacterium sp. | reverse complement strand
TATACAGGTATGAAGTATTAAAACATGATAAAACTTAACAATCTGATATATTTGTTGTTATTAAACAAAATGGTAGAGCCAGTGTTAATAGTCTGGAAGTTAATTTTTTAATATTATTTCAAATTGAAATTTTTTTTAAGCTGACGATTTCAATTTGATACTTGTATATTTGCAATCTTTATAAAAATATATTTTACAGCATGCCAACAGTATCAGACAGGGGAAAATTAATGCCCGATTCGCCAATTAGAAAGCTAGCTCCACTGGCCGAAAAAGCCAAGGAGAAAGGGATTAAAGTGTTTCATTTAAACATCGGGCAGCCCGATTTACCCACTCCTCCTGCTGCATTGGAAGCAATTAGAAATATTGACAGGACTATTCTGGAATATTCTCCAAGTGAAGGTATTTTATCGTTTCGAAAGAAATTGGTGAAATACTATCACACATTTAATATTGATGTTAATGTTGATGATATAATTATTACTACAGGAGGGAGTGAAGCGGTTACCTTTGCTTTTATGAGCTGCATGGATCCGGGGGATGAAATTATTGTGCCTGAACCTGCTTATGCAAACTACGAAGCTTTTGCAATTGTAGCAGGGGCAAAAATTAAATCGATTGCTGCCGATATTGAGGAAGGATTTTCATTACCACCGATTGAGGAGTTTGAAAAACTGATTACGCCAAAAACGAAAGGGATTATGATTTGTAATCCCAACAATCCTACAGGTTATTTGTACACTCAGCAAGAAATGAATGCCATTCGGGATTTGGTAAAAAAATACGATTTGTACTTGTTTTCTGATGAGGTTTACCGCGAATTCTGTTACACAGGTGCACCGTATATTTCAGCGTTTCATTTAGAAGGAATTGAGCAAAATGTTGTATTAATTGACTCTGTTTCTAAAAGATATAGCGAATGCGGCCTTCGAATTGGAGCGCTAATAACGAAAAACGAAGCAGTAAAAAAGAATGTAATGAAGTTTTGCCAGGCACGTTTAAGTCCGCCGCTAATCGGGCAAATTGCAGCTGAAGCTTCTTTGGATGCAGATCCGGCATACATGCTAAATAACTACAACGAATATGTAAATCGCCGCAAATTTTTAATTGATAGATTAAATCGGATTGATGGTGTTTATTCTCCAATTCCGATGGGTGCATTTTATACAGTTGCTCGTCTTCCGGTTGACAATTCAGATAAATTTTGCGCCTGGTTACTTTCCGATTTTCAATACAATGGACAAACAATAATGATGGCTCCGGCTTCAGGTTTTTATACAGGTTCAGATAAAGGACAGGATGAAGTTAGAATCGCTTATGTTTTAAAAAAAGAAGATCTGGCTATTTGTATGGAAATTTTAGAGGAAGCGTTAAAAGTGTATCCGGGAAGTAAGGTACGACAAAAGGTTACTACTGAGGAAAATGTATAATTAGTCTTTGCAAGAAAACGCCAAATACTTCGTTACTCTCGTTTTTGAAACAGTCATCCCGATGTTTTCAATCGGGACTCCTTGATTTCAAAAACTTCGAAAGCCTTTTCTTTGACGTTTTCTTATCAAAGACTTGAAAATGATGAGTTTTCTTGCAGGTACTAATTAGGCATTTTCGCTAAAAAGATAAGATATCCATTTTCGTGATGAGCGGGAGTGGATTTTTTATGATTTTTGGGTTATGCTTTAGTTTTGTTTTGATTTCCATCAATTTTGAGCGTCAAAATTGCTTTTTTCGGGCATAATTTTCCCAATGAGGGGGTTTTGTTTTAATAAGATTTGAGGCTAAGCAGCCTTTTGACCACTTAGTTTTTCTTTCCTTTTGGTGGCAATCCGCTGAGCATTTGCAGTATGCACCCCAAAGAATACCCAAAGTATTTCTGTTGGTTTTATTCTGGCTTTTATTCTGTCAAGCCCGTAATGACGTTTTTCTGTCCCAAAACTTCCTTCCATCCGGGTTGCCCTTTCTGTAGAAAGTATGCTTTGTATTTGCTGTCTTTGCCTTTCATGTTTTCCTGCTTTTCCTTTTCGCTTAAAACTGGTGGTGATATTGTTCATGGTACAATACTTCCTGTTTTCATTTGTAGCATAAATGGCATCTCCTGCGGCATGTGTTGTTTTGCCAAACAATTCCCGGCAAAGCCTGATGGAAGGGATAAATCGTTTGCATTCATTGAAAGCGTCAAAACTCAGGTAATCAATAAAATTAATTCCGTCCACCTGTATCATGTTCACTTTTGGGCCAAATTCTACCCGTTTGGTTTCTTTACCACGAACAATGGGGCGGATATAATCTTTGGAAATGCAGACTATCCTGTCCGGGATAGTTTTGCCGGTTTCGTACATTTCCTGTTGTTGCGAAAGTATCTTCCCTATAGTTCTTGTACGCTTGTAATATCTTTGTGGGAGAAAGTATCCATTACCTGTGGCTTGTTCCTCAAGGCAAGCAAGCTGGTTTAACAGCTTTGTTAAAAGATATAGAAGGCTTTTGACCCTGCGGATAGCTTTTTTATGTGTCTTCTTCCGGCTGCGTTGGTAGTTCAGGTATTTTTGTTTTTGCTCATCAAATTTCGAACGTGGACGCCTAACTTTCATATACTTGCACAGAAGTTTAATCTGGTTGTACACCCATTCGTTGCATTCCCAAAGAAGTTTTACATTGGTTGGGAAACGCATATCGGTCTCGTAACAGGTTGCATCTTCAAGCAATACACCAGTATGTTCAAGCCAGGGTTTCCAGTGTTTGGCCAATACTTTCTGGCTGGAATGGATATCAAGCTTTCCGGCAAGTTCACAGCGAATCTTGCTCGGAAGTTTCCCGTCTTTTATCTTTTGACCTGGCATAAGATAGATGCCGCAGAAGAACTGAAGGCTATAGTCGGTATTCAAACGCTCGATAAGTTTTTCGTCGGAACTATTTGTGTACCCTTTTAAAAACATCAATCCTAGTTTCCCCTGGGTGCTGAAAAAACCTTTCCTCCCCCTTTTATCCTTGTGGGTGGAAAATAAAGGAACCAAATCATCCCAGGGAATGGATTGATAAATCTGACCAAGGTTTGAACCTAAAAATTCGTTCCAATAAAGTTCTTTGTCGTGGTGAGGAAAAAACAAGTTGAGCCTTGATATATTTTCCCCTAAATTGATTAATTTAGCCATAGTCAATAAAAGAGATTACCCCGAATTTACCCTATTTGGGGGTACTTTCGGGGTTTTTATTTGACTTTTTATCAACTTAATTTGTTGATATCTAATGTCTTGTTAAATTGGTGAATCTCCCTAATTAAAGTGGCAAAATCCTTATATACGAAAGGCAGCCTTACTTTAAAATGTTAGGCTGCCTTTTTTATATAAATGAGGTTGTTTTAAAGATTCACCAATGTTTTATAAAAATTGAATTGGTCGCGTTTAACCGGATCGAACTGATAATAAGCGATTGCAATCCTGC
>JBFFMM010000284.1:0-3447 GCA_041554075.1 Draconibacterium sp. | reverse complement strand
TAATTTTGTAAAAGCATGAAACAGATTACTTTAAATATTCCCGACGATAAATATTCATTTTTTATGGAATTAATCAAGAGCCTTGGTTTTGCCAAAGTTACCGGTGATCAAAAGTTGTACGAAGAACAACAAACATTTGTAAATGAAGTAAACGAATCGTTGGAACAAGTTGAAAAACATTTGAAAGGTGAAATCGAATTAAAATCGGCTGATGAACTTTTAGATGAGTTATAAAATCTACATAACCCATCCATTTGAGAAAGAGCTGAAAAAGCTTTCAAAAAAATACCCTTCACTCAAATCAGACTTCCGGCAACTTGTGACTTCTCTTAAACAAAAACCGAAACAAGGTACTCCTCTCGGAAAAGATTGTTATAAAATTCGCTTAGCTATTACTTCAAAAAGAAAAGGTAAATCAGGTGGAAGCAGGGTAATTTCTTGTGTGAAAATTACAGTAAATTCAGTATATCTATTGGCATTGTATGATAAATCAGATAAGGAAAGCCTCAATGATAAAGAATTGGATTTATTGCTAAAAAAAGCAGGACTTTAAAAATTACTTTTCCCCTTACCTAACATTTTTTACTTTTGTCTTTTATTGAAAAGAAATTAAACACCGTTTAAAATGAAGAAACTCATTGCAATAGTTTTTGTAGCTACTTTGGCAATTACACTACAAGCACAATCAACGCAAAAAATTACACTGGAAGATATTTTCGTAAAAGGAACATTTCAGGCGCAAACGGTGTCGGGTTTACGTTCGATGAATGACGGAGAACATTACACTACGCATGAAAATCGAACCAAAATAATAAAATACAGTTACAAAACTGGCGAAGAAACTGACGTGATTTTCGATATTACAAAGGTGGAAGATGCCACTATTTCATCGTTTAGCGATTACCAGTTTAGCGACGACGAAACAAAAATCCTATTAACTACTAATGTTAAACCGATCTATCGTCACTCGTTCACAGCAGAGTATTACGTCTGGAATTCGGTAACCGAAGAATTAACACAGCTTTCGGACAAAGGAGCGCAACGAGTCGCCACATTCTCTCCCGACGGAAACCGTGTGGCCTATGTACGCGACAATAACATTTTTATTAAAAACTTAAAATTTGGTAGCACCAGCCAGATAACAAGCGATGGCGAAAAAAATAAAATTATTAATGGTGTACCAGATTGGGTTTACGAAGAAGAATTTGGTGATTTTACTTCTCCAACAGGATTTAACAAAGCTTTTTGGTGGTCGCCCGACAGTAAATTTATTGGCTTCGTTCGTTTCGACGAAAGGGAGGTTCCAGAGTTTTCAATGCCATTGTATGCAGGTGCAAGTCCCGAATATAAATCGAACAAACTTTACCCAGGGGAATATACTTTTAAATACCCCAAAGCGGGTGAAACCAACTCAACGGTTTCGGTACTTTCTTATGAAATAAAATCGAAAAGCACAATAAAAGTAGACATAGGAGAAAATACCGATATTTACATACCACGTTTAAATTGGACACCCGACGCCAACGATTTGGTTGTAATGAAACTGAATCGCCATCAAAACAAACTGGATGTATTGTATGTAAATCCATATACCGGCGATTCTCGTCCGGTTTTAACCGAGAAAAATGATCGATACATTGATGAAGGTTTTCTGGATGCATTTACTTATTTAGAAGACGGTAATTTTGTGGTAAACAGCGAACGTGATGGTTGGTCGCATTTGTATCTTTACGACAAACAAGGTTTTGAAATTTCACAACTTACCGAAGGTGAATTTGATGTAACCGATTTTTATGGTTACGATGCTGCGAAGAAGGTATATTATTATCAAGCGGCAGCCGAGTCGCCCTTACACCGCGAGGTTTATTACATTAGTCAGGATAAAAAACAAAAAGGTAAACTTTCTACTTTAGAAGGTACAAACCGTGCCGTTTTTAGCACCAATTTTAAATACTTTATAAACTACTACAGCAGTGCCAAAGTTCCCAACTACATCACCTTGCATGTAAATGGAAAAAAGATTGAGCAGGTTCGTTTTTTACAAGACAACACAGTATTGAAAAACACCGTTAAGGCGATGAATATTCCGCAAAAGAAGTTTTTCTCGTTTACTACTTCCGAAGGAGTTGAGTTAAATGGCTGGATGCTAAAACCAGTTGATTTTGATGCTTCGAAAAAATACCCGGTATTAATGACACAATATAGCGGACCAAATTCGCAAAGTGTTTCCGACTCATGGGGCCGTGGTGTTGGATGGAACGAATATTTAACTCAGGAAGGTTTTGTTGTGGTTTGTGTCGACCCGAGAGGAACAGCAGCCCGAGGTGAAGATTTCAGAAAAGTAAGCTATCAGCAATTGGGAAAATTCGAATCGGATGACCAGGTTGAAGCTGCAAAATATTTAGGTACTTTACCATTTGTCGATGCCGGAAACATTGCCATTTTTGGCTGGAGTTACGGCGGATTTATGACCTTGCTGTCGATGGAAAAAGGCGGCGAGCTATTTAAAGCAGGAATTGCTGTGGCACCGGTTACCAGTTGGCGTTTTTACGACAGTGTTTATACCGAACGTTACATGCGTACACCGCAAGAAAACCCTGAAGGTTACGACGACAACTCCCCTCTTTCGCATGCCGAAGATATTAAAGGCCGTTTATTAATTGTGCACGGTACGGCAGATGATAATGTACACGCTCAGAACACGTTCGAAATGACCGAAAAAATGGTTCAGGCAGGTGTACAATTCGATATGGCTATGTATACCAACCGAAACCACGGAATTAGAGGAGGAAATACAAGCATGCATTTATATACCAAAATGACCAACTTTTTGAAAGACCAGTTAATGAATAAATAATCCAATTCGCTGTCATATCGAAAGAAATAATATTGACAGCTATTGGGAAACCATAAAAAGCGGAAGACTATAAATCATTATGGTCTTCCGCTTTTTTTTTCATCAAAACCATATGCTTCTTATTGGGATCACTTTGTAAGTCGAAATTTGAAGTATTGATTCTTATCTCTTGTGTCCACTTAACTTTAATGAGATTCCTCGCTTTGCTGCCAATAACAGATTTACGTAACATGCAGACTATCAGTCAATTTTATATTTAGCCAAACCTTAAGAACATTCTAGATTGTTGATAACCAGCTGGCAACATCTTTTGTCGCATTTCTAAATTTGCAAGCAAATATGTATAATAACCTGGATTCGATCTTAAATCTTTCCTCAGTTTCAACTAATTTTTAGTAGAAATTGAAACAGATTTTTGAAGGACTACTTTTTTGCCTGTGGCAAGAAAAGTCGGGATAATTCGAAAAAATTTGGAGTGATTTATGCAAAAAACATTCAACCGGATATAAAAAAGTTCATATTTCCATGAACCAAGTTCAACCGCAACTTCTTCCGCAAGTTGTTTCGAGTTTGACTTGAATGGTTTATCC
>JBFFMM010000283.1:0-3463 GCA_041554075.1 Draconibacterium sp. | reverse complement strand
CGACATTACAATTGAAGCATCTTCAGGTACTTCCAATTTGAATTTCCCATCAATATCGCAAACAGTTCCTATTGTTGATCCTTTAATCACAACGGATGTTCCGGGTAATGGATCACCATTTTCGTCCAATACTAATCCAGTCATTTTCACCGGATTTTTCCATTCTATTTCCTGAGGGTTTGGACTTTTACTCCCTACTAATTTCTCTGAAGATTTGTAATTGGGCTCGGCAAAAGCAAATAACAGTATGGCCAAAACGGGCAAAGCCCATGTAAATCGTATCCCGCCCAGGCGGGAAGTTTTCTTTTTCGTCATCATTTTTAATCTGTTTGTGCTAAGGGCGAAATTCAGGTTGTTGGTAATTCCAATAATCTGCATGCCCATTAACTGGTTTACTAATAAAGCCTGGTAGCGGCCTACAGTGTGTCCCTGCGCAAGAACACCTTTGTCGGCCAGATACTCATGGTTTTGTTTAATTGATCGTTCAAAGAACCAAATAAATGGGTTGAACCAAAAGATGACTGTTAACAGTTCTATAAAAAGCAGGTCGAACCAGTGATTCTCACGAATGTGCACTTGTTCGTGAGCCAGAATTTCCGGCAGGTCGTCCTGTGTATGAAACTTCGGATTTATAAATACTACATTAAAAAACGAAAAGGGCAGGCCGTATTTTTCGTTCTCAACAATACGAACGCCGTTGAACGATTTTATACGGTATTTTATCATTAAGTGAAAAAGTACAACGGTCTGTGTGAGCAAACGAAGTAAAAACAGGGCTGCTCCGGTTAAATAGATCAGTAGTATAGCTTGTTGCCAGCCGAAATGATAACTGACAGTTTCTGATTCATCGGTAAAAACCGGAATGTTTTTGAAAGTATCGGAAATGGTTTTGATTGTGCTTTGATGATTTACAGGATCAACCAAAACCGAATATTGTATTGGGATCAGGGGCAAAACAACAGCTGTAAACAGGGTTGCAATCAGAAAAAACCGATTGGCAGTATGAAAGGTTTCATTACGCAGAAACAGCCAATAGACCAGAAAAAAAAGAGCTATTCCGGCAGAGGCATTTACTAAATAGATAAGAAGTGTTTCCATGATGACTATTTGTTATCCTTGTCCAATTCGTTCTCTGTAATTTTTAACATCTCTTCCAATTCGTTAATGCCGATGTTGTTTTCTTTGGCAAAAAATGTTGCCATTTTCGGAAAGGAGCCATTAAAATAATTTTTCAGTAAGGACGAGAACTGCACTTTTGTATAATCCGTTTTACTTACAGCCGGTGAAAAAAGATTCGTGTTGCCAATTTTTTTACGATTCACAAATCCTTTTTTTTCCAACACAGTTAATACGGTGGCAACAGTGGTGTAAGCTGGTTTGTTATCGATAAAACCGTCAACAACCTCTTTAACCACTCCTTCTTTTAAATCCCATAGGATTTGCATTATTTGTTCTTCTGCTTTTGTTAATGTTTTCATGTCTCAATAATAAGTAATTAGCAGTGCGTAAATAAATATGAAACATTCATATCAAAAATCATACTAAACATTTCCTACTACAAACATAGTACTAGTTTTTTAGAAATGCAACTATATTTATAATATTTCTACTATATTAATAGTAGTTATTTCCCAGACATAAAAAAACCGCCTGAAATTCAAGCGGTTGTATTTGTTTGTTGAAATGTTTATTCCCAGGTTGTACTTTGTTGTGCCACCGATATTTCCTGGATGTGATAAGACAAATCTTCAGTATCCATGGTATTTTCGTATTTGATACAAAGTACTTCAACAAGATAATCTTCCCCAACTACCGGTGTTTCTTGCCAGGCACCGTAAGCACCCGGACTAAAGTCCAAACGTCTCTGTTCTTTTGATAAAGTCTGACTAACAAAGATTAAATCTCCTGAAGTATTTGTTAATCGCACTACAAAATTATCGGCATCCGGATTGTTTACCCACTCAACACTAGCTGCCTGGTTGCTTATCGTTACCGAGGAAATTGCGGTGGTGTCTATATCGTCGAATGTAAGCAAATCAACTGCTTCATGAGAAATATCCTGATGCATTACCAAAAACATATAATTTCCTTCGGCAGGTGCAGAACTACTAAATTCGTTTAAGCCTGGTTCTTTTCCATATGTATTTTTCAAATCGCTCAACGCATCCAAAGTGAATTCCGGGCCCGTAGGAGTGATTACTTTTGCCATTTGCATAGGTTGAGTGCCCCAGGCATAATACGAGTTGGCGTATTTCATTTCGCCATCAACCGTTCTTTTAATTACAATTACATCGCCTATCACACTAAAAGGTGCTGTGCCTCCATCGTCACCACACGAGAACAAGCCGAAAGCAACCAAAAGCATAAGCACTGAGTTTCTAAATTTCTGTATTTTAATCATTTCTGTCGTTTTTATTTTGTTACAAAATAATAAGTTTTTCCCAAACTACGCAATAAAGAAAATTCTTAAAGTTGACTATCCCCGCGGCAGAGCCTCGGGGAATTTTTAGATTCAATATATAACATGATGCAGTATTTTAAAATAGGTTGCGTGATTTTTTAGTAAAATGAAATGTATGTACGATATCTAACAAACGAAAATGCTGCCAACAAATTGTAAAGTTTAGGTTTTTAGTTCTTCAACAATTTCTTTAAGAATATAGTCGGCGGTTTCAACGTTGGGTACACTCGAAAAAGTAAGCGTTAATTTTCCTTTGGTTTCTTTCATTTGGCCTTTTGATTTAGACCTTTGAATAAATTGTACAATCTTCATAAATTCTGCCGTTTGGTAGAAGGTCGATTTTTGGTCGGAAACAAAATAGCAAATCATTTTTTTATTTTTCAGAATGATTTTTTCCATACTTAAATCGATTGCTTTCCAGCGAAGTGGCAATATTTCCAACAATTCGCGACTCTCTTTTGGTAGTTTGCCAAAACGGTCTTCCAAACCTTGTTTATAGGTTTCGAGTTGTTGTAGATCTTCAATGTTATCCAGTTCGCGGTACAACAACATTCGCTCCGAATTGCCGGGTATAAAACTGGTTGGAAACAAAAGTTCCATGTCGGTGTCGATTACACAATCGTTTACAAACTTAATATTCAGGAATGCCTGCGATTGTTGTTTGTCTTCGTCTTCAAACAGTTCTTTAAATTCGCCCTGTTTTAATTCCTGAATGGCTTCGTTTAAAATACGGTGGTAGGTTTCAAAACCGATATCGGCAATAAAACCACTCTGTTCGGCACCCAGCATATTCCCTGCACCCCGAATATCCAAGTCCTGCATGGCAATGTTAAATCCACTTCCCAATTCCGAAAACTGCTCGATGGCTTGTAACCTGCGTCTAGCTTCGGTATTAACGGTTGAAAGTGGCGGTGCAAGCAAATAGCAAAATGCTTTTTTATTCGAACGCCCTACCCTTCCGCGTAACTGATGCAAATCGCTTAAACCAAAATTCTGTGCCTG
>JBFFMM010000282.1:0-3489 GCA_041554075.1 Draconibacterium sp. | reverse complement strand
TTTGTAATACCATTTAAATATCAAATTGCGATGGTATAAAACCTGCTTTTGAATTAATTGATTGGTGAACAATTTAATCCAATTTTTCTTGTAATAAGAAAAATTGGAATTCAAATTATGAAATTTATTTATCTGCTTACTCTGACATTATTATTGTCGGTTACTGGTTTTACCCAGGTTCAGGATTCAACGATAGTTGAGCGAACAAATCCTGAAAAGTCAAAAATCGATAAAAGCAAGATATACTATGGAGGATATTTAAATCTTTCTTTTGGAAGTTACACCGTAATTGGGGTAACACCTTTAATTGGATATAAAGTTTCTCCAAAGTTTTCAGTTGGTAGTCAGCTGACTTATGAATATGTAAAAGACAAACGTTACAATACCGATTATGAGACTTCCAATTATGGGATAAGTATTTTTAGTCGTTACCGAATTCTTCCTCAGCTTTATACGCATGTTGAGTTTTCAGAAATGAATTATAAGCTTTATTATACAAATGGCACCAGTAATCGGGAGTGGGTGCCATTTTTATGGCTTGGTGGTGGTTATAGTCAACCAATTTCCCGAAACACATGGTTTAATGTACAGGTATTATTTGACGTTTTACAAAACGAAAACTCACCTTATAACAATTGGGATCCTTTTTTCAGTGTGGGTGTAGGTGTTGGGTTTTAATAGATGTACTTAAATGTAAAAACAATGCCATCAAGGAATTTTCTGATGGCATTGTTTTTTAAATTGAAACCCAAATAAAAAATTCTATTTGTTTTCTTTTGATCCCGACTGTGCATCTACAACAGCAATTGCAACCATATTTATTATTTCGCGTACAGAGCTATCGCGCTGTAAAATATGTGCGGGTTTTTTCATTCCCATTAAAATTGGACCAATTGATTCTGCTGCTCCAATTGATTGTAATACTTTGTAGGTTATATTTCCGGAACTTAAATTTGGGAAAATTAGTGTGTTTACTTCCGAATCTCCCAGTTTGTTAAATGGGAATCTTTTTTGGCGGAGTTTTCCGTTAAGTGCATAATTAGCCTGCATTTCTCCGTCAACCAGTAAATCGGGATGTTTTTCATGAAGAATACGCACTGCTTCCTTCACTCTTTCAGGACTTCCCTGTTCCTTGTGCCCTCCAAAGTTTGAGTAGGAAAGCAAAGCGATTTTAGGTTCAATGTTAAACCGTTTCACTTCGGCAGCGGTTAATATTGTGGTGTCAGCAAGTACTTGAGCCGTTGGATCCATATTTACTGTTGTGTCGGCTAAAAACAATGTGCCTCGTTTCGAAAGCATAATATACATTCCGGCAATATGGTTAAACTCTTCTTTGATACCAATTACTTGCAACGCCGGACGAATCGTATCGGCATATCTTCTGGTAAAACCCGAAAGAAATGCATCAGCTTCTCCTGTTTCAACCATTAAGGCTCCAAAATAATCAGGTTTAAGTACATTTTCCAGGGCATCATCGAAAGTCATTCCATTACGTTTTCTTTTTTCATAAAGAATTTTAGCAAATACCTCTCTTTTTTCTTCCGATACATTTTTGCGAATATCGATTATTGGAGCACCTTCAAGATCAAGCTCATAGTCCGATATAATTGATTTGATTTTATCTTCGTTACCAAGCAATATTGGTTTTGCTATTTTTTCGTGAAGCACAAATTGAGCAGCTTTTAATATTTTAAGGTTGTTTGCCTCGGCAAAAACAACACGTTTTGGATCTTGCCGTGCTTTTTGTCTGATTGACATAATCAATCGATTATCAAAACCAAGTCTGTCGGACAGTTCCTCTTTATATGCTTTCCAATTACTAATTGGTTTGCGGGCAACACCTGTTTTTATTGCAGCTTTGGCAACCGCTACCGAAACAGTTGTTATTAATCGGGGATCCAGAGGTTTTGGAATAATATACTCTTTCCCAAAAACAATGTTTTGTCGATTGTAAGCCTTTGCTACCAAGTCGGGCACATATTGCCGGGCAAGCGATGCCAATGCATGTGCCGCAGCGATTTTCATTTCTTCGTTGATGGTTGTTGCACGAACATCGAGGGCACCTCTGAAAATAAAAGGAAATCCCAATACATTGTTAATTTGATTGGGGTAATCGCTTCGTCCCGTAGCCATTATTATGTCTTTTCGTGCTGCAATGGCATCTTCGTAAGCAATCTCAGGATTTGGGTTAGCCATGGCAAAAACTATCGGATCTTTGGCCATCGACTGTACCATTTTTTTTGAAACCACATTGCCCACCGAAAGACCAAGAAAAACATCGGCATCAACAAAGGCTTCTTCAAGAGTCGATATTTTCCGTTTGGTTACAAATTGTTGTTTTATCTTATTCAGGTCGTTGCGCTCTGTGTTAAGCACACCTCTGCTGTCAATCATAACTACATTCTCGGATTTTACTCCCATGCTAATGTATAATCTGATACATGAAACTGCTGCTGCACCTGCGCCGTTCACTACAACCTTTATATCTTCAATTTTCTTTCCGTTAATTTCCAGTGCATTAATTAATCCTGCTGCCGAAATGATTGCAGTTCCATGCTGGTCGTCGTGAAAAACCGGAATATCAAGCTCCTTTTTTAGCGTTTCTTCAATTTCAAAACATTCGGGTGCTTTAATATCTTCCAGGTTAATTCCGCCAAAAGTAGGGGCAATGGCCTTTACCACTTCAATAAGTTTTTTTGGATCTTTTTCGTTTACCTCGATATCAAAAACATCAACATCGGCAAAAATCTTAAATAGCAATCCTTTTCCTTCCATAACCGGTTTGCCTGCCAGAGGGCCAATGTCACCCAATCCGAGTACGGCGGTTCCGTTTGATATTACGGCCACCAGATTTCCTTTCGATGTGTATTTGTACGCATCATCGGGTTTTTTTTGAATCTCTAAACATGGTTGGGCTACTCCTGGCGTGTAGGCCAGAGATAAATCGTACTGCGTGTTGTGTGGTTTTGTTGGAATTACTTCAATTTTGCCGGGACGGCCTTTTTGGTGGTAATTCAAAGCATCAGCTTTGCTAATTTTTGCCATGGTGATTGTTGATTTGATTTTCCTTAAAATTAACAAATTAGATATTAGTTTTTTAGGATTTTGATCAGGTTTATGACAATTTGAGGGAGTTTTAAAACATTGATGGCATAACGATGTAAATTAAATGGATTTGCCGAATACCATTTCAATTCCATGAAGTTTGTGAGAAAAATAAATCGAAAGCGCATCAAAAAAGTTGAAGCAATTTATTAGCCACAGATTTAAATTATTGACGAAATGGATATTGTGCAAGATTTGAAGGGTAGTGATAATAAAATGAAGAATGAACCATTTGACTTTGTCATCGATGAACAGAGTAAAATTCATAGCCAGTTTTGGTTATGGTTAACTCTTGTGATACTATTTTTACATCAGAACAGCACCATGAAAAAAAGTTAATTTACTCCATAAGAAAAGAAGCTGATTGCTTACTTTATGTGTTTA
>JBFFMM010000281.1:0-3512 GCA_041554075.1 Draconibacterium sp. | reverse complement strand
TTCCAATTTCTTTGCGTTTACGTTCGATGGCAAAAACCGATAAGCCAAATAAACCTATACAGGCAATAAAAATGGCCACGAACGAGAAATAGCTGAACAATCCCGAAATTCTTTTTTCATCATTGTACATCTGCTCAAGGCGTTGATCGAAAAAGCCAATTTCGCAGTTGGTATCCGGAATAATGCTTTCCCATTTTTCTGTAATGGCTGCCAACGTTTCGCTAAAATTTTCAGACTGAACTCTTAGAATAAGAACATCGGGATTTTGAGTGATTGGTACCATTACCATGGGCTCAATTCCATTTCTAAGCGATTCAAAATGAAAATCTTTAGTAACACCCACAATTGATGATTTATCATCGCCATTTCGTCCAAAAGACTTTCCAATAGGTTCAATCATCTTCATCCGTTTTAAGGCTTCCTGATTTAAAATTACTTCTTTTGGAAATTCACTTTCATCTTCTTTGATATTATCAAAAACTGGAGCAAAACTTCTTCCTTCAGCGAGCTGAATTCCAAGTGTTTCAAAATAATTTCGGTCCACTCGCATGATACAAATTAAAACCTTGTTTTCGGGATCTTTGCCTTGCCAGTCATACCCCCACGATGAATTTCCTCCATAAAATGGTAGTTTGTCAGACTTGGTTAGGTTTACAACTCCTGTTATATTTTTAAATTCAGATGAAAGGGCTTCGTGTTTGGTTTTTGTAGCTTCATCCAAATTTAAATAAACAAGGTTGTCTTGATTATAGCCAAGGTCGTAATTGTTAATGTAATTAAGCTGGGTAGTAACTGCAATGGTACAAATTACTAAAACGATAGATAAGGTAAACTGGATAACCACCAACAAACTTCTGAAGCTGATACGGCTACCATTTCCTTTTACCGCCTTTTTTAAAACCCTTGCAGGTACAAACGAAGAAATGTATAGCGAAGGGTAAGCAACCGATAAAACCAATGTAGTTCCAACCATTGCCAGCAGCATAAAAATAAGGTATTTATTTCCCAACATTGAGAGACTTATGGTTTTACCCGAGACTTGATTAAAAAGTGGCGTGAAAGCCAGAACTAAAACAATGCTGAATAATAAACTTATAAAAATCATTAGCCCTTTTTCGTAAAAGAACTGGTTAGTTAGATTGGCCTTTGAAGCGCCAAGTACTTTGCGTATTCCAACCTCTGGGCGACGAGTTTCTGAACTTGCAGTTGATGAGTTTACAAAGTTAATCGACGCAATTAATATAATTATTAATGCAATGGCCAGAAACTGGTATATGTACTGAATCTGGTTATTCTTATCGGAGAAATTGTACAAACGCATTTTCGAATAAGGAAATAAAAACAGAGATGTATTTTCTTGTCCTTTTTCTTTTAACAAGCCGGTAATTTTGTTCTCCAAATTATCTGTATCAGTGCCTTCTGCCAGTAGCAAACTTGTGTATGGCCAATTATTTCCCCAACGTGTAAGATCAGCGCCCAACGCCTCCGCAACTTTTATCGAAGCCAGTATGTCGAATTTAATAGTGGAATTTTTTTCGGGGCAATTAATAACTGCACCGACTGTAAAATCGTGACTACCATAAACTGTCAAAACTTTTCCTATTGGCGATTCTCCATTGAAAAATAAATCGACCACCTTTTGAGTAATCATAATTTGGTCGGGCGATTCCAGTGCTTTTGCATCACCTTCAACTATCTCAAAAGAAAATATATTTGTAAATTCTTTATCTGCCAGCATAAGAAGAATATCCTTAAATTCAGTGGTTTGATATTTTACAGGTTGCCCGCCCAGTTGCGTATATGTAGTTGCATTTATAACTTCAGGGTAAGTGGTTTTTAGTTCGTTTGAAAGCGGAAATGGTGTACATCCGGTGTGTAAATCCTGCCCGTCGGAATAAATTTGGTGTTCGTATACCTGGTAAATCTGTCCCAGGTTTTTGTGAAATTTGTCGAAATTGAGCTCGTCAACTATCCAAAAAAGAATTAATGCTGAAACGGCAATACCAATGGCAACGCCGCCAATATTCAAAAATGAGAAAAATTTGTTTTTCAGGATGTTTCTCCATCCCAGTTTTAGGTTTCGCTTAAATGTTGACATTATTTGTTGAAAGATTTAAAGTTTCTGTTAAAACAAGTTATGTAAAATTCCGGCTTTTTATTACAATAATATTTCACCCAATTCTTTTTTTACTTCCTGTGTAATTACCATACCGTCAAAGAGGTTAATTACACGGTGGGCATACTCCGAGTCGCGCAGCGAGTGGGTTACCATTACAATAGTCGTTCCCTCCTGATTGAGTTCGGTGAGCAGTTTCATAACCTCCAATCCATTTTTTGAGTCGAGGTTACCGGTTGGCTCATCGGCAAGAATTAATTTTGGATTAGCCACAACAGCACGGGCAATTGCGACACGTTGTTGCTGCCCTCCGGATAATTGCTGTGGAAAATGTTTTTTACGATGGCTGATTTTCATTCTTTCCAGAACTTTTTCAACCATTTCTTTTCGCTCTCTGGCTTTTAGTTTTAGATAGATTAGCGGCAACTCAACATTTTCGTAAACGCTAAGTTCATCAATGAGATTAAAACTTTGAAAGACAAATCCAATATTCCCTTTACGAAGCAAAGTACGGTTACGTTCTTTTAGCTGCGCAACCGGTTTTTCGTCGAAATAATATTCTCCTCCATTTGGATTATCGAGTAAGCCAATAATGTTTAACAGGGTCGATTTCCCACATCCCGAAGGCCCCATAATGGCTACGAATTCTCCTCTTTTTACATGGATGTCTACTTTGTTGAGGGCACTGGTTTCAATTTCATCCGTGCGGAATACTTTGGTCAAGTTAACGGTTTTTATCATGTTTTTTGGCTTTATGAATTGACAAATGTTTATTTGATTCTTTAGTAAGTGACGTCTTAAATTTCAAGATGTTACATTTTAATCAAGTAAATTTCACAGCAAATGATATCACTTCAATATTCAATCTGATTAAAAAATGTAATTGCCTGTACTTTCATACGCAAAAGCGTTTAAATTTGTGCCGGATTTTAGAAATGTAATATTATGAGAATAGAATACGACATAAAACTTGGATTTAAAGATGTGATGTTCAGGCCCAAACGTTCAACCTTAAAAAGTCGTTCGTTGGTTAGTTTGGAACGTAATTTCAAATTTTTACACAGCACCGCAACCTGGACCGGTATTCCGATTATGGCAGCAAATATGGATACGGTTGGAACTTTTGAAATGGCACTTGCCTTATCAAAACAACAGCTTTTTACGGCTATCCATAAACATTATACCATTGAGGAGTGGAACTCATTTTTGACTTCTGCTCCAAAAGGAATTGAAGATTATATTGCTTTAAGTACGGGAACCGGCCCGGCAGATACGGAAAAGGTTACTGCAATTTTTAAGCAAAATCCACATCTGAAATATTTATGTATCGATGTGGCAAATGGCTATTCAGAGCATTTTGTTCAATATGTAAAGCAATCGAGAAAACGGTTTCCCG
>JBFFMM010000280.1:0-3553 GCA_041554075.1 Draconibacterium sp. | reverse complement strand
CATCTTTATCCCAAAAATCCTTTGAAATAACCCGCTATTCCTTCAGTATTTTCGAAACAAATCTAGTGCAATTCTGACTTTCTGTGAAAATATTTTAGAGTCGAACTCAGGTTATTACTAATGCTGTCATTCCGAACGCAGAGAGGAATCTGTTATTTAGGAGCTTTGGACAAAAGATTTCTCATTCGTTTCTCTCATTCGAAATGACAATAAAATTCGTAATTTGGCTTTTGTAATTTGATATTTCACCATGAGCAATCTAGTTGAAGATATTTTGTCGTCACCTGCAAAAATTAGTTTAAAAGTTGGGCTTTACTTTGGTTCTTACAATCCCATTCATATCGGGCATTTGGCTATTGCCAATTATATGGTGGAATATACCGATATTGATCAGCTGTGGTTTGTGGTATCTCCACAAAATCCGCACAAAACAAAGGCAAATTTGTTAGACGATTATCAGCGTTTGGAAATGGTTCACCGAGCTGTGGAAGGAGACGATCGTTTGCGTGCCTCGAATATAGAGTTTAGTCTGCCACAACCCAGTTACACGGTTGATACTTTGGCTTATTTAAAGGACCAGCATCCTAACTATCATTTTCAAATTTTAATGGGTTCCGATAACCTGGAGAATTTTCACAAGTGGAAAAACTATGAAACCATTTTGGAAAATTACGGTGTTATTGTCTATCCACGGCCGGGATTTGATAAATCAAAAGTACAAATCCATGAGAATATAGCAATTGCGGAAGGTGCTCCGTTAATGGAAATATCTTCATCGTTTATTCGAAAAGCCATTAACGATGGGAAAGATGTGAGACACTTTATGCCGCAAAGAAGTTGGGATTATTTGGATGAGATGAATTTTTATAAATAATAAGGTTAATCGACTAAATAATCCCCAACCGAACACAACGTGCGATTAACTCTGTGGTATTATGACAATCGGTTTTTCTAAGAATATTTTTTTTATGCGTATTAATGGTATGTGGCGAAACATTTAAAATGTCTGCAATTTCACCAAATGATTTACCTTTTGCAATGTTGCTGAGTATCTCTTTTTCACGCGGAGTAAAAAGTGTAATGTAATCAATCTCTTCGGGCACAAAATCCTCATCAGAAGAAAGGGCATAAAACGATGGACGATTGTCGCCAATAAAAGATATTTTATGATCAACCGGCATATTTAAATAGGTTACATCGGTATGAATGCCCAAAACCCGCTGAACCTTACCGTCTTCGGATAGGGTTAGTGATTTTGTTTGTTGCAGTATGGTTCTGTAACTACCGTCGGCATGACGAAATCGAACAACATATACCACTTTATAGCGCAGAATATCATCCACCGGAATTTTATTCAAAATAAAATCAACAGCCTTGGCTTCTTTGTTGTGCAATTGTTTTAAATCGTCGGGATGTATTAAGTCAAAAGCACGATCCAAACTATGCCCCTCGGGCGAAATCCCCAATACCGATTCAATTCGTGGATCAATATATTCAAATTCGAATGTGTCGAAATTTAAGATGTAATAGTAAAACCTTCCGGCAGAAAATAAAGAAGCCACTTGTTCAATAATGTCTAGGAATAATTCGGTTTTAACAGGATGTGCAATCTTGTTTAACTTCCATGCTTCTTTAATTTTTAAAACACTTTCGTTATCCATCCGAGTTATTTCTTTTTTTTGAATATCTGTATCGATTCACCGACAGTAAATATACCTAATTTTAGGTATTTAATATTATAAAATACTCTTCTAACTTGCAACGCAAGATAAAAGCAAGCAATTCGGCTAAAAATATGCTCCGATCACTCAAAACATTCAAAAAGCAGGTTTCCAAACGCCTGCTTTTTTTATTGTCTTGTTCGCGTCATATCCTCATCTACACAAATGGTAAAATCGGCTTTCCCCGCATTGTCTTCTTCTAACTCGGAAACATCAAATTGTGAAACGGTGTGAATCGTAACAATTTTTAATCTTGGTTTTTCTTGTTTCAAATACCAGTAAATACTCTCATGATTCTCAGAATGGTAGGAACCGTGGTAGTGCAAGAACAACTTTCTTTTCGACCAGTTTTTTAATATAAAATAGGCCATGGTGGCGTCTTTTATGGCTTGTGCTTTCGGGAAGTTGGGTGTAATGTGAGGCCCCATTCCTTCCATTTCCATCATACTTTTGTAACAATTCAGGGTAGAATCGTAATCAATAGGGAGTGGTGGAATAAATTCCTTTGCTTCGGCTGAAAGTTCTTCCAAACCTTCGAAGCCTTTTTTATTTACCAGCGATGCATAACGCCGCGGAACATTAGTGGCTACAAATTTTAATCGGTTTTTATTGGCAAACTCCACCAGTGGTTTATAATCGGTTTTATAATTGGGCCACAACCGGGCTTCCGACTCAAAACTGCTTTGCGTAATCAGACTGTCGAGGTATTCATCCATAATTACCTGATTATCGCTTTCAAACATTTCAGCACCCAAAACAAGTTTTTCCTTCTTTAGCTCATATAAATCTTTTGTTACTTCAAGTTGTAACCAGTGCGAAATGGGGTTGTCGTGCGATTCGCCAAAAAGTACAATGTCGGCATCTTGTAACTTGCTTAGCATTTTTTCATATTTCACCGCTTTCCCTTCTTTATTAAATAACGAGTAAGCAGGTTTGTCGGCTTTAAAAGCGGTAAAAACAAAAAATAGAAGTATTGGAAGAAAAATATTTTTTAGCATAATTTTATAATTTATAGACGATGAATACAACAATCAAATCTGTTGCGAGTTTAATTAAAAAAATACAACTTGCTTTTATGAAGTACAGTTTGCTGATTTCTCTGGGCGTAATGTTTACTGTTTTTACATCGGCACAACTAAAAACAGAAGCCAAATACCTTACTGTTGACAGTATGGAGCGCTACTATGAATTATATGTTCCGAAAAGTTATTCAGAAAAAATAAAACTACCAGTACTTTTTGTTTTACATGGCGGAGGTGGAAAGGCCAAAGGAATGACTCGTTTTACACGCGGCAGGTTTAATGAATTGGCTGATCGCGATGGATTTATTGTGGTTTACCCCAACGGATTTGAAAAGGGTTGGAACGATGGTGAACGAGATACCCTTGCTGTTGCACGCCGACTGAATATTGACGATGTTGGATTTTTTGAAACAATGATTGATGATTTGGATAAGAACTTATCGATCGATAGAACAACTATTTTTGCCTGTGGTATATCAAACGGTGGATTTATGGTACAACGTTTGGCCATTGAGCGTTCCGGTTTATTTAAAGCCATTGGTGTTGTGGCCGCAAACATGAGCGAAGATCAGCAACGAAAACAACCGGAAAAATCGGTGTCTGCTATTTTTATTTGTGGAACTGCCGATCCTTTGGTGCCTTACAAGGGAGGGCCGGTTAAGGTGTTTAAGCAAACCAGAGGAGAAGTGTTGAGTATGGCAGAAACGCTGGACTATTGGAAAACGGTAAACTCCTGCACTTTGGAGGTGGATGAATACATTTTCCCTGATAAAAACAAACGGGATCGATCGACTGCAGTAAAAACAGTTT
>JBFFMM010000279.1:0-3562 GCA_041554075.1 Draconibacterium sp. | reverse complement strand
ATTGGAAATAGCAGCTTCAATGGAATTGCACTTGCAATGGTCGACAACACGTTGAACACAAGTCCTTCATCAAATGATGCAGAAACACTTGCAGCGTACTTCGAAGTAGATACTGAAGAAACTTTGGAAACTGAAGAATGGATGACTGACGAAAGTTATTTTGGTAATTCATTTTTTCAAATGGCTGACGAAACCGAAGAACCTTTAGAATGCGAAGAGTGGATGATGAATGAAAACAATTTCGCAGTATCTATTCCAATTGAAGAAACTGTTGAAGAACCATTAGAACTGGAGAATTGGATGACCGACGAAGATTATTTTAGCACAACAAAATAAATTGAACACCCTTTAAAGTTGAAAAGGGAAATGACACCGGAAGAATTTCACACTGATAACGTACCGGTTTCAATGGAACAAAAGAGCACCGTATTTAGTAAACTTGAAAAGACAATTAAAATGAAAATAGAAAACGCAAAAGCACAAATGAGGAAAGGAGTTTTGGAATACTGCATTCTTCTTGTTCTGAAAGGGGAGCCACGTTATGCAATAAATATCATTCAAGGATTAAAAGAAGCAAAACTCATAGTAGTTGAAGGAACACTTTATCCTTTGCTAACAAGATTAAAAAACGATGGTTTACTCAAATACCGTTGGGAAGAATCGACACAGGGACCACCACGAAAATATTATGAACTAACCGAAGAAGGGACGACTTTTTTAGGTGAACTGGAAAACTCGTGGGGCAATTTAGTTGATGCTGTTGGGAAAGTTAAAACGAACAGAGCCTAATTATTACAACAAAGCTATATCTAAAATTTAAATAAGAAACAAAATGAAAAAGACATTCACAATAAACATAAGCGGCGCAGTTTTTCATATCGAAGAGGATGCATACGAGACATTACAGAATTACATGATAAACCTGAAAAAACATTTTGGGAACAGTGACGAAGGAAAAGAGATTACTGCCGACATTGAAGCAAGAATTGCAGAACTATTTACAGAAAAATCGACTGAAGACAAACACGTGATAACAAAAGAATGGGTAAATGAAGTTATTGAAACAATGGGGACCTCTGAAAACTTTGCTGAAGAAAACGAAGAGTCACCACTGCCCGGTCAGGGAAAACGAAAAAGAAGGCTTTATCGTGATCCGGAACAGAGCATTTTAGGTGGAGTTTGCAGCGGTCTGGCAGCTTACTTCAACATGGATCTGGCGATTCTACGAATTATTACCGTTGTAGCAGTATTAATTACTTCAGGAGCAGGAGTGCTGGCCTACTTAATTCTATGGATAGCCGTTCCGAAAGCCGTAAACACCGCTCAACGCCTTGAAATGAGAGGACAGGAAGTGACAGTTAAAAACATTGAGAAGTTTATAAAAGACGAAGTTGACTCGGTAAAAGAGAGTTACAACAAATTCCGAAAATCCGATTTTTTCACGAAAGGAAAAAATAAACAGCAAAGTCAATCCTAATATTTCTCAAGCACTTTTCAAGAAAGAAACGAATCAATTCAAATTCTTGTGGGAAGATTTTTTGTTGCTTATCAATTTGCATGTATCGCGGCCATACTAAATAAAATATGCCCTGCCGGGCAGGCCTTCATCTTTTTCTTTAAAAAAAGACCCCGCCTGACCAGTCAAGACGGGCAGGGAAGCAGAAAATTCAAGGCTCCTTTTCATCTTCAAACTACATTTTCATAAAACCTAAGTTCGCATGAGTGATCTCCTCATTCTTCGGAGCTTCTCAAGCTCTCTAAGGTTTCATTTCAATTCCGTCATTGATGAAAAGAGGCCCTACACTGAACATCGCCCGTGGACAATTAAGGGTATTGCCAATTTATAGAGCTGGGCATTTAGACAATTGTATTGTTAACCGCAATTAGAAGAAGATTTACAAACACAGACAAAATATTGTTTCGCCACAAGAAATTCATTTGATCAAGTATGAAATTGCACCGTATGAAAGATACAAAAACCGAGAATAAAAAAAGCCCCGAATTTCTCCGAGGCTTGTAAATCGCTAGTCTTCATCTTCAAAAAGCTAACAAAAAACCTTCCATCAAGTGAAGGAAGGTTTTTAAAATGGGGTGGATGATGGGATTTGAACCCACGACCTCCGGAACCACAATCCGGCGTTCTAACCAACTGAACTACAACCACCATTTGTTTTTGCGGTTGCAAATATAAATATTTTATTTTTACAACAATTCAAAATCAACAAAATTTAAATGCTATTTTTGATTTAGCTGAATATAAATTAAACCAACAAGATAAATATTACCACTTAAAAACATGATTATCAGTCAAATTAAACACATTACCAGAAATAATAAACACGCATATTCATATTAAAATCACTGAATAGTAATGGAGTTTGCAACCCCTTTATTATTTTCCTGTCATTAAAATTGAAAGTTGAACAATTGGGACACAAAGAGCACATACATAAAACCATTATTGAGGCCTGTAAAAATGGAAACGACAGAGCCCGCTTTGAGCTGTACCAGTTGTACTCGAAAGCGATGTTTAACGTAAGTTATCGTATGATGAATAACCGCGAAGAAGCGGAAGATATGCTCCAGGAAGCCTTTACCCAGGCTTTTATGAAAATAAGTTCGTTCAGGTACGAATCGAATTTTGGATCGTGGTTAAAAAGAATTGTAATAAACACCTGCATAAATGCGATAAATAAACGAAAGATTGGCTTGACCTATTGTGAAGAAATATACGACAGAGATCTGCCGAAAGAAGATGCGGAGAACGAACCGGAATATACCATTGCCAATGTTACCAAAGCAATGGAAAAGTTGCCGGAGGGAGGAAGAATGGTATTCTCGTTATACTTGCTTGAAGGATACGACCACGTTGAAATCTCCCATATTTTGGGAATTAGCGAGTCGACATCGAAAAGCCAGTTTATGCGCGCCAAACGACGCGTTGTTGAGATTTTAAAAGAACTAAAAATTGGAAGTTATGAAAACTGACCCATTAGAAAAATTTGTAAAAGCCAATCGCGAGGACTTCGATTTTCGAGCGCCTTCGCCCGAAGTTTGGGCAAAAATAAATAGCACAACTAAAAAACCCAAAGTGGTAGTAATGCGCAATTACCTACTTCGGGTTGCAGCGGTAGTTGCCGTGGCAGCCATCAGTTCGGTACTGGTTTGGCAGTCGGGTATAGTCGGACCTAACGGAATGGCTCGTAATATTTCCGACCCCGAACTAATGGAACTAATCGAGGCCGAAGCTTTTTACTCGCACCAGGTTGGGCAAAAGCTAAAAGAAATACAAAAATGTTATTATACTTTCCCAGACTTAAAGGATGAAATTGAAACCGATTTAATGGAACTGGAAGACATGTATAAAATACTAAAAACCGACTTAAACGAGAATATTTCAAACAGGAGCGTGATCGAGGCGATGATTGAAAATAACCGATTTAGGTTAAAGCTTTGCGACAACGTTTTAGAACAGATTAACTGTTAGAAAAGAGGGATAAACCATGAAAAAAAGAAGACTGATAAAATATTTTGTTTTGGCCGCATTTTTAATGCCCTTGGT
>JBFFMM010000278.1:0-3572 GCA_041554075.1 Draconibacterium sp. | reverse complement strand
TACATATGCTTGTGCTGTGTAAATATTTCCGTCTTTAGTATGAACTTTAAGTTCAGCGCAATTATATTCGTCGCCTTCGTAAAAACGTAAGATTTTCATCGACTTTTCGTCAACTTCAAATAACAACATTCCGGTAACTTCCGATGTAATATCTTCTACAATTGCAGGATAATCAGCATCCTTTACTAAATATCGTTTAAAAAAGGGCAATGTTGCAGGAACCATTTTGAATGATTTCCCGGTTAATTCCTTTAAAATTTCGGGAAAAAGTAAAGAGCCATAAACAAATAAATGTTGCATAAAACCTTGGATTTAAGTCGAGTGCTGCAAATTTAGCATCTTCATCTTTGGAAACCTGAATTGTTTGGGTATATTTGCTCCGCTAAAAATAATTGTTGTGAATTTTAAAATAGAAATAACAAAAAAACTATTGCTTCGGATGGCTCTTTTTGGAGCCATAATTGGTGTTGCTTTTTTGTTTGATTCCTATTTAGATAAAAATCCTGCCGAGCTTGATACTATTCAGGCAGAGTCGGGAGAACAACAGTCGCACGAACCGGGTGATGTTTATTTAATCGCTCAAAGCAGCACAATTACACTTAAAACTGCAGGCGAAAAGTCATTTCAACGAAAATTGCAGGTTCATTTGCACGATAAATTTTTACAGAAATACCATCAAATAAGAAACTATCAGATTTTAAAGGCGGAACATTCTACACAAACTGCCCCGATAATTCAATCTTATCATTATCTGGTATTTCAAAATTATTTCTACACTCAACCCGGCGAAGACTCGTTGGCTTAAGTTTATTTCTCCTTTATTAGCAGGCTTTTAAAGGTCCGAATGATGAACTTCATCTCACATAATTCTATATGAATTATCTTGTTTTCAAAAAAGATACAATCAAAAAATAAATAAACATTTAAATTAAAATCAAATGCAAAACAAAGGTGCAATTTTAACATTTGCAATTCTGTTAGCTGCCGTTTGTCTTTTCCAGTTATCATTTACCTGGAAAGCGCAAAACATTCAAAAAGCTGCTGAAGAATATGCGCAAGGTGATCCTGTTAAGGAATTCAATTACCTTGATTCAATGAAAAGTGAAGTTGTTTACAATTTCATTGGATTGAAAAAATATACGTTTAAAGATGTTCAGGAACTGGAAATGAACCTTGGACTTGACCTTAAAGGAGGTATGAACGTAACTTTACAAATTGAGGTAAAAGACATTATTAGTGCAATGTCGAATTACAGTGATGATGAAACGTTTAACAAAGCGCTGAATCGTGCTGTTGAGTTACAGAAAAATAGTCAGGCCGATTTTGTAACACTTTTCGGACAAGCTTTTGAAGAAATTGATCCGAATGCAAAATTAGCGTCGGTTTTTAATACGCTTGAGCTTCGCGACCAGGTTAACTTTAATACTACAAATGCTGAAGTTTTAAGGATTATTGATGAGCAAACTACTGCTGCAATCGAAAATGCTTTTAACATTATTCGCACTCGTATCGACCGTTTTGGTGTTGCACAGCCGAATATTCAGATGTTGCAAAGCGGGCGTATTTTGGTAGAGTTGCCAGGTGTTAAAGATCAAAACAGGGTTCGTAGCCTTTTGCAGGGAACTGCCAATCTTGAGTTTTGGGAAACATACGATAATCAGGAAGCATATCAATACATGCTTCAGGCAAACCAAAAAATTAAAGAAATAGAAGATGCTGCTGTTGCTGAAACTAAAACAGAAGTAGCAGGAGAAGTAGCAGAAACTGAAACTGAGGCAACTGCTGAAGGCGAAGAAAATTCGTTACTTTCTGAATTGGAAGCCGGAGCAGAAACGGATTCTACTGCCGGTCTGGATAATCTGGATAATTTTAAAGCCCAGTACCCATTGTTTGCTCTTTTAAACCCAAGTACCGATCAAACCGGCCAGTTATATCCCGGACCTGTTGTTGGTATGGCTCATGCAAAAGATACTTCAAAAATCAATTCATACCTTAATAATCCAAGGATAAAAAGCATCTTTCCACGTGATATGATGTTTAGATGGACTGCAAAATCGGCCGATGCAGCCGGTACTTACTATCGTTTAATCGCATTAAAAGTGACTACACGCGACGGACGCGCTCCTCTTGATGGTGGAGTAATTACCGATGCACGTCAAGACTTTGATCAGTTTGGATCAAATCCTGAAGTTTCGATGAGTATGAATAGTGAAGGTGCTAAGGTTTGGCAACGTATGACCAAAGAAAATGTTGGCAAATCGATTGCGATTGTTTTAGACGGTTATGTACGCTCATTTCCAAATGTAACCAATGAAATTTCTGGTGGACGTTCAAGTATCTCGGGATTAGAAAGTATTGAAGAGGCAAAAGACCTTGCAAACGTATTGAAATCGGGTAAAATGCCTGCGGCAGCTCGTATTATTCAGGAAGACATTGTAGGACCATCATTAGGTCAGGAAGCAATTAACAGCGGGCTGTTATCGTTTATTATTGCGTTTGTTCTCGTGTTGCTATACATGTTGTTTTTCTATAGTAAAAATGCAGGTTTGGTTGCAAACATTGCTTTGATTGCCAACATGTTCTTCATTTTTGGTATTCTTGCTTCCTTAGGTGCCGTTCTTACTTTACCAGGTATTGCCGGTATTGTACTTACAATTGGTATGTCGGTTGATGCAAACGTACTTATTTACGAACGTGTTCAGGAAGAATTACGAGCCGGTAAAGGTGTAAAATTGGCAATTACTGATGGATACAAAAACGCCTACTCGGCAATTATCGATGGTCAGGTAACTACTCTATTAACAGGTATTGTTCTGTACTTATTCGGTTCTGGTCCAATTAAAGGTTTTGCTACAACACTTATTGTGGGTATCTTAACTTCTCTTTTCTCTGCCATTTTCTTAACTCGTTTAATTTTCGAATATCAATTACGAAAAGGTGGAAATATATTATTTACATCAGCCAAAACCGAAAACTGGTTACGTAATACAAAAATTAAGTTTTTAGAAAAAAGAAAGATCTTTTATATCATTTCAGGTGTATTTATTATTCTGTCAATAGGATCGTTCTTTGTGCGCGGATTAAACTATGGTATTGACTTTAAAGGAGGACGTACTTATGTTGTTCGTTTCAATGAGGAAGTTAAAGTTGCTGAGGTACAAAGTGCATTGGCAGTTGTATTTGAATCGGCTCCAGAAGTAAAAACTTTTGGCGAAAACAACCAGGTTCGTATTACTACTGATTTTAAAATCGACGATCACAGCGAAAATGTTGATAACGAAGTTGAAGCTTTATTAATGCAAGGTTTAAAAGAGGGAGGGTTTATTGATAATAGCGTAACTCTCCAACAATTTACCGACGATTATCAGTTGAGTTCACAAAAAGTAGGACCTACAATTTCTGATGATATTCGTAAAGATGCTGCCATTGCAATTGGTTTCTCATTGATCATTATTTTCCTATATATTTTACTGCGTTTCCGTAACTGGCAATATGGACTGGGAGCTGTTGCTGCTTTGGCACACGATTCATTAATAGTATTAGGTATCTTCTCGTTGTTCTATGGTGTTCTT
>JBFFMM010000277.1:0-3629 GCA_041554075.1 Draconibacterium sp. | reverse complement strand
GGATTTGTTTTACAAAACTTTTCTGATAGGAACTTCGAAAGAGGAGGCTTTAAAAAAGGTAGTAAAAATGGTGAAGGAGATTAATGTTCTGAATCAGAAACGTCCGAAAGTGGCCATTTTTGGCGATATATATGCACGTGACAACGATGTTTTTAATCAGAATTTAGTGCGATTTATTGAGGAAAATGGAGGAGAGGCAATTACCACTCCTTACAGCGAATATGTTAAAATTATGTTTTTTGCATCGAATAAAAGAATATTTGATGAGGGCTTTTATTTAAAGGCTTCATCAAGGCGGTTTTTAATGGGCTTGGCATCTGTTCTGGAAGACAAGTATTTAAAATATTTTAATGAAATTTTGCACGAACCAATTATGAAACCATTAAAATCGTACAAAGAGAAACTAGAATTGTTTAACTTAAAAACGGCGTATAATGGAGAATCAATCGATAATGTTTTAAAGATCATGCATTTAAAAGAACATTACCCTGACATCAAATTATTTGTGCAAACGAATCCTTCCTACTGCTGCCCATCTTTGGTAACCGAAGCAATGAATTCAAAAATGGAAATAATTTTAGGTGTGCCAATTGTCACCATCGAATACGACGGCACAAATTCAAATAAAAATGAGGATATTATTCCCTTTTTGAAATACTCAAAATCGTGAGGTAATTAAATCAATAAGTCAAAAATGATATGAAATTTATAAATTCCCAGCAAACTCTTTGATCCAGATTTTCATTTCTTCACCAATCTCAGGGTCTTTTAATCCAAACTCAATATTTGTTTTTAGAAAGCCCATTTTGTCACCAATATCGTATCGTTTGCCATTAAATTTCATCCCATACATTGGGTGATGTTTTACCATTTCTTTCATGGCGTCGGTAAGTTGGATCTCATTGTTTTTGCCAGGTGCAGTTTTTTCCAAATAATCAAATATTTCTGGAGTAAATAAATAACGGCTGGCAACTGCAAGGTTCGAAGGAGCTTCTTCAATCGAAGGTTTTTCAATCCAGTCTTTTGCTTTTACTACATTCTCAGAAATCGCCTCGCCATCAACAACCCCATATTTGCTTACCAATTCGGGTTTAACTTCTTCCAATGCAATTACTGAACCTTTATTCTGATTGTAAACATCTATTAGCTGTTTGGTAATGGGCCCATCTTCACTTTGAACCAAAGTGTCGCCTAAAAGTATAACAAAGGATTCGTTGCCAACATGCTGTTTTGCATGAAGAATAGCATCTCCCAAACCGTTCATTTCTTTCTGCCAAACAAAATGAATATTTGCCATATTTGAAATGGAGCGTATTTTATCGAGCATTTTTAAATTCTGCTTTTTAAGTAACGATTCCTCCAAGATTGGACTCCGGTCGAAATGCTCTTCAATGGCACGTTTCCCTGCACCAATAATCATTAAAATATCGGTTATTCCACTAGCAACTGCCTCTTCAACCACGTATTGAATAACAGGTGTATCGATAATCGGAATCATTTCTTTTGGTGACGATTTTGTGGCTGGTAAAAATCGGGTGCCATAACCTGCCGCAGGAATTACTGCTTTTCTAATCATTTTCTTAGTTGTTAACTATATTGGGTTTTATAACTTCTATGTCTTTGTTGCTCAGTACATCTTTTAAATTACTGAACATTATTTCGTCTTTATAGGTTCCGATAATTGCACCACCCGAACCTGTGAATTTAGCGCTTGCTCCAACCGATCGTGCCAGTTCTACCATTTCGACATTGCCTTTACTTATTGCAATTAATGAATAACGTAAATCAAAATTTTCGTTGATTAAATTGTGCATTGTTTCATCATCTTTTTTCGCAAGGGCCGTTTTAAATTCTTCGGTAATCTCTCCCCAACGATTCATGGCTTGAACGACTTTCTCTTCACCAATATTGAAACGGGCTTTTAAATTGTTGTGAACAGTTTCGGTGCCTTCCGATAGGTTTTTTCTAAAGGCAATATAAAATTTCGGTAAATTTGTTGTGTTTAGAACCTGGTAATTTCCGTAACCCTGTTTCTCCATTGTGGTTTTATCAAAATCCATAAATACAGGTTTCTCAAAAGCTTGCGCTACACGATCTTGTAATCCGGCAGAAATACCCAATTCATTGTTCTCGACCGAAAGAACCAGATTTGCAAAAGTAGCCGGATCGATGTAAACTTTGTAAAAGAGACAAATGGCTTTTAAGCAAGCCGATAAAATTGCACTTGAGCCTGCAAGACCTAGGCGCAAAGGAATATTTGAATCGTAACGTATGGTAAAATTCTTGCTGGCCAATTGTATGTTGTTTCGCATACAGTGTTCGTAAAACACTTTTATCATACCTTTTAACAAACGCATCCCACCGTAATATCCGGCAAAATTTATGTATTCAACCAGCGTCTGCATGTTTTTGTACGATGTAACGTCTAAACCTTGTGGTTTTATCTCAAGTTCAGGTGTTTGGTAAAGCTGTACATTTGCCCTAAAATTTGAAAATACAAAGGCAATTGTTTTTCCATAATAACCATCGGAAGGGTTGCCAATTACGGCTGCTCTGGGGTATGAATAGGTTTCAATAATCATTTGTCAAAAATTGTGGCGTAAAGCTAATAAATTATCGTTCTGAGTTCAAAGATAAACGAGATAAATCCTGACTTATGGTCGGGATTTGTAGTGGCAGTTTAATTGTTCCATTCTTTTACCGCTTTCAAATTCATCTCATTTTTAATGTTTTTAGCTTCGGGTGTATAAAGGAACTCCAATTCAGCTGCAAATTGTTCAGTAACTTGTCCGCGCACCATTTTCATGGTTGCATTTAGCATTTTATTATCGGTAGTAAATGCATGTGGAAGAATTGAAACTGTTGCGGGTAACCAACGCTCAGGGAATAGCCCTTCGTGTTTACCGCCTTTTTTATATTCGTTAATTTCGTTTTGAAGAATTGTGATCGTCTCTTTGTTTCCTTCGTCGCTTCCTTTTTCTATACCACGCGTTTTTAATTCACGATTTATTGCCTCAATATCGGGAACAAGCATTCCAACGGTGTACGGATTCTGATTGTTGTAGAGCATTATTTGCTGTATGTAAGGCGATTGATCAACCATGGCTTCTTCAATACCTTCGGGGCTGTATTTTTCCCCATCGTTTCCAATAAGCAAACTTTTAAAACGGCCAAGTACATATAAAAAATCATCATCGCCCATGTAACCCATGTCTCCGGTATGTAGCCAACCATCTTTAAGCGATTCTGCCGTTGCCGTTGGATTGTTCCAGTATCCTAACATAACATTATCACCTTTTACAACAATCTCACCTTTTTTTCCCCTTGGCAATTCGTTACCGTCATCGTCGAGGATTTTAAGTTTTAGGTTTTTTACCAGTTTACCCGAAGAACCAAATTTTACATCGTGTGGTACGTTTGATGAAATTACCGGGGCTGCTTCAGTAAGTCCGTAACCTTGGCAAACCGGCATCCCAATGGCATAAAAGAAGCGTTGTAATTCAATGTCGAGTAGAGCGCCACCACCTACAAAAAACTCGAGCTTACCCCCAAATCCATCACGTATTTTTGCAAAAATTATTTTGTAGAATAACCAATAAAGCGGTTTCAAAAAGAACCGGAAACCTTTG
>JBFFMM010000276.1:0-3653 GCA_041554075.1 Draconibacterium sp. | reverse complement strand
GGAGTATCAATGGCAATGACTTCAAACACTCAAGTAGTTTCAATTGATGAAACAGTTGCAGTAGTTGTCGATGTTGACAATCTGGCAGATACTCCAGAAGGTGAAAAAGAAGAAAAAGCAACGAAGAGCGAAACAAAATCAAAAGGCGAAGGTTGTTCAGAAACAAAAGCGAAGGCTGAAGGATGTTCAGGAACAAAAGCAAAGGCTGAAGGTTGCTCAGGAAAGAAAACAGCTGCGAAAAGCGACTGTAGCTCAAGTTGTGCAGGAAAGAAATAAAAGGTATTTCAGAATAATTGTAATAGTATGGCCGTTTGTTGTAATGACAATCGGCTTTACTTTTTAGCAGTTTAAAATGTAACCCACCTTAATTACATTTTCGATAGTTACATTTGGGTCTTCCGCAAAATATTTCCGAAGTTTTGATATAAACACATCGAGGCTTCTCCCGGCAAAATAATCGTTCTCGCCCCAAATAGCAGTAAGAATTTGCTCGCGTCTAACTACCTTCCTTTTTTCGTGACACAGCATTCTTAAAACCTCCGCCTCACGTGTCGTTAGGCGTTTTACATTCCCATTAATTGTTAACGACAAGTTTTCAAAATCAAAATTATACCTGCCTATCTGAAAAACTTTTTCAACAGAAGAACTCGATAAATCGGTGCGTTTGCATATGGCTACAATCTTACACCACAGCTCATCTTCATCAAAGGGTTTTGTAATGTAATCATCTGCTCCAATATCGTAGCCTTTCATTTTGTCCTCTTTCATAGCCCGAGCCGTTAAAAACACCACCGGGATTTTAGAATTAACCGCTTTCACCTGTTTTGCAATAGAAAAACCATCAACTTTGGGAAGCATAACATCGAGAATACAAAAGTTAAATTCGCCACTTTTAAAACCGTTTAAAGCAGCCTCTCCATCTTTGTAAAGTTTTACTTTTACGCCATGGCTTTCCAAAAACTCAAGTAACAAAAAGCCCAGATTTGGATCATCTTCGGCCAACAAAATATTTAGTTTATTTTCAGACATTCTTTTCTATTAGAAGTGGTAACGATAAGGTAAAAGTAGCCCCACTATTTTCTGCACTTTCAACATGTATACTTCCACCGTGTGCTTCTATCACCCTTTTCACATAAGCCAATCCAATTCCAAATCCTTTGGCATTATGTACATCGCCGGTGGGTACCCTGTAATATTTATCAAAAATATATTTCTGATATTTATGTGCAATGCCAATGCCATTATCACTTATTGATATCAATATATTTTCGTTACTATTATTCGTCTGAATAACAATCTCAGGCACTTCAGTTGTGTATTTAATCGAATTTGAAATAAGATTTACCAACGCATTCGTTAAATGCAATTTATCGCCAAAAACAGTTGTGTTTGAAGCGTTCAATTGAGTCGAAATCTCACCTTCCTGATCCTGTAAAATCATTTCAAAAGTAGAAATGCTATCTTCTATTACATCCTGAAGGTTTAGCGGTTCTTTTGTATAATCAAACTCATCGCGTTCAATGGCTGCCAAGTGCAACAAACTTTCAACCAAATGTTGCAACTTTTTGTTTTCCTTTGAAATAAGCTCAGCATAATTACCCAACTTTTCGTCATTGGCATACCTCTTTTTCCGGATCATATTCGATGCCAGAGCGATCGAAGTTAATGGTGTTTTAAACTCGTGGCTAACATTATTCAAAAGTTCTTTTGTATGTTCCGCAATACGGAGTTCCCGTTTATACAGCCATAAAAGATACAAAAGTGCCAGAATCAAAAGAAAAATTAGTGCCAGAGAAGCCAAAAACATTAAGCCGGTTTTTTCGAGAAAGAACTTTGTCCTACTCGGAAATTTTACCACCAACTGATAGCCGCTTTGTTCGATTAAAGTGCCCAAACATCGGGTATAATACGATCCCTTCTCCAGTTTTGTTTCTATTGTTTTAAATTCTTCCGAAGCTGTTTCCAAAAGAAACAAATCGTAATCCAAATAAATAGCATACGATTTTAACTCTTCATCAATGGCATCATGAATTTTCTGCCAAATACCTGCAGAAGTAAGTTGAACTTCGAGTTTTATGGAATCACAAGCAACACATTGTTGCATTATATTGCATAGCGGCTTATTGGCAGTAAGGTTCGAAAAAGTCTCGTTCAGAGCCAGCGTCACACTTTTCTGAAAAACCTTTTCCTGAAACTTAATGGAATACACAATCCAGCGAACCTGAGTTGCCAGAAGCGCAAAAACAATTACCAAAGTAAGAGCAAGAACATATTTTCGAACAATAGCTTTCATTTCTCTATATCATCTGCAAGCATAAAAATCAAACCAAAAATAGCCTTTTACAAAGGAAAAGTGTTCTTTTGCTACATATTTTAACAAGGCATTAACCCGTTTTTACATAAAGTTCGAATATATTTACACCAAAATAATTTTTAATAAAACCGAGAATAACATGAAAAAAGTATTATTAGTACTAGCATTGGTTGTAGCCTATGGCGTTTCAATCTCTAATGCATCTGTGAAAGTAGTTTCAGTTGAGAAATCGAAAGTAACTGTTGTTGCTGATAACGATGATTTTTCTTCGACACTTGAAGAAGAAAAAGACAAGAAGAAAAAAACGGAAACAAAAGCATGTTGTAGCGGAAAAGCTGCGAGTGCTGAAAAAACAACCGACAGTGCAAAAGCTACAGGATGTGCCGAAACGCAGAAAAAAAGCTGTGCAGCATCGGGAAAAGCTTGTGGTGACGAAAAAGCTGCTACAACAACAAAAAGCTGTTGTGGAGAAAAGAAAAAGTAAAACATACTTCACATAAAATTTAAAGGGTGCGTGCAGCACCCTTTTTTAGTGCTTATAATTGCAGGAAATAGTTTGAATTTGTACTTTCAAATTTCTTAATCATCGGTTTATGAGATCACCAAAATCATTTCGTTTACACATAGGAATTTTCGGCAAAAGAAACGCAGGTAAATCGAGTATTTTAAATGCCCTCACTCAACAAGACGTTTCTATTGTTTCCGATGTTGCCGGAACAACAACCGATCCGGTTGAGAAGCCCATGGAATTGCTTCCACTAGGACCGGTACTTTTTATCGATACTGCCGGAATTGATGATATTGGCGCGCTTGGAGAAAAACGAATTGCAAAAACCCTGGCTGTATTCGACCGAACAGATTTAGGAGTAATTGTTAGCAATTTTGACGACTGGGGCGACTACGAACAAAAATTGATGGACGAAATGAAAGATCGCGCCATCCCTTTTGTAATTGTGTTCAACAAAAGCGATTTGTTTGAAGAAAAAAGCACCGTAATTGAAAAGCTGAATGAAACCAAAATTAAGTTCGCTCAAACTTCGGCTGTAAAAGGAACGGGATTTTTAGAATTACGCCAACTTTTATTGAATTCGGCACCTGCCGATTATATAAACCGACCAAGTATTTTAGCTGATTTGGTGGGTGCGGGCGAAGCTGCGATTTTGGTTGTCCCGATCGACAAAGAAGCGCCAAAAGGACGATTGATTTTACCACAAGTGCAAAGTATCCGCGATTTGCTCGACAACGACTCGTTTTGTTTAGTAGTTAAAGAGCGTGAACTGCGCGAAGCCTTAGCACGTTTTAACGTTCCTCCAAAGTTGGTGGTTACCGATTCGCAGGC
>JBFFMM010000275.1:0-3718 GCA_041554075.1 Draconibacterium sp. | reverse complement strand
TGTTCAGATATCAGATATGCATTTGGGTAGTTTTAACAAAAACTATGAGCCAATTGAGAAAGCGGTTGAGTTGATTAACGAACAAGAACCCGACTTGATTCTTTTCACCGGTGATATCGTAAATAACTTCGCCGAAGAAACAGAAGGCTGGGCGCCGATATTGGCTAATATGAAAGCCAGAATTGGAAAATATTCGGTGCTTGGGAATCATGATTATGGAGACTATTCTCACTGGAAATCTCCCGAAGAAAAAGTAAAAAACCTGACAGGCATCAAACATTTCCACAAAGAAATGGGTTTTCAGTTGCTACTCAACGAAACAGAAACCATCACAATTAACGGTGAAGAAATTGCCTTAATTGGAGTCGAAAACTGGGGCAAACCACCTTTCCCGCAGTATGGCGATTTAAAGAAAGCAAGCGAGGATGCAAATCATCAATCTTTTAAACTATTAATGAGTCACGATCCGTCGCACTGGGATGGAGAGGTACTTAATACCAATATCGACCTTACTTTTGCCGGGCACACGCACGGGATGCAATTTGGCGTTGAACGTGCCGGAATAAAATGGAGTCCCATTCAGTACAAATACCCTCGTTGGGGCGGATTGTACCAGGAAGGCAAGCAATATTTGTATGTAAACCGAGGATTTGGATACATTGGTTTCCCCGGCAGAATTGGTATGCCTCCGGAAATTACGGTTATAGAACTAAGCTAACTCCCTCTCAATCTGAATCTTTATTCCTTTTTATTGGCTTCGGGACAAATCCAATACACATAATTGGTTTTCGATTTAAATGAAGGATCATGTATATTGCTCGTTTCAGCAATGTGCTTTTTGGTATGTGCCAGTTGCATATGTGCATTGTGATGAGCTTTGTTAGCCCAGGTTTCGGTTAAACAAAAACGTGTACTGTCGGAGTACGATTGAAACAATGAATAGTCTAAACAGCCGGGTTCCTCCGCCAAAACTTTAGCCTTACACGAATCGAATGATTGTTTTAAAAAGGCGACTTTATCTGGCATAACTTTCAATTCAAAACGCATTACAACTTGCATCGAATCTTTGTTACACGATTTTTCTTCTTCAGTACCAACATTTTTAAAACTACTTGATGTAAAACCTATTACAACAAGAATAAACGTAATTATTCTCATTTTTTTCATATTCTTGAAATTGATTGTTTTCTATGGTATTTATTTGATTGTAATTTTTAATACTTGGTTTGATTGGGGTGTAACTTTAAAACGATTATCAATTCGCTGTCCCATAATCCAGACAATTTTTTTGCCGCTACACAACAACCATATATTTTCTTTTTCGTGAATCGGAATCTTCTGGTCGATAAAAAAATCGCTCACTTTTTTGAAACCGGTCATTCCAAGCGGCTGAAAATAATCACCTTGTTTCCACTTCCGAATCAGTAAAGGAAATTCAATTTCATTTAAATCGATACAGGCACAATTGGCATCACGAATGATTGTAAAATCTTTGGCATTGAGTTTCTCAATAGTCATGTCGAAAGGTGCAAACAGTTCTATATCGCCTTCTTCGATATAAAAAATACTTTCATCACTGCCCTTTATTTCTGAAACATATAGCTGTTCGCGGTCTTTTACTAAACGGTGTGTTTTTGAAAAGAATTTTTTGCCCGATTCGTTTTGCAGACTTTGAAATACCTCGTTAACCACGGTAGCGTTAAAATTATATTCCGACAAAATTTCAAGTAATAAGGTTTTCGGGAATGATGAATTTTGAAGTTCGCCAATGTCAATCAAAACATCTTCTCCCTTTTTTGAAACAACACCAGCTTTTTCAGTAGTTAGAAAACCGGAATAAACCTGTTCTGCTGCTTTCATATTTTCTATGCTAGCCAGAAGGTTCTTTTTAAATGCCGGATTTAATTCTGAAAAAAGCGGGAGAATTTTATGCCGAAGGAAATTACGCTGGTATACCACTTGGTTATTGGTAGAATCTTCTCTAAACTCGATGTAGTTTTTTCTGGCATACTTTTCAATCTCGTTGCGGCTGGCAAAAAGTAGTGGGCGAATAACTTTACCCGCCTTTTCTTTGATGCCGGTCAAACCTTTAATACCGGTTTTTCGCGAGAGATTTAAAAAAAATGTTTCAATTAAGTCGTCCTGATGGTGGGCAGTAGCAATAAAATCGTAGCCCTTTCCGACACGAATTTGTTCAAAGTATTCGTAGCGTAATTCACGTGCAGCCATTTCGATGGAAATTCCTTTTAGACGAGCATATTCTTTGGTTTCAAAGCTTTCGAAAAAAGCAGGAATGCCATGCATTTGAACCTGTTCCCGCACAAAAAGTTCATCGCCATCCGACTCGTTACCCCGAAGTTTAAAGTTGCAGTGAACAACTCCAAAATCGAAACTCATTTCTCTGAACAAATGGAAAAGCACCATACTGTCAATACCTCCACTAACAGCCAGTAACACTTTCTGTTTCCGTTCAAAAAGTTCCTTTTCTTTTATATTATTTAGAAATTGTTCCTGCATAATTGATTTAAATTCTTGTATAAATATGCTGTCTCAAAAGCGCTTTGTCAATTCGACAAGGAAAGAGGAGAAATCTTTTTCAAAGTTACCAATTTCTCTTCTTCGTACCTCCGATTCGAAATGACATATTCATAGAGCAATCATGTCGTCCCCCAACCGACAGATTAACATCTCAATTGCTCTTTTATACTTTAAGCTTTCCAACCGCCTCAGCAATGTTCAAAATTACTTCAACCGATTTTAACATCGACGGAATGGGCACAAATTCGAATGGTCCGTGAAAATTATGTCCCCCTGCAAAAATATTCGGACAAGGCAGGCCATCATAAGACAGACGAGCACCATCGGTACCTCCGCGAATCGCTTTAATATTAGGTTCTACACCTGCTTCAATCATGGCTTGTTTTGCTACTTCAACCACATACATTACCGGCTCAATTTTTTGGCGCATGTTGTAATATTGGTCTTCTATCTCAAGTTTAACAAGTTCTTTGCCATATTCCAAATTGATTAATCCAACCACCTCTGTCAGTAATTTCTTTTTCTCTTCAAACTTTTCAGAGCTGTGGTCACGAATTAGATAATACAAATCAGCGGATTCAACATTACCATTCAGCGACAAAAGATGATAAAATCCTTCATACTTTTCGGTGTGTTCCGGACGCTGGGTTGGCGGCAACATTGCAATTAATTTTTGCGCCACCAGTAAGGCATTTATCATTTTATTTTTTGAAGCCCCCGGGTGAACACTTCTCCCCATAATTTTAATTTTGGCTCCGGCAGCGTTGAAGTTTTCAAACTCCAACTCCCCTATTTCACCACCGTCCAAAGTATAGGCAAAATCGGCTCCAAATTTTTTCACATCAAAATGATCGGTTCCATGCCCCACTTCTTCATCGGGTGTAAAACCAAGTTTTATTTTTCCGTGTTTGATATCTTTCGAATTCAAAAGAAGTTCGGCGGCAGTTACAATTTCAGCAACACCCGCTTTATCGTCGGCACCCAACAAAGTAGTACCATCGGCTGTAATCAGATCCTGTCCTATGTAATTCAATATTTCAGGAAAATCGTTAGGATGAATGGTTACACCGTTTTTTAGTACAACTGGCGAACCATCGTAATTTTGAATAATCTGAGGATTTACATTTTCTCCTGAAAAATCAGGGCTGGTATCCACGTGCGAAATAAAACCTACCACCGG
>JBFFMM010000274.1:0-3726 GCA_041554075.1 Draconibacterium sp. | reverse complement strand
GTTAGGATTGTATGAACCAATTCTTTCAATGTACCTGCCATCTCGTGGCGCCCTGCTATCTGCTACTACAATGTGGTAGTATGCGTAGCGTTTGCGGCCGTGCCGCGCTAGTCTCATTTTTGCTGGCATATTTCTTAATTTAATTTTGAAAAATGTGGCGCAAAGATAGTATAAATTTCTGTTCGTGAAACTTTTACAATGTTAATTTAGAGAATAAACGGATTCTTAACTTTTGAAGAGATTAAAACCCTCGCAACTTTTATTGATACCCTCACTTTGAGTGAGGGTATCAATAAATCGCACTATCTTTTTACATACTGCTCCTGGTAGTACTTTTGGTAATCGCCCGAGGTTACATTTTCGAGCCACTCGGTATTTTCGAGGTACCAGTCGATGGTCAATTCAATACCATCTTCAAATTGAAGAGATGGCTCCCATCCCAACTCATTTTTAATTTTTGTGGCATCAATGGCATAACGTAAATCGTGTCCGGCACGGTCTTTTACGTAAGTAATCAGTTTTTCCGATTCACCCACAGGACGCCCCAGCTTCTCATCCATCTTTTTGCACATCACTTTTATCAAATCGATGTTGGTCCACTCGTTAAAACCTCCAATATTATACGTTTCGCCAATTTTACCTTTGTGGTAAATAACATCGATGGCACGTGCATGATCAACTACCCACAACCAATCTCGAACATTTTCGCCTTTGCCATAAACGGGTAGTGGTTTGTTGTTTTTTATGTTGTGAATAAACAATGGAATCAATTTCTCGGGAAACTGAAACGAACCGTAATTATTCGAGCAATTTGAGATTACAGTTGGCACGCCAAAAGTATCGAGATATGCCCGCACAAAATGGTCGGAACTGGCTTTTGATGCAGAGTACGGACTGTGTGGATCGTAACTGGTTTCTTCGGTAAACATACCTTCATTACCCAATGAACCATACACTTCGTCGGTTGAAATGTGGTAAAAACGTTTGCCGTCAAAATTATCCTTCCAGATGTGTTTTGCTGCATTCAGCAAATTAACAGTACCAATTACATTGGTAAAAACAAACTCGGTAGGATTCGAAATTGAACGATCGACATGAGATTCGGCAGCCAGGTGAATAACTCCGTCGAATTGTCTTTCTTCAAACAATTTCTGAATAAATTCACTGTCAACAATATCGCCTTTTACAAACTCATAATTGGGTTTGTTTTCAATGTCTTTCAAATTATTAAGGTTGCCTGCGTAGGTTAGTTTATCAAGATTTACGATTTTGTAATCGGGGTACTTGTTCACAAACAAACGAACCACATGCGAGCCAATAAATCCTGCTCCTCCTGTAATAAGAATTGTCTTCATATTTATCTTTTTAACAATTCAAAAATATATTAAAATACTGTAAACTGCGACTGCGACTGAATACTTATTCAATACCTCTCACTTTTTTCTCCCAATTCCAGGCAGAAAGTAAAGTTTCTTCCAGTCCTTTTTCGGCTGTCCAGCCTAATTCTTCGTTGGCAAAAGTAGTATCGGCCCATATTTTTTCAATATCGCCGGCACGACGATCAACAATTTTATAATTCAATTTCACGCCTGTGGCTTTTTCAAAACCATTTACAATTTCCAGCACTGATAAACCATTGCCGGTTCCCAGGTTAAAAATTTCGTAGTTCTTTTTGTTTTTGTTTTCCAAGAGACGCGCGATGGCAACAACATGTGCTTTTGCCAAGTCAACTACATTAATATAATCACGAACGGCTGAACCATCCACGGTATCGTAATCGTCACCGAATATTTTCAATTCGTCGCGCAAACCAGCAGCTGTTTGTGTAATAAATGGAACTAAGTTTTGCGGAACACCCAGAGGAAGCTCACCTATCAAGGCCGTTGGGTGAGCGCCAATTGGATTAAAGTAGCGCAAAGCAATCCCTTTCAATTCAGGATGTGCTGCAATCGAATCACTTAAAATATCTTCGTTTACACGTTTTGTATTGCCATATGGCGACTCAGCATCTTTACGCGGAGTATCTTCTGTAACGGGCAATACATCAGGCTGGCCGTACACTGTGCACGACGATGAAAACACAATGTTGGCAATCCCATATTTAAGCTGACAGTCCAATAAATTCATTAACGAAACCAAATTGTTACGGTAATACAACAAAGGTTTTTGAACTGATTCGCCAACTGCTTTCGATGCTGCAAAATGAATAATTGCATCAATACCCTTGGTTCTCGCAAAAAAGTCGTCAGTTTTTGCCTTATCTGCTAAATCAAATTGTTCAAAGGCAGGTTTAATTCCCGAAATTTTTTCAATATTATCAAGAACTTCAACACTTGAATTTGACAAGTCGTCCACCACAATAACCTCATAACCTGAGTCTTGCAACTCAACAACTGTATGAGAACCAATATATCCGGTTCCACCTGTAACTAAAATTTTTTTTGTCATTTCTTTATGGTTTGAGTGCGTAAAAGTAGGAAATTAGAAATGGTTTAAAAATGTTTCAGCCAACTGTTTTAGTCACCCTCATAAAAACTTAATCTTTGCTTTTTTGTCCTAATCCACATATGTTTCTTAATTTTACAACCTAAATTTTATAATGTGGACTTCGGGAAATATATACACGAGCTTCTTTTAGAGAACGAAATAGTAATCATCCCAGGTTTTGGAGCTTTTGTCTCGGAATATAAACCTGCTGAAATAAGTGAGGATAGTGATGAAATAAAACCGCCTTCGAAAACTGTTTTGTTTAATCAACAAATCAGAAACAATGATGGGCTGTTGGTTGGTTTTGTGTCAGAGAAAAGACGAATCTCTCATTTTGATGCTTTAAAACAAATTGAAAAAGAGCGTGAAAATATTCTATACAAACTCGATAGTGGTGAAGAAGTAGAATTGGCAGAAGTTGGAGTTCTCGTTTATACTACCGAAAATACTATAGGATTTAAACCGGTTCAAGACGAAAATATGCTTTTAGATTCGTTCGGACTGGAAACCACTTCTATATTGGAATCAGAAGATGAAACACCAGCAGAAGAGCCAGTTATAACTCCTGTTGTGGAGGAAGAAAAAACGGACGAACAAATACCGGAAGAAAATATAAACACAATTGAAACAAATGCTGCAGAAGAAGAATCAGAAAAAGAACCAGCTTGGGTGGCAACAACTGAACCATTAATTGCTGACCCCGAAGAAGAGAAGAAGAAAAAAGGCTGGTGGTGGTTATTATTAGTTCTTATTCCATTGATTGGCGTTTCGGTTTATATTTTCATGAAGGGAGAAAACCCCAGGGAAACCCATAAAATAGAAAAACAGGAAAGTACGATAAGCCCAATTCAGAAACCTGAAATTTTTGCACAAGACACCTTAAAAACAGACTCGGTAACAATTGCTGAAAAAGATACAATTATTGCAGAACCAGCTCAGGAAGAGCCTAAAGCTGAGATCGAGTCGAATACGCCTAAATACTATTTGGTTGGAGGAAGTTTCTCGGTTGAAGAAAATGCAGAAACGTATTTAAAGGAGTTACAGGCCAAAGGATACGATGCTTTCCATGCCGGGAAAAAAGGCCGCTTCTTTATTATCGGAATTGGAACCTTCGATACATTTAATGAAGCAGATCAGGCTAAAACAGAATACATGGAGAATAATTCCGGCTCGGAAGTCTGGGTCTGGAAAAAATAAATACAAACTAGTACGAATTGAATCCGCAAATTTCATCAAGAG
>JBFFMM010000273.1:0-3730 GCA_041554075.1 Draconibacterium sp. | reverse complement strand
TTCCTGAATACCTCTAACATATTGGTCGTTCGAAATTTTATCGCGCTGTTTGTAGGCGCTCTCCATCGAGGTTAGCAGATTTATTTTTGCTCGGTTAAGCTCACCTTCGGTAAAACCATGGCGAACCACACGTTGAGCTTCGGTATAAACGGCTTTTAAACCTTCATCTTCTTTGTTTGGATTTGCTGTTACTGCAATGTAACCAACATCGTAGCCTCTTACATATCCACTAACTTGAACACCACCCATTATAAACGGTGGATTTCCCTTTTGAAGTAGTTCTTGAATTCGGTCACCAGTCATTTGGTTAAATAGATTGGAAATGTAATCTTCACGTAAATAGCCAATATTTTTATCGGCCGGTGGGGTGCCTTTGTGCTTGATATAAATGCTTATGGATGAATTTGTAGCTTCTTTGTCGGTAGCCAGCACGTATTTTGTTTCGTCATGTTCCGGTATCTCAAAAACAGGGCGAGTTTTTGGATTTTCGACAGCAGGAATAGCCGAGAACAGATCTTTTACTTTGGTTTCAACGGCATCTACATCTATATCGCCAACAATTGCAATTGCTTGCAAGTCGGTACGATACCAGTCGTGGTAAAATTTACGTAATGTTTCAGGCTCAAAGTTTTTAATAACATCCAAATCTCCAATTACATCGCGCTCAGCCCATTTCGAACCTTCCATTAGCACCGGCATGTATTTATTTTGCAATCGGAATCCCGCATTTCTGCGGGTTCTCCATTCTTCAGAAATAACTCCCCGTTCAGCATCAATTTCCTTTTCAGTTAAAAGTAAGTAGTTCGACCAATCATGCAGAACCAATAAAGATGAATCAATCAAACCTTCTCGGGTTGATGGCACATCACTTATATTATAAACTGTTTCGTTGGTGGAAGTGTAAGCATTAATATTTCGTCCAAATGCCACGCCATTTTTTTCCAGGTAATCCAAAAATCCTTTTTCAGGATAATGTTCGGTACCATTAAATGCCATGTGTTCTAAAAAGTGAGCCAGACCATTTTGGTTGTCCTCTTCTAATAAGGCTCCAACATTTTGAATCATGTAAAAACTAACCCGCTCTTTGGGCTCTTCGTTATGACGAATAAAATAAGTCATTCCGTTTTCTAACTTGCCCATTCTAACAGCTGCATCAACCGGAACAGCTTGATCTAACATTCCCTGCGAGAAGGAAATAAATGGTGCAACACAAAGTATTGCTAACAAAGTAAAAAGGTTTCTCTTCATATTTTTATTTTTTAAACCCGTATTATTTTTGGGGATTAATACAATTTGATTTACTCAATGTGAGTACTGTAACAACAATTTAAATTACACTTGAGGTGATATTTTGTTCGCTAATTTAACTGAAATGATATGAATTCAATTCGCATTCAAGATTTTTTTAGATAATTTTAGTGAATAATCTGATAATTATGGCTACTACCAATTTGCTTTTTTGGAATGTTGATACGCAATTCGACTTTGTGGAACCTGAAGGTAAACTTTATGTGCCGGGGGCAGAATTGTTAAAAACCATCTGGAAAGAAATAACAAACCTGGCGGCGGAAAAACACTATAAAGTAATAAATACGGCAGATTTCCATTATAAAGAATCAGCCGAACTTTCAGCCGAACCAGATTTTATAACGAGCTTTCCTGAACATTGTATGGCAAATACAATTGGTGCCGAATATGTACACGAAACAAAGCCGGATAACCCGGTTGTTTTCGACTGGGATAAAGTTTATCTGACTTTAGATGAGGTAAACGAGAAACGGAACATTGTTATACGAAAAGATGCGTTTGATGTCTTTGCCGGCAATCCACACACGGAATCTATTGTAGAAATACTTTCGCCTAAAACTGTTGTGGTGTATGGCGTAACAACCAATGTATGTGTAAACGATGCTGTAGTTGGTTTGGCAAAAAGAGTTGATAAAGTTTATGTAATTGAAGATGCTATTAAAGAGTTGCCCAACATTCCACTACCGTTTAAAAACTGGAAGAAACTGGGAGTTGAAATGATCAAGTTTAAGGACTTGTCGAAAATTATCTGATAATTATTGGGTTTATTGTCTCGAAGGAAATGTGGCTGTGAGACTTGAGTTTCAAGGTTACAGATTTATCCTGTTTACTCGTCGAAATGACAGCAAATACGCGGAAAAGAGAAAGCCGTTCTGATTTTATCGGAACGGCTTTCTTGAACTGAATTGCGACTGTTTACTATTTTTTACAGTCTTTGCAAGCCATATAAATTCCTTCAAACATTTCTTTTACATCGCTGGCAGCAACTGCTGAATAGGCAACCCGAAGTACGTTTCCTAAAGCAATTAATCCAATGCTGTATTTATCAATCAGTACCTGACGAACTTCGTCACCCACTAAACCTTCGGCTAACTGAACACACATAAAGTAACCCGAGTTGTAAGGAATTGCTTCAAAATATTCTTTGTATTTCTCTTCTGTTAAAGCTTCTTTAACTGCATCGTAACGTTTTTTCATTATCGCATATTTTGCAGCTTTTTGTCCGGCATATTCAGGACTGTCGAAAGCTGCAAGCAATAAAGATTGAGAAATATTGGCTGCATTCGAAATATTTCCACGAATGGCTCCGGCAGTTTTCGATTCAAGCGCGCTATACAAAGCCGCATCGCCTCCTTTTATTCCGTATGTAATAAATCCAACACGGAATCCCCAAACATAGTCTTCTTTGGTTGCACCATCAATTTTTACAGCCAACACATTTTCATGTAACTGGCTCAATGGGGCAAAAATACTTTCCTTTGCAATTCCGTCTTCATATACCAACCCAAAATAGGCATCGTCGGTAATTGCTACAATCTTGTTCCCCGCTTCGGCAGCTTTTTTCACAATAGCAACAATTGCGTCTTGTTCCTCGTGGGTTGGTGTGTACCCCGATGGATTATTTGGGAAGTTTAGAATTACAATCTTTTTACCAATTCCACCTTCGTTTAGCTTTGTTTCAAAAGCATCCAAATCAAAAGCACCATCTTTAAAAAGATTAAATTTTCCAAGTTTGCAACCATAAGCATTGGTAAGAGTTAGGTTGTAGTTTCCCCAAAATAAATCCGGAACAATAATTTCGTCGCTTTCGTCGGCAAACATATAACCTGCCATACTTATGCCGTGAGTAAGCGCATTGGTAACTACAGGTACACTTAATTCTACATCCTTCAACGATGTATTTTTTTCATAAATCATACTTTTCCACTTGGCTCTGATATCTGGCCGGCCAAAACTTGGCGCATACGGAAATGCAAGGGCAGGATCCATATTTATTTTTGAAGCAATAGCTTCCAAACGCATTGGTGAACCATCATCTTCAATAGCAGCTCCAATTGTGGCGTTTATTTTTGTTCCTTTTGCTTCGGCAGTTTGCCCTAAAATTCCTTTTTTGGGGAAGAAAATATTTTTACCTCTTTCTGAAAGAAGATCAAAAACAACCGCGCTTTTTTCTTGAATAACACTGTTTAATTCTGCAGCCTGTGGATTCATACTAATTAATTTAAATCTGTTAAAACTGTAATTTTTCGCAAGATAGAAATTTGGAAATTCATAAAGACTAAGTTGTTCGCAACTTGATTCTTTTTTTGATAAAATGCTAACATATTGTAAGTAGAAGTAAGAATGTACTTTTATATACTTCGAATTGTGCCCACCACAATAAAAAATCCTAAAAGGGCGACTAAACTGGTAGCTATAATTA
>JBFFMM010000272.1:0-3762 GCA_041554075.1 Draconibacterium sp. | reverse complement strand
TATCTTAAAATGAATTTAAAATAAAATTACAAAATGAAAAAATTAACTCAACTTTTTACTTCAGTACTTTTGGTCGGCATTTTTAGTTTATCAAGTCTGCAATCGCAGGCACATTGCGAAATTCCTTGCGGAATATATGGCGATTCAGTTCGTGTTGCATTGCTTTACGAACATTTTACAACCATCGAAAAATCGATGAATCAGATCAAGGAACTATCGAGCCAGGAAACCCCGGATTACAACCAATTGGTTCGTTGGGTAAACAACAAAGAAGAACATGCTTTAAAAGTGCAGGAAATTGTAAGCCAGTATTTTTTACATCAACGTATTAAGCCAACTTCAGCTGACAACGAAGAAGCATACCGTAAATACCTTAAACAACTTGAATTGTTGCACCATATTTTGGTTTTTGCCATGAAAAGCAAACAAACCACAGATGTTGCACACGTTGAAACCATGCGCGAAAAATTACACGCCTTCGAACATACTTATTTCGATGATCATAAGCATTAAAATGCATTATCTATAAATCAACAAGAGGCTGTCTAAAAACAAAATATTTTTTAGGCAGCTTTTTTTGTATTTATGCAGCAATTTTTGCATCTGCCCCTAAGTTTTCTATCCTGGTTTTTGTTTTGATGATATAAACCTTGAAACACGCAATGAATTGCCGTTTTTGATGTTGTTTTTCTGTAATTTTAGCTAATGAGGCCAGTTTTCTGACCAGTTTCGAGAGATTCAGTGCAATGGCAAGCAAGGCAAAGTCCATTTCAATTTTGTCTTTCCCGAAGTGCCGGAACCTGAGATAGCCCCCATCATAACGGATGTGCGAAAAAACAGGTTCCGGTTCTACACATCTTTTTTTCCGGTGCTTTATGCCTTCTTCTGACAATAAAAGCCCTCGTGCCTTTGCTTTCAGTCGTCGCAGATTATGGTTAATTTCTATGCGGCGATTTCCTTTTGCTTTGAAACACATCCCCCTAAGCGGACAACCTTTACAATTTGCTGCTTCATATATTGTTATTTCAGACCTGTGCCCGTTTTTGTTTGTAGTTGTTTTATTTCCCTTTTTTTCAAGATGTTGTCCCATTGGACATACAAAGTAATCATCTGTTGTATTGTAGTATAGGTTCTGGGAGGTAAAAGCGTTTTCTCTGAACTTCTTTTTCTGTTCGGCATGAAAATAATTATACTTTACAAAAGCTTCCATTTCGTTATTTTCCATAAAACCATAATTTTCTTCGCTGCCATACCCGGCATCGGCAACAACTGTTTGGGGATAGGCGCTGTAACTTTCTTCCCAACCTTCAAAAAAGGGAACCATTGTTAGTGTATCTGTCGGATTTGGGAAAAAATCAAAATGGGTAATAAATTGGGTTTCGGTACCAATCTGAAGGTTGTAGGCAGGTTTCAACTGTCCGTTTTTCATATGGTCATCTTTCAAACGCATAAAAGTGGCCGACTTGTCGGTTTTTGAATAGCTGTTCCTGTTGCCTAAAATCTGAAGATGGTTTTCGTATTCCTGTAACTTGGGCAGGTGCTTTTCCTCCAGTGTCTTAACTGCCTTTTGCTCCTGCTTCGAAAGGTTTTCGCGGTTAATTTGGTCAATACGTTTTTTTAATTCGTCGGAGTCTATTGGAGTGGGTGGCTCATCGTTGGGAAGGTCGTCCTGTGCAATCCCTTCGTCTATCATTTTTAGTATCTCCCTGATTTTTGCTTCGAGTTTTGATTTGTTCTTTTCTACCGTTTTACGCCATACAAAAGTGTAACGGCCAGCCCTGGATTCCATTTTCGTGCCATCGATATAAACTGTTTGTAAACTGATGTAACCCATTTCAACCAGCATCAGCACAACCTGTGTGAAAAGTTGGTTGATGGTGTTCTTTAAATGCAGCGAACGAAAATTGTTGATTGTCCTGAAATCAGGCGTTTGTTTACCCGAAAGCCACATGTAATGAATGTTTTCCAATAATTGCTTTTCAATTTTCCGGCACGAATATATGTTGTTCATGTAAGCGTAAAACAATACTTTCAGCATCATCCTTGGGTGATACGAAGAAGTGCCCCCTCCTTTGTAGGTCTTTTCTACGGCTGAGATATCAAGTTTGTCAACAATTTGATTGACCAGCCTAACCGGAGCATCTTCTGTTATATTCTGATCCAGACGGGCAGGAAAAAGTGAAATTTGGCCTTGTAAATTTGATTTAAAAACCGGTTTTCTCATTCTTGGTATTCAATGATAATTATGCCATTAATTTACTAAATATCATTGAGTTAACATAGTGAAATGAATAAAAAAAAAGAGGCTGACATCTTTTTAGACAGCCTCTTTTTGCTTAAATATCTTATTCCGTATTTTAATTATTAATATTCCATCCACCACCAAGGACTTTGTACAAATCTGTGTAACCGGTAAGTCGTTTTTGTAATAATTCGATATAGTACAATTCAGTATTAAATAAAGCTCGCTCAGCTTCAAGTACTTCCAGGTAACTTGTTACACCTCCGTCATATCTTTCCTTCGAGAGCATGGCAGCATTTGTCGATGATTTTACCTGGTTTTCAACAAAAATTAGTTCTTGTTCCAATGACTGAATGTTAATAAGAGCATCTTCAGTTTCACGAAATGCAGAAATCACTGCTTTTTCATAATTCAACCGCATCTGTTCGGTTCTTTCCTTTTCAATATCAACCCTTCGTTTATTTTTTCCAAAATTAAAAATGGGCCCAAATAAACCGGCGCCGACTGTCCCCATTAAAGCATCGCTGGCGTTAAATGCCGATAAATCGGGACTTGCCATTCCCAGCATTGCTGTTAAACTTATAGATGGGAAGCGCATCGCCTGCGCAACACCTATCCGGGCATTCTGAGCAACAAGCATTTGCTCAGCTTGTAAAACATCAGGACGTCTGACAAGTAACTGTGAGGGTAATCCTGAGGGAATTGAATCGGGTCTTGGGGTATTTTCTATATTCGAATTCACCAATATTTCTCTTGGATTTTCTCCGATTAAAATACTTAAAGCATTTTCAGTATAAGCAATTAAACGTTCATATCTTGGAATCGAAGCGGCTGCAATATCTTCTTGAATTTGTGCCTGGTTCATATCAATTTCAGGAATAATTCCCTCTTTAAATCTTTCTCCGATAATTCTGGATGATTCTTTTCGGGTAACCAGTGTATTCCTCGAAATTTCTAAGCGGGATTTATAATCAAGCAATAAATAATATGTATTCGCTACATCGGTTATCAAACTAACCTCAATGGCTTTCAATCCATATTCAGAAGCTATGAGTTCTGCCTGAGCAGCTTCTGTTGCCCTGCGGTATTTTCCCCAAAAAACGAGTTCCCAGTTAAAATTGCCTGTCACGGTGAAAGCCCCATTCAAATCATTCCCGGTTGGGAATCCTCCCATTGAATTTCCGTATGCTGCATTTCCACCATAAGTTATGTTTGGGTATTGATCTGCTTTTGTATAACCCAGGTAATGACGCGATTCCATAATTCGTGAGGCAGCAATACGGGCATCGAAATTATTAACCAGTGCAGAATCAATGAGTTCAGCTAACACTGGGTCTGTAAAAATGTCACGCCAGTGCAAGTCATGAATAGTGTCGTTTGCGTTTGAAAACCGGTAACTATCCGGAGTTTCGAATTCCGGTTTTTGAAAATTGGGACCAACCATACATGCGCTGAAACCAATAACCAGAAATGAAAAAATAAAAATATTAAATTTTTTATTTATATTATTCATTGTAATT
>JBFFMM010000271.1:0-3763 GCA_041554075.1 Draconibacterium sp. | reverse complement strand
TAATCCAAATATGGATTGGTAATCCGAAAGATTCCTGACAGACAAATCCGATCTAAAATAGCTACAGTAAAATATAGTTGTATCCCTTATTGAGCGATATATTAAAGATTCTCCTCTTTTATGAGCTGATCAAAATATTCGATTGTCTTCGTTAGTCCTTCACGAAGTGGAATTTTGGGTTCCCATCCATTCAGTTTTTGTTTGGCCAGTGTAATATCTGGCTGGCGTTGTGTTGGATCGTCTTGCGGAAGTGGCATGTAAACAATTTTTGACTTTGATCCGGTAATATCAATAATTTCGCTGGCCAATTCAAGCATTGTAAATTCGCCCGGGTTTCCAATGTTTACCGGACCCGTAAATTCATCTCCGGTTTCCATCATTCGCACCATTCCCTCAACCAAATCACTTACATATTGAAAACTTCTGGTTTGCTGACCATCTCCAAAAACAGTAATATCCTTACCTTGAAGTGCCTGCATAATAAAGTTAGAAACTACTCTTCCGTCATCGGGTTCCATTTTCGGACCGTAGGTATTAAATATGCGTATAATCTTTATTCGCACATTGTTTTGTTGATGGTAATTCACAAACAATGATTCAGCGCAACGTTTGCCTTCATCGTAACACGAACGAATTCCTATGGGGTTTACACTTCCCCAATATTCTTCGGTTTGTGGATGTATTTCCGGATCGCCATATACCTCGCTGGTTGAGGCTTGCAGTATTTTTGCTTTAATACGTTTGGCCAGTCCAAGCATATTTATGGCACCCATTACCGAAGTTTTAATGGTCTTAATAGGATTGTATTGGTAGTGAACCGGTGATGCAGGACAAGCCAGATTGTAAATCTCGTCAACTTCAATAAAAAAAGGATGAGTAACATCGTGCCTGATTAATTCAAAATAAGGATTTTTCAATAAATGGATGATCTTTTTCTTTTTCCCGGTGAAATAATTATCTAAACAAATTACTTCATTTCCTTTATCTAATAAGGTTTCGCAAAGGTGAGAGCCAACAAACCCGGCACCTCCAGTTACCAATATTCTTCTCATAGTTTTGATTTTAACTTATGATGGTCTTTCTTCCGATGGCGTAATAGATGTACGATTGTTCAGCTAGTTCTTCAGGATCGTATATGTTACGTCCATCAAAAATAAGTTTGTTTTTCATTAACTTATCCAATACCCTGAAGTTGGGTTGTCTAAATTCACTCCATTCAGTGACAACAATCAGAGCATCTGCATCAATAGTCGCATCGTATTCATCTTTTGCATAAGTAATTTTGTTTCCCAAAATCCTTTCGCATTCTTCCATTGCAACGGGGTCGTATGCAACAACCGTTGCTCCTGCAGCTATTAATTTGTCGATGATAACCAATGAAGGAGCCTCTCGCATATCGTCGGTTTTAGGTTTAAAAGCCAAGCCCCACATGGCAAATCGTTTGCCTTTTAAATCTCCTTTAAAATGGGTATTTATTTTGTTGAATAAAACAGATTTTTGACGGTAGTTAACCGACTCAACAGCTTTTAATATATCGAGTGAATAATTGTTTTCGTCAGCCGTACGTATTAGGGCTTGCACGTCTTTTGGGAAACACGATCCTCCATAACCTGTTCCTGGATAAATAAACTTGTTTCCAATCCGGGCATCCGAACCAATCCCTCGTCGTACTGCATCAACATCAGCCCCAACAATTTCGCATAAATTGGCAATATCGTTTATAAAACTAATTTTTGTGGCCAACATCGAATTCGCTGCATATTTTGTCATTTCCGACGAAGTAATATCCATAAATAAAATAGGATGTCCGTTAAGCAAGAAAGGTTTGTATAAACGTTTCATAACTTTTTGTGCTTTTTTTGACTCAGTTCCAATTACAATCCGGTCAGGTTTCAGAAAATCTTCAACAGCACTTCCTTCTTTTAAAAATTCAGGATTTGAAGCTACGTCAAATGGAATGTCTTCTCCTCGTTTCTCCAATTCTTCCTGTATGGCAGCTTTGACTTTTACAGCCGTTCCTACAGGAACTGTACTTTTGGTAGCAATAACCATATAATGATCAATGTATTTTCCAATTTCCCGGGCAACACCTAAAACATATTTAAGATCGGCGCTGCCATCTTCATCAGGAGGAGTTCCAACTGCAATAAAAATGGAATCGGAGTCTTTAAGACTATCTTTAAGGCTGGTTGTAAAAACCAATCTACCTTTTTCTACATTTCTTTTATATATGTCTTCCAAACCGGGTTCGTAAATTGGTATAATACCATTGTTCAGATTATTAATTTTTTTCTCGTCAATGTCCACACATGTTACATTAACTCCAGTTTCAGCAAAACATGTACCCGAAACTAATCCTACATAGCCTGTTCCAACTACCGATATTTTCATTTTCTAAAATTTAGTATGTTTTTACAACAATTGTATACATTGCCTCCATTGGGCGATGTAACATAACTTAGTGTTGCAAATTAAGTAATAATCTTAAAGACTATAATAACAAAAGCCTATAAAAACCTACGAAAAAATAACCTGAATTATATTGCAGAAAATCTATGTATTAAAAAAGATGTGGAGGGTTCTGCTTGTAATGGTTGTTGCCACTTTAATGAAAAAGGATTCAATGTTACAAAGAACAAAAACTTTCCTATATTCAAACTGTTCTAATCGTAAAATAGATTTTATGGATTCTAAACTTTTCCTAATTCTTGTTGCAATGTCAGTTCAAATAAGTGCCTTTTCACAAATTACAGCTAAAATAAAAGCGGAAGCAAAACAACAAGCAGACTATTCGTTAGAGCTTTGTAAATACCTGCATCAAAATCCTGAATTGTCGTTTTATGAATTTGAAACGGCGAAACGAATGGCAAAGGAATTAACCGAAATTGGCTTTGACCTGACAGAAAAATTTGGAGGAAATAGTGTAGTGGGTGTTTATAGAAACGGCGATGGTCCAACGGTTTTATTGCGAACCGACATGGATGCTTTGCCCGTTGAAGAAAAGACGGATTTGCCATTTGCCAGTACAAAAATTGTGGAAACAGATGCCGGAGATCAAGTTTCAGTAATGCACGCTTGTGGCCACGACATACACATGTCCACCTGGACCGGAACGCTGCGAACTTTAGTAGCCTTAAAAAACGAATGGAAAGGAACTTTGCTGGTAATTGCACAACAGGCTGAAGAATTTAGTGGTGGAGCAGGAGAAGCAATAAAAGCAGGCTTGTTCACCCAATTTCCAACTCCTGATTATGCTTTGGCCTATCACATAAATCCTGAACTGGAAAGTGGACAGATTGGTTTGGTTGGCGGACCTGTTTTTGCAGGTGTAAAAACAGCCGAAATTACAGTTTATGGAAAAGGCGGCCATGGAGCTTATCCACAAAAATGTATCGACCCAATTGTAATTGCCTCTAGAATTGTAATGGATTTACAAACCATTGTTAGTCGTGAAATTAGTCCGCTGGAACCGGTAGTTGTTACAGTTGGATCCATTCACGGAGGCACACGGCCGAATATTATTCCCGATGAAGTGAAAATGGAACTTACGCTTCGTTATTATTCCGAAGAAGCAATAGAAAAGGTTATTGCAGCTCTAAAACGTATCAGTAACTCGGTAGCAAAAGCAGCCGGTATGCCCAACGATAAATTGCCATTGGTTTATGTTTCTCCGGTTGAAACGCCACCTGTTTTAAATGACGCTGAATTGAGTGCTAGATTAAATAAAGCTGCATTAGAAATTATTGGTGCAGAAAATAGTATT
>JBFFMM010000270.1:0-3768 GCA_041554075.1 Draconibacterium sp. | reverse complement strand
TAATAAGTGAAGTCTTTAATATATAGCATTCCAAATACTTATTTCTTAATCTTCTCAATAGCCAAATGAATTCTCGAAACAGTTTCTTGCTGTCCCAAAAGTTCACAAATTACAAATAAATCAGGCCCCATATTTCCGCCAACCAAACTTAAACGAAGTGGATTCATGATGGCTCCAAAACCCCATTCTTTTTCCGCCATAAATGTCGAAAAAGCTTCTTTAATCGAATCGGCTTTCCAATTTTCAACTGTTTCAAACAAACTTGCAATCTCAGTTAATTGGTCTGATGTATTTTCTTTCCAGCGTTTTTTTACCGTTTTTTCGTCGTATGAAGTGGGTACTTCGAAAAAGTACGAACTCTGGTCCCAAAGCTCAGCAACAAACTCACAGCGCTCTTTAATTTCATCTACAACCGCATTCACTTTTTCATCCGAAGCTTCCACTCCTTTTCCTGCTAAAACAGGTTTAAACAGCTCCGAAAGTTCTTCAACTGATTTTTCCTGAAAATAGTGTTTGTTAAACCACTTGGCCTTTTCAGGATCGAAACGTGAACCTGATTTTACAACACGTTCTAAGCTAAAAATTTCAGCCAGTTCTTCCAAAGAGAAAAATTCCTGTTCCGTTCCCGGGTTCCATCCTAACAATGCCAGCAAGTTCATAAATGCTTCGGGGAAATAACCTTCTTCGCGGTATCCTTTCGACACATCACCCGTTTTTGGGTCAGTCCATTCCAAAGGGAAAACCGGGAATCCCAGTTTATCACCATCACGTTTGCTGAGTTTACCTTTACCAACCGGTTTTAATATAAGTGGTAAGTGTGCAAAATGCGGTTTAGTTTCTTCCCATCCCAAGGCTTTGTATAAGAGTACGTGCAAAGGCATCGATGGCAACCACTCTTCACCACGAATAACATGTGTGATTTCCATTAAATGGTCGTCAACAACATTTGCAAGGTGGTAAGTTGGCATTCCGTCCGACTTAAAAAGCACCTTGTCGTCTAAACTTTTTGTGGTATTAAAAGTTACGCTTCCACGAATCAAATCGTCTTCGGTAACATCTGTATCTTCGGGCATTTTAAAACGAATAACGTAAGCATCGCCCGCAGCAATTTTCTCTTGCACCACTTCTTCCGAAAGGGCCAAAGAGTTATTTAGTTTGTTGCGCGTCGCAATTCCGTACGAAAAGGTTTCTTTATTTACTTCCGCTTCTTTACGCATTGCATCCGTTTCTTCCGGAGTATCAAAAGCATAGTATGCCCAACCGGTTTCAACCAACTGATCGGCGTATTTTTTGTACAATTCTTTGCGTTCGCTTTGGCGGTAGGGACCAAATCCTCCACCAATTCCGGGGCCTTCAACCGGACGTAATCCGCACCAGTTTAAGCTTTCAATAATATATTCTTCCGCTCCCGGAACAAAACGGGTTTGGTCGGTATCTTCAATTCGAAGGATAAAATCTCCACCGTGTTTTTTTGCAAAAAGGTAGTTAAACAAAGCGGTTCTAACGCCTCCCATGTGTAAAGGTCCTGTCGGACTTGGGGCAAATCGTACCCGTACTTTCTTGTCGCTCATTGTTCTTTTTTTATTTCGCTGCAAAGATAAAAAATTAAGGATGTAAAGCCTGATTGATTAAATTAAGAATGATGATATTGAAACCATCGCAACTTCGATGAGTCAAAGTCGCAGTGTACAGTCTCAGTTGGCAGCGAAGAACTGAAAACTGTAACTGAAACTGAAAACGGCATTTTCTGCTTTTTATCAACGTTTAATCCACTGTATTTCCTTTATTTTGCAGAAACAATCTAACAATAAATATCATGTACGGAAAAATAAAAGAAGACCTGCAACAAACGCTTGAAGAACTTAAAGAGCAAGGCTTATATAAATCAGAGCGAATTATTACATCATCACAAAGTTCTGATATTTCAGTTTCTTCCGGCGAATCGGTATTGAATTTTTGCGCCAACAATTATCTGGGTTTGGCAAATAATCCTGAAGTAGTAAAAGCGGCTCAGGATATAATGACCGACTGGGGTTTTGGACTTTCATCGGTGCGTTTTATTTGCGGAACACAGCAGATTCATAAAGAACTGGAAGAAAAAGTTTCGGAGTTTTTAGGAACTGAAGATACCATATTATACTGTGCCTGTTTCGATGCCAACGGAGGTGTTTTTGAACCGCTTTTAGGCGACGACTCTGCTATTATTTCTGATGAATTAAACCATGCTTCCATTATTGATGGAGTTCGTTTGTGTAAAGCGCAACGTTTTCGCTACAAACATTCGAACATGGAAGAGTTAGAGCAGTGTTTAAAAGACTCGGCGAAAGCAAAATACCGCATTATTGTTACCGACGGTGTATTCTCAATGGACGGCGACTTAGCCAAACTTCCTGAAATTGTGGAGTTGGCAGAAAAATACGATGCTTTGGTAATGGTCGACGATTCGCATGCCACAGGTTACATCGGTAAAACAGGTCGTGGAACCGCCGAACATTTTGATGTTTTGGGTAAAATAGATATCATCACCACTACTTTCGGAAAAGCAATGGGTGGCGGAAACGGAGGTTGTACTTCGGGACGAAAAGAGATAATTGATATGCTACGTCAGCGTTCGCGCCCCTACTTGTTTTCGAACACATTGGCACCTGCTACAGTTGGAGCAACCCTAAAAGTTATTGATATGCTTTCGGGATCTGACAAACTTCCTGCAAAAACCATGGCGAATGCCAAACATTTTCGTACAAAAATGGAGGCGGCCGGTTTCGATCTGGTAAAAGGAGATACAGCTATTGTTCCGGTAATGATTTACGACGAGCCTCTTGCCATAAAATTTGCCGATGAACTCTTAAAGGAAGGCGTTTATGTTATTGGATTCTGTTTCCCGGTTGTGCCACGCGGAAAAGCACGAATTCGTGTTCAACTTTCAGCTGCACATACCACCGAACAGATTGACAAGGCAGTGGAAGCTTTTATTAAAGTTGGTAAAGAGTTGGAGATTATTTAATAAGACTATCATTTCGAAGAAGGAACGACTGAGAAATCTCTTGCAATACAGCTCTGAAGTTATACACTTCTAACATTCTTAGGATGCCATCCGTTTGTGATTAATCAACACGGATGGCATCCTTTGTCTTTGTTCAAAATAGCATTCCCTATTTTATACCCCGAATGGATTGAGTAGAAATATCCTGACCTATTTTTTCAGCTGCTTTTTTAAACTGAGCTGCAGTTAAGGCTTTTATCAAAAGCGAAATGGAAGCGCCGTTTTTATGTGCGCCAAATTCAGCGATTATCGAGAAAGTGTCTTCTTCGTCGCTTTCTTCTTTAAATACAGCTTTAAAATTTTCGCTTTCAATTTTTGAAATCCCTGAAAAATGAATAGAAAAATAGCCTTCTGTACCTTGGTAATAGTAGGTTTTGTTTTTGGGATTATAAGTTGCTTTGGTCATGCTTTGATGCTTGGGTTTCTCCTTGATATATTTTCCTTCTTGCTGCGGGAAGATAACCAGTAAACGATAACTGGCTGCATCGAGGTGTTTAAAAGTAACTTCTCCTTTTGCTCCAGTGACCTGAAAAGCCACTAACTGCTTTTGCGCTCCTTTTTCGAGATATACTTCAGCACGTGGAGCCGGTTTCCCTGTAAAGATTGACAAAACAGCAAAAAAGAGTAACACAAATAAATTCATAGCACCTTTATTTGCTATAAATTTGAGGATTTTAAAGTGGTTGTCAGTCGATGTCGAGTAAATGTTTTGAACGGAGGAGTGT
>JBFFMM010000269.1:0-3805 GCA_041554075.1 Draconibacterium sp. | reverse complement strand
GTTTCAACAGTAGTTTAAAATTTGTTGAGGACGAATCATTATTATCTACAGTCCAAACAGAAATGGTTAATCACGATTTTTATTATTACAATTCCGGTCTAATGCAATTTGGCGCCTCTGCAAAAATCGGGAAAAACATATCCATTTATCACAGTCCCATGCAGGTATTCATCGATGCCGGGTTTAAAGCATTGTTTTCGAATCTTGCCGATAATCCAAAATCCAAAATACTTGAAATTAAACTTGGGATGAATTTTTAAAAAAGTAAATAAATGAACGCAATAGAATGCAACAACCTTACCCATTACTATGGGAAAAAACTGGTGTACGAGAACCTTAACATTCATGTTAAGGAAGGAAGTATACTGGGTTTGCTGGGGAAAAATGGAGCTGGTAAAACAACTACCATAAACATCCTGAACGGATTTTTACAGCCACGCAGCGGCGAGTGTTTAATTTATGGCGAAAATACGCAGCATTTAACGCCACAAAACAAAGCACGGATAGGATTTCTGATTGAAGGCCACGTACAGTATGCTTTTATGAATATTCATCAGATTGAAAAATTCTATTCGGGATTTTACGAAAAATGGGACAATGAACCTTATTGGGAGTTAATGAGTAAATTAAAAGTAACGCCCAAACAAAAAATATCAACCATGTCGTGCGGTCAGCGCTCGCAAGTGGCACTTGGTTTAATACTGGCCCAGGATCCGGATTTGCTGATCCTCGACGACTTTTCGATGGGACTCGACCCTGGTTACCGCCGCTTGTTTATCGACTATTTACGCGAATATGCCAAAGCTAAAAATAAAACCATTTTTACCACCTCGCATATCATCCAGGATATGGAACGATTGATAGACGATGTACTGATTATGGATTACAACCGGGTGCTTACACAGCAGAATGTACACAAATTTATGAAAGAATTTAAGCAGTTTGATTTAGAAGTGGAAAATACGTCCATTGATTTATCAGGCGAAGAATTTGTGGCCAATTTCGAGAAAGTGAATGACAAAGTTGAGATTTACACCTATGAATCGGAGTCGTTTGTTACCAACTTTTTAGAGAAAAATGGGATTGCACACCGCAACTTTCATAAAGTGGAAATGGGATTGGAAGATGCGTTTATTGGGTTAACCGGAAAATACTAAAATACATGTGGAAATCAGTAATATATAAAGAGTGGATAAAAACCCGATGGTTTGTTATTCTGTTTGCTTTAGTGGGATTATGTGCAGTCGCATATATCTTTTTAAACGTACAGCGCGATTTTAAATTTAACGATGCAAACAATTATTGGTACACCATACTATTTATGGGAGTACGCTATTTTGGATCACTTAAATTTGTCCCGGTACTTGGTGCATTGGCCATTGCGGTTGCACAATATTTTCCCGAAACAGTAAGTAAACGTATTAAACTAACTTTTCATCTTCCCATAAACGAAAACCGTGTGCTGTTAATGATGATGTTATACGGAACAGTTTGTTTGCTTGCATGCTATTTTGTACAACTAGCCCTGTTTTATACATTGAGTGTAATCTATTTTCCTGCAGATATTGTACTACCAGCACTGGCAACAATTACACCCTGGTTTTTATCGGGTTTGGCTACCTACTACCTCGCGGCATTAATTGTGTTGGAACCCGTTTGGAAATATCGTCTGGCTTACCTTGTTGTTGCTGGTACATTTGTGCCTTTGTATTTTCAATCAGCGCCAAATGGAGCTTATGCCCCGGCTAATTTAGGCTTGGCAATTTTAGTAGTAATTATTAGTATTTCGTTGTTGTTTTCAGGTTATCGATTTAGAAAAGGAGAAATGTAAAATGGTAAAACTTAGCAGATATTTTTTAGTAACTATAGCCATCATCGGATTTGGCATTGCGCTTCCGAAAATCTATTGGGTAGCTTTTGCAGAACCTATTCGTTCGCCGTTTATACAATACAGCTGCATCGACAACGATTTTATGCTCCTCCGTTCCGAAGACGGAGTAGTTCGCTGCAATTCGAAGGGTGATGTTTTTACCCGCGAAGAGTACGAAAACAAACTTCCGTTGATGTACACCCGCCAGTTATTGATGAACAATACCATGCCCGATTCAATTAACGGAGTAGAAATGGATATGCACGACATTAGCATGAACAGATCTACATTTCGTGTTCGCCCAAAAGAAATTCATGCACCGCAACCTACGCTCTTCCCACTTTTCGAATCGCAGTCGGGACGCGCAAATTTGGAAATGCCAAACGATTTTTTCAGAATAACATGGCGCATGGAATTTATTGACGCAAAAAGTAATAATGTAGATGAAGAGAAAAGTCGCATGTTTTCGGCGGTGCTTTACAAACGAGGGTTCAAATTTCCGGCAAAATCGATTAACGGAATTCCCACCACCCGTAAATCTTGCGACGAAGGATATTTGGTTCTCGATTCTGAAGATCAACTTTTTCATGTAAAACTTGTAAAAAGCTTACCCTTTGTAGAAAAAGTAGAGCTTCCTGATGGACTTAAATTCAGATCAATTAATTGCGTAGATTTTAAAGACAAATTCTACTACGCTTATTTATTTTCAACAGAGAATGAGGTGTATATTTTAACTCAATACGATTATCAATTGGTAAAATTAGATGTGGAGAACATCAATCCTGCAGAAAACGAAATAAGAATTTACGGCGACCTTTTTAATTACAATATAATCAGTATCGCTGAAGGCTCTGTTAGCTCTCAGATACTCGATAAAGACTATAAAAAAGTGAATAAGTACGAAGAAAGTTGGCCGGTTCGAGATGAACGCATTGAAGGAAAAGTTGCTCAGTTTTTGTTCCCGGCGCAACTTAAAATGACGGATTCGAATTCCAGTTTTGTACGTTTCTTTTTTGATGCCAACAACTCATTTAACTGGATTATTTTGAGCCTGTTTTTATTGGCTGCTCAATTTATGATTATTCGTAAACGAAAAGAAAATATAAAAAATCAGCTTGTTGATTTTGGAATTATTGCAATAACCGGAATATTTGGATTTATTGCGGTCAATTTTTTTCCGAATAAATTCTTCAAGTAATTGTGAAAAGAGAATATTGAAACAGCCACTCATTACTTTGGGTGGCTGTTTTTTTTTACCTTGGCGCAAATTTAGATAAAATGGATTACCGTAAAATAAATATACAAATTGATCCTTTTCAGGATTGGTTCCGCGATGTTCTAACTTCGCAATTAGCCGAAATTGGCTTCGATAGTTTTGTTGAAATTGAAGCGGGTTTTGAAGCCTATATTCCTGCCGAACTTTTTAATTTACGCGCTTTTGACAAAGTAGTTAGTGCCTACGATGCCAATTACGATTTTCTTATTAATTCGGAATTGATAAAAGACCAAAACTGGAACAAAGAGTGGGAGAAAAACTATTTTAAACCGCTTGTGATTGGCGGCGAGTGTATGATTCGTGCTCCTTTCCACACCGAATATCCAAATGCCAAATACGAAATAATAATTGAACCAAACATGGCTTTTGGAACCGGTAACCACGAAACTACTGCCACAATTGTAGAATCTATTTTACAAAACGACCTCAGCGGTAAAACCATTCTCGACATGGGTTGCGGTACCGGAATTTTGAGTATTCTGGCATCGATGAAAGGAGCAAAACACATTACTGCCATCGATATTGACAAATGGTCGTACGAAGGGACACTTGAAAATGCAAGCTTAAATAACATTCAGAATATTACAGTAAAATTGGGCGACGCTGCTCTACTTGGCGATGAAAAATTTGATTTGATTTTTGCTAACATCCATAAAAAT
>JBFFMM010000268.1:0-3868 GCA_041554075.1 Draconibacterium sp. | reverse complement strand
TTTGCAGAATACCCGACTGAGCAAGTAATTCATTTTTGAAAGATGACATTTGGTTTCCAAGGTAATTGGCCTTGTTAATTACCACCAGATTTTCTTTGTTAAAACCAAGTTCCTTGTTCTGAAGAAAACTTAGCTGTTTGCTGATGAAAAAGGTTCCTGAAAATAGTACTATGGAAACAATCAATTGAAAAATAACCAATCCGTTGCGTAATTTTCCATGCGAACCTTCCGATTTGTGTATTCCTTTTATTACCTTAACAGGATTAAACGAAGCCAAAAAGAAGGCTGGGTAACTGCCTGCAATTATTCCAATTATTATCCCAAAAACTATCATTAATGGAATGGTTTTAAAATCGCCAAAATAATCAACAACCAGTTGTTTCTCGATTAAATGATTAAATCCGGGGAGCGATAGTTTTATGAGTACCAGCGCTAAAACCAGCGCAATTAGTGTTACAAAAACTGATTCTGATAAAAACTGAAATACAAGGTAATTCCGGTTTGAACCCAATGATTTTTTTATTCCGACCTCTTTTGCACGATTGGCAGATCGGGCAGTGGACATATTCATAAAATTGATACAGGCAATTACAAGTATAAAAATTGCTATAATTGAAAATATTAGCATGTAACTTTTATTGCCTAAAGGTTCAGGGCCTCTCGAAACTTCCCTGTCGAAATGAATTTCTTTTAACGGTTGTGCATACCATCTGTATTTCATTCCCTGCGATTCTAATTCTTCAAACGAAACACCCATATATTGTTTTACGGCCGGGCCAACATATTTTTTCACAAGCCCTTCAAGTTTAGCATCTACATCTTGTTTTGTATGCCCCTCTTTCATCAGGAAATAGGTATAAACCATGTTGTTTATCCATTGCATATTATTATCGAGCTCTTGTCCTTTCATTGAGGCCAGAAAGTCGGGTTTAATATGTGAGTTCTCAGGAAAATCTTTTATAACGCCCGTTACCAGGTAGTCGCGGTCGTTTTCCCAGGTGAGAAATTGCCCTACGGCGTTGTTTGTTCCAAAATATCGTTTGGCAGTTGATTCTGTTAAAACCACCGAGTTGGGCTGTGCCAATGCATTTTCGGGGTTACCGTAAACAAAAAGTGCTGTAAATACTTTGAAAAAGTTGGGATCGGCAAAATACCATCTGTGTTCGTTAAATATATCGTTATTGTGTCTGATGACCGGTTGAGAAAAATTTGTTAAACGTGTGGCCTCCTCAACTTCAGGAATTTCATTTTGCATGGCTCTCGCCAGCGGTGGATTAGTAACCGGCTGATTGATTTCATCATCGCTGAGCATCGCATTTAAATTAACACGATAGATTCGGTCTGCGTTTTCATGAAATGTATCGTAGCTTAATTCAGACTGCACATATAACATAATCAGAATACATGCTGTAATTCCAATGGCCAACCCAACAACATTAATAGCCGAATAAAACTTATTTCTAAGCAAATTTCGGAGGGCGGTTTTTAAGAAATTCTTAAACATGGTTATGACTTTTGGTAGTTGTTTTTGTTCTTATTTTTGTTTTAAACTTTGTTTTAGTTGATTTTATGATGGACTTTGATTCCGATTATCGAGTACATATTCTTTCTGAATCATAGTTTTCAGTCATTCATAAGAATCAAATTTCGAGACTTTTTACAACAATATCTCACCCATTTCTTTTTTTACTTCTTCAGTTATAATTTGTCCATCGAATAAATTAACAACACGATGTGCAAATTCTGAGTCGTGCATTGAGTGAGTTACCATTACAATGGTTGTTCCTTCGCGGTTTAGTTCGGTAAGTAGATTCATTACTTCCAGTCCGTTTTTAGAGTCGAGGTTACCCGTAGGCTCATCGGCAAGTATTAATTTCGGATTAGCAACAACAGCACGCGCAATAGCAACACGTTGTTGCTGACCACCTGAAAGCTGCTGTGGAAAGTGTTTTTTACGGTGACTGATTTTCATTCTTTCCAGCACTTTTTCAACCATTTCTTTGCGTTCGCGTGATTTTAACTTCAGGTAAATTAAAGGCAATTCCACATTTTCGTATACATTCAGCTCGTCGATGAGGTTAAAACTTTGGAATACAAAACCAATGTTTCCCTTACGTAATAGTGTACGGTTGCGCTCTTTTAATCCACCGACTTCCTGCCCGTCGAAATAATATTCGCCACCTGTTGGATTATCCAGTAATCCAATAATGTTCAAAAGGGTTGATTTTCCGCAACCCGATGGTCCCATAATGGCTGCAAATTCACCTTTCTGGATGTGAAGGTCTACTTTGTTTAATGCACTGGTTTCAATCTCTTCAGTGCGAAATACTTTTGTAAGTTGTACTGCTTTAATCATGATAAAATCCTCCAGCCCCCTCTAACTCCCCCGAAGGGGGAGAACCAAGAGTGCTATTTTTTAAATTTATATTTCAACATTTAGTTAATTCTTTTTTCATATTCCCTCTCCGTTGGAGAGTGCCAGGGTGAGGCCCTTATTTAAACACTATTTTGTCATTGTCTCCAAACAAATCGTAACTCGATGTAATTGCTTTCTCACCATCTTTTAATCCTTCCAAAACTTCGTAGTATTGCGGATTTTGTTTCCCTATCCTAATGCTACGCTTTTCTGCTTCACTTCCGGTTTCATTTAAAACATATACCCATTGTCCACCGGTACTTTGGAAAAATCCTCCTTTTGGAATAAGGATTGCTTCTTCCGATTCACCCAGTTCTAGTTTTGTATGATAAGTTTGCCCTGTGCGAATATTATCCGGTTTTTCACCTGTAAAAATCATATCAATCTCAAACTGTCCTTCCCGCACTTCGGGGTAAACTTTTTTTACTTTCAACGAAAAGCCGGAACTATTTCGGTCGAAGGAAGCGGTAAGATTGCGTTTTACACGGTCGATATAATGTTCATCGATTAATGCTTTTATCTTGAAATCGGTTAAAATATGAACCATGCCTAGTCGCTGACCACGAGATATTGATTCTCCGATTTCGGCATTTAAAAGTCCAAGTTGACCATCAGCAGGAGCTTTTACATTAAGATTTTCAAGCCGTCTTTTTGCCATTTGCAGGTTAAGCTGCATATTTTCCAGGCTTTCATCCATATTCTTTTTTTGGTTCGACCTGAAAATGGAATCCTGAATCAATTTTTGGTAGGTTAGTTCTTGCTCTTTTAAAGAAAGTTCATAATCTTCTTTGGTTTGCAGATACTCTTCCTTGGCAATCAAATCTTCCTTAAATAACGATTCGTATTGTTTGAATTTTCGTTCGGCTTGCACAACCTGAAGATCTATCTGAAGTTTTGAGCGCCTGTTGAAAATTTCCTGCTGTTCAATACTAATTTGTGTATTTCTTAGCTCATTGGCATGGTAAGCCAATTGCGATTCACTATTCATTATAGTGGTATTCAGGTCGTTGTTTTTCAATCTTAATATTACATCGCCGGCTTTAACCATTTCGCCTTCCTCAATAAAAATTTCTTCAACTTTACCACCTTCTTCCACATCGAGATATATGGTTGAAATTGGCTCCACCTGACCGATTACGGTGATGTAGTCGTTAAATAAACCTGCCTCAACCGTGCTTATGGTAAGTTTATCTTTGTCTGCACGAAATACTGATCCACTGCTGCCCAATACAACCTTGTACAGTAAAAAGGCAAAAGCCAATCCCCCGATTATCCAAATAATGTGTTTTAGTTTTAAGCCTTTTTTCTTTTCTATTTTTTTGTCCATTCCCATTTTATATGATATTGGTCTCCCCCAACACCTCCAAAGGAGGGGAGTCAGAGAGTGTTATTAATTTGTTTCAAAACCTTAATTCCATAGAACCTTTTTATGCTCCCCCTTTGGGGGAGTTA
>JBFFMM010000267.1:0-3880 GCA_041554075.1 Draconibacterium sp. | reverse complement strand
TGGCGATTGGGCACCAGCAAATGCTACCTGGGGAATCGATAACAGAACAACAGCGGTTCGGGTTATTCAGGAGAAAATGGAATCTACACGGATAGAATCGCGTGTTCCGGGAGCTGATGCAAATCCTTATCTTGCGTTGGCGGCTGCTTTGGCTTCCGGTCTTTATGGAATTAAGAACAAGTTGAAATTAAATATTCCAGAAACCATTGGAAATGGATATAATGCGGATAAAGGTGTTGTTTTACCGCGAAATCTTATGGAAGCTACCGTAAAAATGGCCGAATCTGCAATTGCAAAACAACTTTTTGGCGACGCTTTTGTCGATCATTTTACCAAAACAAGAGATTGGGAATGGCAGCAGTTTGAAAATCAGGTAACCGACTGGGAGTTAAAAAGGTACTTTGAAATTATTTAATGATACTATTTCATGAAAGAATTAAACTTCAAACAAATAATAAGACAAGCCTGGACAGAATTTGACGACCGTCATCGAATTCGCGGGATTTATGATGTTAGCGCCTACGTTTCGACAAACCAGGTATATAAAATCTCTTTTTACGATCGTGAGCCGGTGTTTGCCAAACTTTCTGATTATGGACGGTTCGAAGATTTTAGAGAAGACCATATTATTATCAATAACCTTGCGAATAATCTGGAAGCGCCATATCAAATGTTTTTAGCGCAGTCGTTGGTCAAGAAAAACGAGCTGTTTATCTATCTTTTTCATCAGGAAGACCACAGTGCGTGGGTTGTTTTTTATAATCCAATTCAAATAAAATGCAAATTGCCCCGTCGGTTAAATGAAAAACAGATTAGAAAATTAGGTCGCGAGTTGGCGCGCTTTCATAAGGCCTGTACCAATGTAAGTAATCAGTTGCCTAATGCATCAAAAACCGTAATTACCGATATGCATAGCCTGATAAAATCGGTGAACAAAAATGAAATTAAAATGTGTAATAGCCATAAAACGATGGTTCTAAAGCACGCAGATGTGTTTCTAAACAATGCCTACAAAGCAAATTATACAGAGGATTTCGAAAGCATTCCTGTTTTTATTGATTGGAATATAGGCAACTTCTCGATTAGCGGAGACGGAAAATTTTATTCACGTTGGGATTACGATTGGTTTCGTATGTCGTCGCGGGTGATGGATTTTTACTTTATTAGTCGCGTGGTTTCCGATGTTGGCGATCGTACCATATTTAGTTATAATATTGGTACTTTAATGGAAGATCGCTTTTTAATGTTCCTCAAAGAATATCACCGAATTTTTCCGTTAACAGAGGGTGAAGTGTATTTTATTAAAGAAGCATATCGATTTTTCCTTTTGAACTATGTGATTAAGGATGGTCCTTATTTTTTCAGGCAAACATATTCCGGCAAGTTGATTAAAGAGGCGTACGATGTGCATTTTCCTTCGATTGACACCAATTACGACGTTAATAAAATATTGACAAATTTAAAATTTTAAGACACAAGTATGAGAACAAAAAGTTTTCGAAGTGTGGTAAAAAACTACAAAGCTGTTTTTTTTGATGCCTTTGGTGTTTTAAAAAATCATCAGGGATTAATTCCTGGAATAGAAAATACTTTTAAATATTTGGATAAAAAAGAAATACCCTATTATGTATTAACCAACGACTCTTCCCGAAGTCCGGAAGAGTTGTCAAACTGGTACCAGGATAGAGGGATGAAATGTATTACCACCGACAAAATTCTTTCGTCGGGTATGCTGGCCATGGAGTTTTTTAATACTAAACTTACGAATGGAAATGCAGTAGCTTATTTGGGGACCGAAAAATCGGCTCATTACATTGAAACAGCCGGATTAAAAACCGTTTCGATCAGCAATGTAGACATGAATAATCTGGAGAACATTCATTCTTTCGCTTTTCTTGATGATGAGGGCTTCGATTGGAATAAGGACATTGATAAAACCATTAATCTCCTTCGTCATAAAAATATGACAGTTATTGTAGCCAACACAGATAAAAACTACCCGGTTAACAAAAACGATATTTCGGTAGCCATTGGTGGTTTAGCTGACCTGGTAGAAAAAATTCTGGGGAAAAAATTTATCCGTTTTGGCAAACCCGATGCCCAGATGTTTTTACTGGCTTATGAGCGTGCCATGCAGGATATAAGCAACATTAAACGAAATGAGATTTTAATGGTAGGCGATACCCTTTACACCGATATTATTGGCGGGAATAAGTTTGGCCTCGATACTGTACTTGTGCTTTCGGGAAATACCCAGCCCGAAATGGCGAAAATTAAAATTGGAAGTACAGGTATTATTCCTACGTATGTTTGCGAATCAGCGGTAATAGAATTCTAACGACTTAACAGGAATACTTATTCCCAAAAAAAAGCTGTTCACCTTTCGATGAACAGCTTTTTAAATATCGTGATTTTTAAAACTTTTTACTGTTACAATTTAATACCATGTACAGTTTTAATAATACGTGCGCCAACTTTATACGGATCAGCATTCGAAGAAGGACGGCGGTCTTCCAAACGACCTTTCCAGCCATCTTCAACTGTTCCAACCGGAATACGTATTGATGCACCACGGTCAGAAACACCATAGCTGTAATCGTGAATTGATTGAGTTTCGTGTAACCCTGTTAAACGTTGATCGTTGTAGGCTCCATAAACCGCAATGTGCTCAGGAATAAATTTACCAAACTCTTCGCAAATTGCATTGAATACTTTTTCGTCTCCACAAGTACGCATTAAACCGTTAGAGAAGTTTGCGTGCATACCTGAACCGTTCCAATCTAAATCTTTTCCAAGTGGTTTTGGATGCCATTCAATATCCAAACCATATTTTTCAGCAGTTCTCTCCAGCAGATAACGTGCAACCCAAATTTGGTCACCTGCATTATGCGCTCCTTTGGCGAAAACCTGAAACTCCCATTGTCCGGCAGCAACTTCACCATTTATACCTTCAATATCTAAACCAGCGTCGATACACATATCCAGGTGCTCTTCAACTATGGCACGACCAAATACTTTAGAACCGCCAACACCACAATAGTATGGCCCCTGAGGTTCAGGAAATCCACCTGCGGGGAAACCTATTGGTAATCTTGTTTGTGGATCATAAATGAAGTATTCCTGTTCAAAGCCAAACCAAAAATCTTCATCTTCTTCCTCAATATGAGCACGACCGTTTGTATCATGAGGAGTTCCGTCGGCATTTAAAACCTCTGTCATAACAATGTATGCATTTTTACGATCCGGGTCCGGACAGATAAATACTGGTTTCATTATAAGGTCAGAAGAATCTCCAGATGCCTGATTTGTAGAAGAACCATCGAATGACCACATCGGACAATCTTCCAATTTTCCACTAAAGTTATCTGCTAAGCGAGTTTTACCGCGAAGTTGCTGTGTAGGTTCCGAACCATCCAGCCAAAGGTATTCTAATTTTGATCTCATGTTTTAATAAATTATTAATTTGTATGAATATATTCTTTTTTCTGACGCAAAAATAGGGTAAGTTGAAATCCATAAGTCACATTTAGTGACAAAATGTAAAAAATTAATACAAAATTTACATTAAAAAACGTAATATTCGGTCTTGCCCCATTAATAAGTGCTACAATTCAAGCATTTTGATATATTTTGCTTTGAAGGGATATTTGCAGGTATGTGTATCTTGTATTGGGATATGTTATTTTTATTTGCCCCTTTTAAGATGTGGGTACGTTTTAAATTATTAAGGCTTTAGTTTTGGTTTTCGAAATCATATAGCCGAACTGATCGAGATCGATATTCGAGGAATCTCATGGGTTTTATTCCCCGTAACTTGATGCGTTTTACAAAATAAAGATCCCATTGAGATATCTCGTCATCTTGCTGCGAGGAGTTTCAT
>JBFFMM010000266.1:0-3929 GCA_041554075.1 Draconibacterium sp. | reverse complement strand
TACCCACTTTCATGGCTGCCTTCTCCTGCCAAACAGTAAATTGTTTAAATTTAAAATAGTTGTTACTAGCCATAAATAAAGAGACTAAGTCACAAAGATTAGAATTTTTCGAAAACTCCCAAACCAAATAAGGCAAAGTCGTATTTTACAGGATCACTGGCGTCGAACTTACGCAAAGAGGAAGTTATTTCTTCCACTGCTTTCCAATCGTTTGATTTACGCTGCAAAAGTCCCAGTTTTCTGCCTACATTTCCGGTATGTACATCCAAGGGTAACATTAAAGCTGAAGTTGGAATACCTTTCCACAAACCAAAATCAACTCCACTTTTATCTTCTCGCGACATCCAGCGGAGGTACATGTTTAAGCGTTTTGCAGAAGCTCCCTTTTGCACATTCGAAATATGCTTTCGTGTGCGTTCTCCTTTTAATTCAAAAAATACAGTATAAAAATAGGCTAGTGCTGACTTGATTGAATGATGTTGCTCAAATCCGGTTTCGAAAACGGTTTGCAATCCTCCATAATGAGTATAAATATTCCTGAGTGCCCGAATAAAATAAATACAATCGTCGCCATTAAAAGTACGATGAACAAAACGTGCCAGTTTATTTATCTCATCATTTGAAGCATTTAAAATAAAATCTTGAGGTTGATTGCCAAGCATGCTCATCAAACGCAAAGCGTTTTTAATTATCGCCGGACGGTTGCCCCAGGAAATGGTAGCAGTAAGAAACCCGGAAATTTCAATATCTTCTTTGGCTGAAAATAGTTTGGGAACCTGAATGGGATCCGATTCAATGAATTTGGGTCGGTTAAATTCTTCTACCTTTTCATCGAGAAAATTCTTTAAATCTTCAACCTTATTCATTTCCTTTTCGTATTGTCCTGTCTTTTAATCAGATCCTGAAACAGGATCATGATGATATTCTACACTTCCCCTTCAATTACTCAATCGCTAATTTACTCAATCACTCCATCTTTTATATGGATAATTCGATCGGAACGTTCAGCAAAATTATCATCGTGGGTTACAATTATAAAGGTTTGCCCAAAGTCGTCGCGGAGTTTAAACAGTAATTCGTGTAACTCATCACGGTTTGTTGAATCGAGGTTGCCCGATGGTTCGTCGGCCATTACAACCGAAGGACTGTTTACCAATGCGCGCGCCATGGCAATACGTTGCTTTTCTCCCCCAGAAAGTTCGGCAGGTTTATGTTCCATTCGGTCTGCCAAACCCAAATAAGCAATTAGGTCCTTTGCCTTTTTCTCGGCTTCGGCCTTTGGAGTTTTCGCAATAAAAGCTGGAATACAGACATTTTCGAGTGCAGTAAATTCGGGTAATAAATGATGAAACTGAAAAACAAATCCAATCTCTTTATTCCTGAAAGCTGCCAGTTGTTTATCTGAAAAAGTAGAGATTTTCTTGTCGTTGAAAAAGATTGTACCACTGTCGGGTTTACTCAAAGTTCCTAAAATTTGCAAAAGTGTAGTTTTCCCGGCACCACTGGCACCAACAATCGAGTACAATTTACCAGCAGGAATATCGAGGTTAATTCCTTTCAAAACCTCCAAATTTCCAAACGACTTTTTTATATTTTCTGCTTTTATCAAGAGCGATGTTTAAAAGATTAAACCCATTCCATTCAATTTTAGTACCTCATTCAGCACATAAAAAATATAGGTAGCCATAAGTATTGCACCTGTAATTTTATCTACCCGCCACTTTTTAATGGCAAAAAGAAGAATGATTAAAACAACCGATGCTGCCAATATCAATGACGAACTAACCAGATCTCCTCCAGTAGAAATTTTTTCACCTGAAAACGACATTACAATCAAGAAAGGAAGTCCTAACCCAACTAAAATATCAAAGATATTTGAACCGATGGCATTGCTAACTGCCATATCTCCCCTTCCTTGCTTTGCCACAATTACCGACGAAAACAAATCGGGAACAGAAGTTCCGACCGCTAAAACCGTAAGTGCAATAATTGCTTCCGGAATATTTAAAATCTGTGCTGCATCTACTGCTACTTCAACTAAAACATAACTTAATGCCGCAATAATTACGATAGAAAGAATGAAAACAAGGTAGTACCGCTCTCGCGAAGGGAAAATAAAACGTAATACACTATCGAGCCAGTGGGTGTATTTATTTTGCTCTTTGTGCGGATCTTCTACTTCCTCCTGATACTCCATTTCGGAATACGGAAGAATTTTACGCCAATACACCACTGCAATCACATACAACACATAAATAACCAGAAATACAATTGCTTCGTTTATTGAGAAGTATCCGTCCCAAATAGCATTTACCAACAAAGCAACTGCAATTGAATAAAATACCAAATCGCGAACAACGGGTTGCCAGGTAAGTTTCGTTTTTTTCACCCACGCAGCTGCACCAATAATTGCCAACAAATTAAAAATGGCACTTCCCACAATACTTCCAATCCCAATTTCCTGATGGTCGCCGGGTTTTAAAACGGCAAAAAGAGCCACAAATAATTCGGGAGCACTGGAACCAACTGCCATCAAAGTAGCACCAGCTGCATCGTTTGAAAGTCGAAGGTCTTTCGATATTTTATCGAGCGATGAGATAAAAAACAAATCGACAACACGGGCAAGAACAACAAAACAAGCCAATAATGCCAATATGTATAGTACTATCATCAATAGAAATGTATTTACTGAATTGTGTTAATCTTCAAAATGATCGGTAATTCCCTTTTTAATATCCCGGGTTTCCTTATTTACCGTAGAAGAAACATCGTCAATGTCTTTCTTAATATCCGATGTATGTTCGTTAATTTCGCGTTTAATCTCGTTGGTAGCTTTTTTAAACTCACGCATTCCTTTTCCCAGTGTTTTTGCAATATCGGGAATCGCTTTCGAGCCAAAAAACAGTAATGCCAAAAGCATCACCAAAACAATTTCGCCACCACTTATGAATAAAAAATAATGCATTGTCTAAAATTTTAGAACACAAATATATAAAAAGACAGAAGTCGAAAGACCGAAGTCCGAAGTTATTTTACCTCCGACTTCCGGCATTCGACTTCTGTCTGAATTTATACTATTTCTTTTTCAGTTTTCCAACTACTTTTGCAACTCTTGATTGAGTGTCGAAAGCAATAGGTGTTGCAATGAATAGTGATGAATAGGTACCTACCAATACACCAATTAATAAAGCAAACGTAAACCCTCGAATTGTTGCTCCACCAAATAGGAAGATAGCTAACAATACAACAAAAGTTGATAATGAAGTACTAAACGTACGACGTAAGGTACTGTTTAAAGCTTCGTCAACATTTAAGACTCTGTCGCGTTTGGGATGTAATCCCAGGTACTCCCTGATACGGTCGAACACAACCACAGTATCGTTAATGGAATAACCCACCACCGTAAGAATTGCCGCAATAAATGCCTGGTCAATTTCAAGTGAGAATGGAAGAACACCATAGAACAACGAGAAGATACCTAATACTATTAATGAATCGTGTGCCAAAGCAGCAACAGCTCCCAGTCCATATTGCCAGTTACGGAAACGTAATAAAATGTATAGGAAAATTATGATCAACGAGAAACCAATTGCAATGGCAGCATCTTTCCGAATATCATCAGAAATTGTAGGCCCAACTTTTTGTGAACTCAACTGATAATCGTCGGTAAATTGTTGGAGAGTTACGCTATTATCAATAAACCCTCCCTCTTTTAAACCTTGCATTAATAAAGCCTCAACTTCGTTATCAACATTTTCGCTGTGATCGTCGATTTTAAAATCAGTAGTAATACGAACCTGGTTGTTTTCGCCAAAAGTTTTTACTTCTGGAGCCGATTCAAATACAACTGCCAATGCACTTTGTAACTCAGCAACTTTAACTTCCTAATTGAAACGAACAACATAAGTACGTCCTCCTTTAAAGTCAAT
>JBFFMM010000265.1:0-3933 GCA_041554075.1 Draconibacterium sp. | reverse complement strand
TTGGGTTTGTCTCCAAAATCTCCTCCGTAGGCAAAAAACTCATTTCCTTTTTCGTCTTTTTTTGTAATTCCCTGATCGATCCAGTCCCAAATAAAACCTCCAATCAGATTGGGGTAGGCGTCGATTAAATCCCAGTATTCCTGAAAATTACCCAATGAATTTCCCATGGCATGTGCATATTCGCATTGCATAATTGGACGACTTATGTAAGGACTTTTTGCCAGTTTTTCAAAATCTTCAAGATTGGCGTACATGCGGCTAATTACATCCACATAAGCAGGATCAGTAGGATTGGCAGTTCTTCCCAATTTACGATATTCCGGTGAACCATAAGCCTTATAATCTTTGTGCTCCGGACTTCCCTGTGCTCCTTCGTAATGTATAAATCGGGTAGGATCGAAATCTTTAATAAAACCTGCAGCGCTGGCATGATTGGGGCCACATCCTGACTCGTTACCCAGCGACCATGAAATAATGGAGGGGTGGTTTTTGTCGCGTTCTACCATACGAACCACACGGTCGGTAAAAGCCATGTGCCATTCCGATTGATTGGTAAGGTAGCCCATTAAACCGTGTGTTTCAATGTTGGCCTCGTCCATAACGTAAATGCCATATTTGTCGCATAACTTGTAAAAATACGGGTCGTTGGGATAATGGCTGGTTCGAACTGCGTTAAAGTTGAATTGTTTCATTAACAAAACATCCTGCTCCATTTCTTCACGTGTAACTGCTTTTCCGTTTATATGGCTGTGATCGTGTCGGTTTACACCGTGTAGTTTAATCGACTTCCCGTTAACCAGTAATTGTCCGTTTTTTATTTCCACTTCGCGGAATCCAACTTTTGTTGAACGGGCTTCAATGGTATTTCCATCGGCATCTTTTAGGTTTAAAACCAAAGTGTAGAGTACCGGTTTTTCGGCCGACCATTTTTCAGGGACTACAATTTCTTCTTCCATTATTCCGAAATAAACATTATCGCGTTGTGGATAAGCTTCGTAAATTATTCCGTTTAGATCTTTTGCAATTGGTTTGTTCAGAACAGCTTCATTAGAGGGAGAGAAAAGTTCTGCTTCAATTGTCCATCCTTTTGTATCTACATCAGCAGCGCGTGTTATGGTTGGCCGAATTTGCAACAAGGCATTTTGGTAGTTGTCATCCAAACGAGTTTGCACAAAAAAATCTTCAATGGCTACTTTGGGTTGTGCCAGCAGCATTACTTCACGATGAATGCCACTCATGCGCCAGTGATCCTGATCTTCGAGGTAACTTCCGTCGCTCCAGCGAAAAACCTGAACAGCGAGTTTGTTTTCGCCTGTTTTTACAAAGCTTGTAATGTCGAATTCTGCAGGCAAACGACTGTCCTGACTGTAACCTACTTTTTCGCCATTTACATATACATACATGGCTGAACTAACACCGCCAAAATGTAAAATAATACGCTGGTTGCTCCAGTCTTCGGGGATGGTAAATGTTCTTGCATAGGAACCTACGGGATTGTCGCGGGCAATAAAAGGCGGTTGTGGCATATTTTTCACCATAACATCGGCATAGAAGCGTCGATATAACTCAGCCATTGATAATCCTTCAGGTACGTCATAATTTTCTTTGTACCATGCCAAAGGATCCTCCATATCTTCTAACGAAAACTGCGGACCAAACGGATAACCCGAATTTCTGTAAATGGGAGTTCCGTAACCTTTCATTTCCCAATTGGAAGGAACATCAATATCGTCCCAGCTTGAAACATCGGCTTTGTAAAAATCAAGAGGGCGGTTTTCCAACTTGTTAACAAAATTAAACTTCCATGTTCCGTTCAGTGAAATCATACGCGAATCTTCACGATTCCCTTTTAAGGCTTCATTTGCGGTTTTAAAAGAATAGGATGTTGCTCTTGCCGGTATTTTGTTTTTGGCAATAAAGGTGGGGTCTTCCCACTCATTATTTTGAGCCAATACAGCAGTTGTAAAAAGAAATAGGATAATCGTTATTAGATTTTTCATCTTGAAAAGTTTTGTTGTTCTTATATTAAAATGACGAGCAAATATAGGTTTACACCTAGTGGAAAATGGTTTGAATTGCGAATAAAATTAAACATTCAAAAATGGAGTGAAATGGTATTAAAGTAAAAAACCATCCTCAATTAAGAAGATGGTTGATACATAAAGAATTTTGATTGCTTTCTTTTTATATGTTTCAAATTTCGCATAAAAAATTTCCTAAAACAATTAGAAGTACATTCCTGTTTTTGAGGGCAGTCAATTATTTGTTTGACTGTCTCTTCCGGTAGTAAAAGTCAATATAAAAAGCACAATCCACTTCAACAAGTGGATTGGTTTACCTAAACTGTTTCCGGTTTTCTACCATTAAAACCTCAAAATTAATTACAACTTAAAAATCATAATCAATAGTTATACCGACAAAAAAGAGATTACCCTTCCCGGATATCAATTTTTTTTGAAAAAGAATTATTGGGATTGGAGCAAAAAAAATCCCGGCGTCCACTCCGGGATTTTATCTGTTTTTTTTGATGTTGTGTTTATAGAACACTTAATTGGGTTTGTAAGTACAAATAAAGATGATTATTTTTTTAGTGCACAATAATTCAAGATGAAATGTACCGTTTAAAACACTTAGATTTTACTTCAAACTTTCTGAGTGATTTATCAGCCCAATAAAAAGTGCTTTTTTGCTTTATACGTCTAAATAATAATGACAAACAGCCCTGCTAATGCTAATTTTTCTTTTGTGTCAATTAGCGTGTAAAATGGTATTCGTCTTGTTTTTAGTCAATTGAATGGGCTACTTTAAAGGGTATCCGAAACATAATTTTGATTTCCTTGTTCTTGTTTATACAATGAAAAAATGGATGATAACGCTACTTTTTTTTGTAGTAGTTGGATGCAGTGGACAAAATTCGAAGAACATGAAACACACAAATAATTTAATACATTCCACATCGCCATATCTTTTGCAGCACGCTCATAATCCGGTTCACTGGAATCAATGGAGCGATGAAGTAATTGAGCAGGCAAAAAAAGAGAATAAACTTATATTGGTGAGTATTGGATATGCAGCTTGTCATTGGTGCCATGTAATGGAACACGAAAGTTTTGAGGATACTGCAGTTGCGGAGGTAATGAACGAAAATTTTGTTTGTATAAAAGTGGATCGCGAGGAGCGCCCCGATGTTGATCATTATTACATGAGCGCTGTTCAATTAATGGGGCAACAGGGCGGTTGGCCGCTTAATGTAATAGCATTACCCGATGGACGCCCGATTTGGGGTGGTACTTATTTTCCAAAAGAAACCTGGGTGAAAAACCTGAATACAGTAGCCAATTTTTACAAACAGAATCAGGATAAAACAAAAGAATATGGTACCCAATTGCAGGAAGGAATTCAACAAGTATCGTTAATTGCAGAAGTTGAAAACGCAATACCTGTAAATGCAAAGTTACTGGAACGTGGCGTAAATGGCTGGAAACAACGTTGGGACATGAAAGAAGGCGGAAATACCGGTGCTCCAAAATTTCCAATGCCCGTGAACCTTGATTTTTTGCTGTATTATGGTTTTATAAATAACGATAACAAAGCGCTGGAATTTGTACATACCACGCTCGAAAAAATGGCACGCGGAGGAATTTATGATCAAATAGGTGGTGGTTTTGCACGTTATTCGGTTGATGCGATTTGGAAAGTCCCACACTTTGAAAAAATGTTGTACGACAACGGACAGTTATTGAGTATTTACTCAAAAGGATTTCAACAATTTAAAAACGAAGAATTTAAAAGAGTAGTGTACGAAACTGCCGCTTTTTTAGAGCGAGAATTGATGGATTTTTCAGGTGCATTTTATTCCTCGTTAGATGCCGATAGTGAAGGAGTGGAGGGGAAGTTTTATGTTTGGAACGAACGAGAACTAATGCAATTGAT
>JBFFMM010000264.1:0-3969 GCA_041554075.1 Draconibacterium sp. | reverse complement strand
CGGTATTCAGATACCCACAAACCTTTTGCAGCAAACATTTTGCCCTGTATAAAAGCAGAACGAAAATCACTCACTTTCAGAATAATTTTCTTCTTAATTTTTCCTTTTACATCGGGAAAAAAGTCTTTAAAATTTTCGATGTAGCTATACAAACGCGGACTCATTCCTGCCGAAAGCACCAACGACGAACTCAGGTTACTGTTCGCATAACCACGCAAGGCAGCATGTGCATCGTTGTGTTCAATGGGCAATTGCTCACCACTTTTGTAGTGCGCCTGATCCAGTTTGGTCATTATATTTACATCAATCGACCCAACATGTAATTTTTCCTTTACCCACTTAGAAAAATCGTCGGCAGCAATACGACTTTTATCCGCAAATTTCAACTTTAACGATGAACTATCCGGAAGCATATCAATATATTTTTCCAGTTCACCACCTGCATTGGATGCTGCATGTTTAATCTCCTCAACTTTCCTATTCACTATCTCTTCAACCACGTTCAGGTAGGAAGTAATTCGTTCTGCCCTAAAATCTTCTACTTTTTTCGATATCGCTTTAAATGGAATATCAAATTTTTCACAGTAGAATTCGCGCATTTTTTCAATTGTTCCATCGTCAACCAACGAAATAACCGAAGATATTCCTAATGGCGCAACATTTATGGGTGTATCTATGGAATAACCGACTCCCAAAACGGGGATATGAAAAGAGTGTCCTTCAAATAATTTCATATATATATTTTTACATCCGTTGAAGTTAGTATTTTGTTTTCACTTCAACTTATTTTTGTGTAATCCCTTTTATTAATGGAAGGCAAAGAAAACAAGATATTTGAGATAATTTTGCAACTTATGGTGCAACTGTTGCAGAACTTAAATCTTTTATAATTTATTAGCATCCCACATTCAAACTTTACACTTAAAAAGTCGAATGTTTGTAAAAGGCCGTTTGTTTTTAATTGACCGACTGGTCATTTTTTTATAATTTTTCTTGGATATTAAAATCACATTTTTTAACTTTGACCGACCGTTTAATCAATAAATATATTTATATGCCAAGAAGTCCGGAACAATACGACGATATTAGAAAATTAAAAAAGGAATTGATTATGGGAGTAGCACTCGAACTGTTTGCCGAGTATGGGTACCACACCACTTCTATTAGTCAAATCGCCAAAAAAGCAGGAATCTCCAAAGGCCTTACTTACAACTATTTCGAAAGCAAAGCTGATATTCTAAATGAAATAATGGAGCATGGATTTAATGAAATTTATGACAACCTGGATATCAACCACGATGGGATTCTTACCGAAGATGAATTCGTGTTTTTTATTCAACAAAACTTCAGGCTTTTACGAGAAAATATGCAACACTGGAAACTGTTTTTTTCGCTTTTGCTACAACCCAAAGTGTCGGCAACGTTTGGTGAAAAATACGAAGAAAAAGCAGGTCCTATTTTCAATATGTTTTTCGGGTTTATAAAATCAATGGGCAGCAAAAGTCCTGAAAGCGATTTAATGGCCATTGCATCGATGCTGGAAGGAGCCTTTTTGTATTGTGTTGCTGCCCCCGATGTTTTCCCGATGGATAAACTGGAAGAGTCGGTAATTAATTCGTGTTTTAAAATAATTAAAGGATAAAACCAGTTAACAGTCACAGTCAACAGTTAATCAAATAAAATCAACAAAATGAAGAAACAATTAATACTACTACTATTTGTTCTACTTGCTTCAGTGGTTCACGCACAAGATGCCAAAGAGATTATCAAAAAAATGGATGACAAACTTCAGGGCGATTCCAATAAAAGCGAAATGAAAATGTCGATTGTGCGCCCAAAATATACACGAACCATCGCCTTTAAAAACTGGAGTTTGGGTCGCGACTATTTTTTAACTTATGTTACTGCCCCATCCAAAGACAAAGGAATGGTATCAATGAAATACCAAAAAGAAATGTGGAGTTACACCCCATCGATTAACCGGATGATAAAACTGCCGCCAAGCATGATGTCACAGGGCTGGATGGGCTCCGATTACACCAACGACGATTTAGTAAAGCAGTCGTCGATAGTTGAAGATTACACACACACGCTGCTTGGTGAAGAGACTATTGATGGAAGATTGTGTTACAAAATACAAATGATTCCGCATGCCGATGCAAATGTGGTGTGGGGAAAAATTCTAACCTGGATCGACAAGGAGAAATACATCAACTTAAAAAGCGAATACTACGACGAAGAAGAGTTTCTGGTTCGCACTGAACTGGGGAAAGATGTTAAAACTTTTGATGGCCGAGAATTGCCTTCAATTATTGAAATAATCCCTGCAGAGGAACCCGATAACCGCACCATTATTTACATTGACAAGATGGAATTTAATGTGAATATTCAAGAGAGTTTCTTCTCGCAACAAAACATGAAACGAGTTCGATAAATCATAAAATATTCGGAATGAAAAAGATAATACAAATGGCATGGCGTAATATTTGGCGAAACCGGAAACGAACCATTATTACAGCTGCATCCATTTTTTTCGCGTTATTTTTTGCCATTATTATGCGTTCGTTTCAGCTGGGAACGTACGGACACATGATTCATCAGGTAATAGAATCGTACAGCGGTTATTTGCAAGTGCAAAGTCCCGACTATTTTGATGAGCCGGGTCTTGACAATTCATTTGAGTATGATCAGAATTTGTTGAATCAAATCAATGCTAATCCTCAGGTGAAAGTTGCCGTTCCTCGTGTTGAATCTTTTGCGTTAGCATCGATTGGCGCCAAAACCAAAGGTGTTTTAGTAAATGGAATCGACATACAAAAAGAAGCTGAGTTATCTAATCCTGAAAAAAATCTGGTTCGCTATCGATTTAAAGGTCAATTGATGGATGAAGTGTACGCTATTCCTGAATTAACGAAAGACCAAATAGCAAATCTAAAAATGTTTGAGAATGCTTCTTTTAGTTCCTTGGATAAAATAAGCATAAACTGTGGAATTACAGATGAAAATGTTCTTCAGAAAATTGGAAAACTGACAGCTTTTAAGGGGAATTATTTAAGCCAAAACGACGATGGAATTTTGGTTTCCGATCGTTTATCTAAGTTTATGAAACTAGCTATTGGCGATACACTGGTTTTAATGGGAACCGGCTATCATGGGTCATCAGCGGCGGGTCTATTTCCTGTTCGTGGAATAATAAAAATCCCATCGCCCGACTTAGACAACAAACTAGTGTATATGTCGTTGCCCCGTGCTCAGGAATTCTTCAGTATGCAAAATATGCTAACCACGCTGGCCATCAATATAAACGACAACAGCGAAATGTTAACTGTTCAGAATGAATTAAGCAGTGCACTTGACAAAAATTTATACGTGGTAAAAAACTGGCAGCAATTTAATCCGGTTTTAAAACAATCAATTGAAGGCGATAACGCGGGAGGAGTTGTTTTTGCTGCTATACTTTATGTGATTGTATTTTTTGGAATTTTTGGAACCGTTCTGATGATGATTGCCGAACGTAAACGTGAATTCGGAGTGCTGATTGCCATTGGTATGAAAAAACGATTACTGATGTATGTTGTAGTAATTGAAATGTTTTTTATAGGCGCTTTAGGAACGCTTATCGGAATGATTGGTGTTGCGCCACTCATTATTCTGGGCAATAAATTTCCAATTCAGCTAAGCGGTAAAACCGCAAAAATGTACGAAGACATGGGCTATGAAGCCATAATGCCAATGGCAAGTTTCGATGCCTATTTTTGGTGGCAGGCCTTAATCGTACTACTGATGGTATTAATTGCCAGCTATTTCCCGTTAAAAAGTATTCGCAAACTAAAAATTATGAATGCGCTGAGGGCTTGATGGAGATTGATGGGAGATTGATGGAGATTATTTTTAATAAAATGATTTGTTATGGACAATAATAGTTGGATTGAGTATAAAAAGCAAGTGCGTGAAAGACTTAAAGTTTTT
>JBFFMM010000263.1:0-3994 GCA_041554075.1 Draconibacterium sp. | reverse complement strand
CAAAATGGTCGAAATCTTTAAAATGTCCTGTTCCTTTGTGAAATGTTTTTCCGGTTTGTTTATCCAATCCATCGTACATGGAAGCTAAAAATACACGCATAAAATTCAGAAAACTCATTCCTGTACATCGGTAACCCCACTTTCCGGGTACTGCAATTTCTATACATCCGATAGCCGAAAAGTTAAAGGCATCTTCTTTTTCAACACCGAGCTTTATTAATTCAGGAATAACAATTTCATCGTTGTTAAACGAGGGCATTCCAAATCCCATTTCAATTACGCGCATGCACTCCATCATAAAATTTTGGTCGATGTTTTTATGAAAACGTACGGAAAGGTTGGGTTGTGTAAGTTTCATTTTTCCAACCGATTGAAGGATAAGAAAACTTAGTTCGTTTACTGCATCCTTGCCGTCAGAATTTTGCCCGCCGATGGTAACATTCTGATAAAGTGGCCCGCCTGCAGAAAATCGGGTGTGCGACCACGGACGTATTTTATTTATCGACATTAATTTTATCCAGGTGTTTTCGAGTAATTCCGAAGCCTCTTCCTCCGTAATCTTTCCGCTTACTTTGTCGTTCTGATAAAATGGGAAAAGATATTGATCCATTCTGCCCAACGAAACACTGTGGCCATTGCTTTCAATTTGCAGTACCAGTTGAATAAAATAGGTAAGTTGAAGGGCCTGGTAAAAGTTTTTGGGAGGATGATGGGCAATATAATCACAGTTTTCCGCAATGACTTTTAGCTCTTCCTCTCGTTCCGAATTGTCTTCCAGTAAACTCATTGAAAGTGCGAGAGTGCTGTAACGATTAATAAAATTTTGCAGGGCTTGTACCGATAAATGCAGCGCATTGTAAAAATGATCTTTTTTTACACCCTCAATAGTAGTACGATCGGTTTTAGCACTGTAAAAGTTAATTTCTTCCAAATAGGCATCTAGTCCTTGTTCCAGAATTTTATAAAAGTTAACGGCAATGTGTGCATCACCCGATGTGAGATTACCGGTTGCTTTAATAATGGCTGAGTCCTGCAAATCTCTTAATTCCTGCGACATAAGTGCCCGGCCTTTATCCCATAATACTTTTCCTTTCCACCATTGGGCAATTTCGAGTAACTCTTTTTTGTGCTTGTCGGTAATAAAAAATGCATCGCCGGGGCGTTTGTCCAGTTCATCCATTTCTTCCGGAAGCCAGTCAACAGCGTACTCAGGAAAAATAGGAGCTGCACGGTGTTGGCTCGATTGATTGCCAACAATTAACTCACCCTCGTCGATGAATATGGTCATCTCTTTTAATGTTTTTTCTAGAGCGAGCGCACGTTTTATAATTATTGGTTGTTCTTCATTTTCGCGGTAAACAGTGGTGTAAAACCGGGCGCGTTCGGTACAAACCGATGGTTTTGTGCTTAAAACCTTTTCACGCAGATGTGCAATTCGGTCTGTAATTTTTATTGTTCGTTTTTCGCTAATCATGTTAACCTCCAATTTTTGTTTTAAAACCCTTTGCTTTTGCATACGCAACATATGTTTCGAGTTCGGTATCTTTTACTGCTTTTTTTGTTCCCATTTTGTACGTTAGGCCAAGCATTTTGTATTTTTCTGAGCCAAAAGTGTGATAGGGCAGAAAGTGAATTTCTCTGGCATTTTTAAGTGAAGAAACAAAATCGATGATTTCCTTTATTTCCTCTTCCGAATGGTTGAACCCCGGTATTACAGGAATGCGAACAATGTAATTGACTCCCATATTATCAATGCGAACCAGATTCGACATAACAACTAAAACATCGCCACCTGTATAGGTTTTAAATTTTTCTTTGTGTGTGTGTTTTAGGTCGATTAAAAATGTATCAATCAATCCAATACATCGCTCCACTTTTTGCCAGTTTACATGAAGTGTGGTTTCAATATTCACATTTATTTTCCTGACTTTTAATTGATGTAGCAAATTGTCCAACTCGTTTCCTTGCGAAAGTGGCTCACCACCGGAAAGTGTAACTCCTCCATTTTCGCGGTAAAAAAGCTGATCTTTTTCAATCTCAGAAAGAATTTCATCAACACTTTTTTGCTCGCCCGAAACAAGTAAGGCTTTCGAAATGCAAGTATTTTTTAATTTTTCAGGATTCTGAATTAGCTCACGGTTGATTTGAAGCGTGCCATCTGAACTGGCTGTAATTGATTTGGGTTCGGCAAGTATACAATCTCCGAAGTTTTTACAGAACTTTTGGTCGTAAAGAATGCTGTAGTTAAACAACTGACTTTCAGGATTACTGCACCACCAACAACTTAATGGACAGCCCTTGTAAAAAACGACTGTTCTAATGCCATTCCCGTCGTGTGTCGAAAACCTTTGAATATTGAAAATCATTTACTCGTTTGTTGTTGATTTTTAATAATACAAAACTAATAAAAACTTCAAACGAAAGCATTAATGCTTTCAAGTAAAAGTAAAAACTTGTTTTAAAACATACCAATTCCATTCTTACAAAGTGAGTAAGTTAAATGTGGGGAAGTAAAAAGGCGGTTAATTGGGACCAATCATTTCAATAAAAGTTCCATCAGGATCCTGTATTAAAATAAAGGATCTGCCGTCGTCCAATGTTGAAGGTTCTTCACTTAAGATTTCGACATTGTGTTTTTTGCAGCGTTCAATAATTGGATTGATGTGATTTACAAATAAGGTAATGTATTGCATTCCAGTGTCGTCGCTCATGTAGTTTTGTTTTGGGTGTTTTGCTTTTGTCCCCAAGCTCATTAATTTCCACTCGGTAGCATATGGACTGTCTTCCAGCTTTAAAATGGTAACATCTAACTGGTATTTATTGGTTAAACCTAGTTTGGTTGCGGAGGCTTTATCAACCGAAAATTCGCCGGTTTTTACCATTCCAATCACTTCGGTATAAAATTCAATCGATTTGTCAAGATCTTCCACCACATTCCCCACAGAAATTCCAGGTTGAGCAAACTGGCTTTGTGCCATCGAAAATAAAACAGAAACTACAAAAAGGAGAGTTACTAAACATTTTTTCATTTTAAATTAATTTAATTGATTAATAGGTGTAGTAAAGTTAATCATATTGAGAAAAGAAACTGGTTTGTGGGTGAAAAATAAACTTTGACTTTTATTTCTTGTATCTTTCGAAAAACAAACAAATGAATTTTCCGGAAATAAACAACAGTAATGTTTCACAGCACCTTGATCAGGCAGAGATTGTTAAGCAAACTGCAGAACAAATAATGAAGGATTTTGGGATGTTTGGTGTAGAAATTACATTTTCGGGAGTTATCGATAATGCATACAATGAACTGCACAATCAACTGATTGACCAAATAACTTTACTGGTTGAACGAAATTACGATTTATTACTTTCGGTTTTGTATCAGGTGGACATAACCGACCGCGAAATTCATAAGGCGGAACAAGAACTACCTCATTATTCGCATATCGAAATTATTGCACATCAGGTAATCGTTCGAGACCTCAAGAAAGTACTACTGCGCAGGTATTTTAAAATGAAGGATTCGGCTGAAAATAAAGGAGATTACCAAATAGAAGAATAAACTTACAAGTAGGGAAGCAAAAACGCCGATAAAAGATTTATTTATCGGCGTTTTTAGTTTTTAAACTCTCGTTCTTTGTCAATTAGTTCCCGATCACATATCGAATATTAAATCCAAATCCATCGAAATGAATATCGGTTCTTTCAATAATACTAATGGCAGGTCGCCAGTCGAATCCAAGGGCAATTGGTACTTCCTGAAAGTGATATTCCAACCCAATTTCACCAGCAGCACCTAACCAAAAAGGATCGTTAATCCAAATGTATGGACCAACTCCGGCATAGTAATAAAACGCTTCATCGCCCAGTGGCCGGTATAAAAAATCCCACAGAATATCGAAAGCTGCTCCATCGCCAAAGGAAATATCGGCATGAACTCTACTGAATTGACCAGTGCTAAATATTCCGTCAATTGCAATATTTCCGGCAGATACTT
>JBFFMM010000262.1:0-4046 GCA_041554075.1 Draconibacterium sp. | reverse complement strand
GATAAAAAGTTACAAGCCAGGTGGAATTTTGATAATGCAAGGCACTCCGGCAAAAACGACCTCTTGGATTAATCAATTTCAAGCGGCTTCGGAAACTCCACTTTTGGTGGCAATTGATGGTGAATGGGGACCCTCGATGCGTATCGACAGCACCATTGTTTATCCCTATGCACAAACAATTGGGGCCATTCAGGATTCAACTTTTATCTATCAAATGGGGCGCGATTATGCCTATCAACTCAAACAACTTGGAATAAATATGAATTTTGCCCCGGTGGCCGACATCAACACCAACCCTTCCAATCCGGTTATTAATTTTCGATCGTTTGGAGAGGACAAACAAAATGTGGCAGAAAAGTCGTGGATGGTTGCAAAAGGCATGCAAGATGCCGGTGTGATTCCAGTGGCAAAACATTTTCCAGGCCATGGCGATACCAAAACCGATTCGCATAAAACCCTGCCTCTTGTTCCGCATTCAAAAGCCCGAATTGATGAGATTGAAAGTTATCCTTTTCGTTATCTATCTGAAAAAGGGATTTCGGGAATAATGACGGCACATTTAAATGTTCCTGCCCTTGATGCATCCGGAAAAACCTCATCGCTTTCAAAAAAAGTAATAACTGACTATTTAAAAACTGAAATAGGATTTAAGGGGTTTGTAGTCACCGATGCTATTACAATGAAAGGGGTACAGGCAGCTTCGGGGAAAGCAGAATTTGAAGCCATTTATGCTGGCAACGACATGGTTGAATTTGTTCCTGATTTGGGAAAAGCAATCAACTCCATTAAAGAAGCTATTTCAAAAAATCAGATTTCAGAAGAAGAAATAAATGAAAAGTGCCGCACTATTTTGGCGCTTAAACGCTGGGTAGGTTTAAACAACTACAAACCTGCCAACTTAAAAGATTTGACTGCCCGACTCAACTCTCCTTATTTTGAAGTAACCAACCGAAAACTAATAAAAGGTTCGTTAACTGTTTTAACCAACAATGCAGCTCTGCCTGTTCAAAATCTTGAAAAAGCAAAAGTTGCTTCAATAATGATAGGAAGCGATAAAATTTCCGCTTTTCAAAAAATGCTTGAAAAATATACCCAGACTGATCATTTTGTACTTTCGAAAAATGCAAGCGAAAAAGAATGGGTAACCCTGCGTCAAAAACTAGAAAATTACACCCAAATAATTGTTGGTGTTGATGGAATCCATAAATACGCATCGCAAAAATATGGTACAACCGAAATTCAGCGAAAAGCAGTTACTGAATTAGTGGAAGGTTCAAAATCGATTATTGTATTTTTTGGGAATGCCTACGCTCTAAAATATTTTGAAAACATCCATCATTCAAAGGCTTTAATTTTGGCACATCAAAATACTGATCTCACACAAGAACTGGCAGCACAACTTGTTTTTGGGGCTTTTACTGCCGATGGAAAACTACCAGTAACTGTTGATCGGCGTTTTAAATTGAATGATGGAATTCTGGTAAAAAAAAATGATTGTTTTTCCTACTCCATCCCGGAAGAAGCCGGAGTAAATTCAAAAAAACTATATCACCAAATTGATTCAATTGCTGAACTTGGAATAAAAAAACATGCTTATCCGGGCTGCCAGGTTTTGGTTGCAAAAAACGGTCAGGTTATTTTTCATAAATGCTACGGATTTCATACCTACGATAGCATTCAGCAGGTAAATACCGAAAATATTTACGATTGGGCTTCGGTGACAAAAGTTACCGGACCACTGCCTGCTATAATGAAACTGGTAGATGAAAAAAAAATTAACATCGATTCGAAATTCAGCAAATATTGGCCTGATTTTAAAGGGACCAACAAAGAAAACCTCATCTTCAGAGAGATACTGGCACATCAGGCGCGACTGGCTTCATGGATTCCATTTTGGTCAACCACACTCGATAAGAATGGGAAACTTGACAAGCACGTTTTTAGTACTCATCCTTCTGATGTATATTGTGTTCGTGTTTCGGAAAAAATGTATATGAATATTGGATTCCGAAAAGTAATGTTCGACACCATTCGGAATTCGGAATTGGAACGACGACACAAATATTTGTACTCGGGACTTAGTTTTTATATCTATCCAACTATCATTGAAAATCTTACCGGGCAACCTTTTGAAGAGTATATAAAAGAAACATTTTATAAACCACTGGGGGCCTACACAATTACCTACAATGCGTATCAGCATTTTCCCATGGAGCAGATTATTCCCACCGAAAATGATGATTTTTTCAGAATGGAGAAACTGCGTGGTTTTGTGCACGACGAAGGCGCTTCAATGATGGGGGGCGTATCGGGGAATGCGGGTCTTTTCGGTAACACGAACGATTTGGCTAAACTTTTTCAAATGTACCTGCAAAAAGGGTATTACGGCGGAAGAAGGTACATCTCGGAAAAAACCATCAATGAGTTTACCCGAATTCAATACCCCGAGAATAATAACCGCAGAGGTTTAGGCTTTGACAAACCACTTATTGACAACAATGAAAATCAATTAAAAGATGCCTACCCTGCCGTATCGTCGGGTAAAAGCAGTTTTGGGCATAGTGGATACACCGGTACTTTTGCCTGGGCCGATCCAGAAAATGGCTTGCTTTACATATTTATGTCGAACCGGGTTTACCCCACCCGAAACAATTCGAAACTTTACGATTTAAACATACGAACGGCTATGCATCAAGCCATTTACGATAGTTTTGAATAAAACCACAAACACCATTACCATAATATTTAATTCAGTACAAATAATCATACAGCTACATGATGACTTAAAAAATGTTAACAACATTGTTAAACTCTTACTGTTAAACAACATACAAATCACTGCAAACAACTACAATACAGCCTACTACACAATTATCCCAAAATGTTTTTTCACATTAATTAACTTCATTCCACACTGATTAAACAATACCTGCTCTTTAAGCTTTTATTATTAAATTATTAATTCTATTTTTATGACACGTTCTTTTAAATAACCATAATATTAATCATATAATATCACAGCAATATGGAGCAAAAAATAACATTTAATGAGCTGAGAAAAATCAAAGACAGCTTACCTGACGGAGCAATTAGACAAATGGCGCAAGAGTTTGAAGTATCAGTAGCTACCGTCAGGAATTATTTTGGAGGCGCGAATTACAGAGAAGGAAAAGCAGTTGGAATACATATGGAGCCGGGTCCTAACGGAGGCATTGTTCTTTTAGATGATACGACAATGCTTGAAAGAGCAAAAGAATTAATAGAAACAGAAGTAGTTTAAAAAATTATAGCAAGATTTAAAATAATAGAGAAACTGTCCTATATTTATGGGGCAGTTTTTTTATGTTTATTATTCATCTAAACCAAAAATTATGAAAAAAACATCCTTCCTTTTTGTAGTGGCAATTCTTGCCTTTCTATTCAATTCGTGCGAAAAACCATGGCAAACACTTTTTAATGGAGAAAACCTTGACAACTGGGACACATATGCAGGCCCTGCCGAAGAAAATAAAGAAGCAATTGGCTTAAATAAAGATCCATTAAACCTATTTTCGGTGGTTGAACTGGACGGAGAAAAAGCTATTCGAATATCAGGAGAAATAAATGCCTCGCTGGCCACCCAGGAAGAATTTGAAAACTACCATTTAATAGTTGAATTTAAATGGGGAGATAAAGTATTCAAAACAAGAAATTCGGGTTTACTCTATCATAGTTACGGAGATTTTGGTGCCGGCCTTGGCGTGTGGATGAGTTCGCACGAATTACAGCTGATGCACGGAAATATTGGCGATTCGTATCGTATGGGAAAATCGTATTGTGAAATTCCGATGCAAAAAAACGATGCGGGCAAATATGTTTATTCCAATGATGCCAAAACAATTCCTTCTATACCTGATACAGATACCAAAATAGTTGCCAAAAACGGCGATTATGAAAAGCCAGTTGGAGAGTGGAACACCATAGAATTGTATTGTGCTGGAACCACAGCGGTTCATGTGGTAAACGGAAAGGTAAACATGATTAACTACAATTCAGGGAAATACCTG
>JBFFMM010000261.1:0-4052 GCA_041554075.1 Draconibacterium sp. | reverse complement strand
TTATTTGCATATTCCTCCAAATGTTGTATTTCATCCCGATGGTTATAAAAATGATTCGAAATGGTTGATTGAGCAGTTTGAGAACGGAAATTACATCGGATTGCCGCTTTTGGTGTGGATGGGTTTTTGCAACAATAATACTGACGATGGGAATAATAATACAACTTTCCCAAATATGTTAAAATGGCTGCGATAACCGGTATATTTTATTGACACTGTTTCACGAAGTGTGTAAATAAAAAATACCGAGGGTTTAGCTATGTTATAGCTGGACCCTTTTTTCAAATATTACAAGGAACTGATTTAGGACAATGCCCCAATCTCTAATAGGCATTGACCATTTTTTAGTAGCTTCTCTTGTTGCCAAATATACTGATTTCATAACAGCCTGGTCAGAAGGGAACGAAAGTTTATTTTTAGTGTACTTTCTGATTTTCCCATTTAGGTTTTCAATCAGGTTTGTGGTATAGATTATTTTGCGAATTTCCAGGGGGAATTCAAAGAAAACGGTAAGGTCTTCCCAGTTGTCCCTCCAGCTTTTGATTGCATAGGAATATTTATTTTCCCACTGGGCTGCAAAATCTTCCAGGGCAGCTAATGCAGCATCTTTTGTAGGAGCATTATAAATGTGTTTCATATCTCTGGTAAAAGCCTTTTTGTCTTTCCAAACCACATATCTGCTGGCGTTCCGTATCTGATGAACCACACAAATCTGGGTTTTCGATTCAGGGAACACATTGCGGATAGTATCGGTAAATCCGTTCAGGTTATCGGTGGCCGTGATCAGGATATCTTCTACTCCGCGGGCCCGTATATCGGTAAGGACATTCATCCAGAATGCAGCTGATTCATTTTTGCCCAGCCAAAGACCAAGTACCTCTTTTTTACCATCCCTTTTGAGCCCTACCGCAATGTAAACGGTTTTGTTGATTACCTTGGAGTTCTCACGGACTTTAAACACAATACCGTCCATCCAGACGATTAAATAAACCGATTCTAAGGGGCGGTTTTGCCAGGCTACAATATCGTTGGTCACAGCATCGGTAATCCTTGATATGGTTGATGTAGAAACGTCAAAACCATAAAGTTCCCGGATTTGTTCCTCGATATCGCTGTTGCTCATTCCCTTGGCATAAAACGAAACAATGATATTCTCTAACCCATCGACCATGTTTCCTCTTTTAGGGACTATCATAGGGTTAAACGAAGCATCACGGTCGCGGGGAACCTGAATATTCGATTCGCCCATCGAAGTGCGCACTGTCTTTTCAGAATAACCATTGCGGGCATTGGTACTGTCTGACTTTTGGTTTTTATCATAGCCTAAATGACTATCAAGTTCACCTTCAAGCATTTTTTCAATACCCCTTTTCTGGAGCTGTTTCAAAAAATCATTAAGCTCTTCTCCTGATTTAAACTGTTTCAGGAAATCATCTTTTAATAAATCTTCTTTTTTCATTACTGTGTAAAGTTTTAAAAATTATACAAAAAAATACCGGGGGTTGCAACCCCCGGTATTTTTCAACTTACACAGTTTATGAGATAGTGCTTATTTCTTATTTCCACCGTTTATTTTAGATGATTTAAATATTCATCCAATCCAACAACTTTAGCGTAACTTTTTAAAGTAGCCAGTGTTGAAGCATGAACATCGGCAGCTTTTACAGTTATTTCACCATAATTTAGATCACGTGTAGCACATGCATCAGCAATTACCGTACATTTATAGCCTAAATCGTAGGCAGCGCGCGTACCTCCTTCTAAACACATATGCGTTTGCATACCAACCAGAACTACATCTTTAATGCTTTTCGATTCTAAAAAATCATTCAATCCGGTTCCATTAAAACAACTTACCTCCGATTTTGTGAAGACTTTTTCTCCATCAATAGGAACAACTTTGTTATAAATTTCTCCACCTGCTTTAACCTTATGTTTTACATGAACTACCAATCCGTTATTTTTTCTAAAATACTCCAAAACCAAACTTGCTTGTTCGGCCGCTTTTTCAGGTTCAACCAGTTCTGCTGCTCCTCCGGGAAAATAAAAATTCTGGATATCGATAAGTATTAATGCGGTTGAATCCAATTGTTGGGCGAAAGAAAATATAGTGATGAGGGAAAATGCAACAGTGAATAGCAGTTTTTTCATATGCTTAAAATTACTTGTTTTCAAAGGAATAATATGGAATTCGTATGAGTTTTTATTGTCGTCGATTGGTGTGAATCAATACTCATGATCATTTCAAAATAGTGATTTTCCCAAAAATAAGCATTTGCACGCAGATAACGCAGATTTTACAGATAATCGCTAATTCTTTACGGTGAAAACCGTTGTAATCCGGGTTATCACAGATTCAATTTCTTTGCATCAATGTGCTAAGCGATTTGGAACCAATAAGCACTTTTATCCATATATTATAGGTGAAGTTTGTCTGTTTCTCTGGTTTTAATCTGTGCTTATCTGCATATTCTGTGTCTTCAGCGTTCCAAAAAAAAAAGGTGCCCCAAAGAAGCACCTTTCAGTATGAATTTATTTTGTCGCTTTAAATTAAGCCAACAATTCTTTAACCTGATTGTAAACGTTTTCGCCAGTATAACCAAGCTTTTTATCTAATACACCGGCTGGAGCTGAGAAACCAAACGAGTTAAGGCCAAATACCTTACCATCGGCACCAACTAATCCTTCAAGAGTAACAGGTAATCCGGCAGTTAGTCCAAATTTAGTAACTCCGGCAGGTAATACTTCGGCTTGGTAAGCGGCAGTCTGTATACGGAATAAACCTTCGGATGGTACAGATACGACACGGCTTTTAACGCCATCTTTAGCCAGTAATTCAGCTCCGGCAACCAATGTGCTAACTTCCGAGCCACTTGCTAACAATATAACATCTGGAGTTCCTTCACAATCTTGAAGAATATAAGCGCCTTTTGCAGCACCTTTTGCAGTTTCGTAGGTTGTCACATCTTTAATTCCCTGACGAGAAAGAATCAATGCAGTTGGAGTGTCCACATTTTCCAATGCCATTTTCCATGCAATTGTGGTCTCGTTGCCATCGGCAGGACGAAGAACCAACATTGAATTTTTATGACTGTGATTTTGTAATTTCTCCAACAAACGAATTTGTGCTTCGTGTTCAACAGGTTGGTGAGTAGGACCATCTTCTCCAACACGGAATGCATCGTGAGTCCAAATGAATTTAACCGGAATTTCCTGAAGGGCAGCAATACGAGCCGCTGGTTTCATGTAATCGCTAAATACAAAGAAAGTGCCACATGCCGGGATAATACCACCGTGCAATGCCATACCATTCATGATACAAGCCATTGTTAACTCACAAACACCTGCTTGTAAAAACTGACCGCTAAAGTCACCTTTTGTAAATGCTTTTGTGTTTTTAAGAAATCCATCTGTTTTGTCAGAGTTTGAAAGGTCGGCAGACGAAACCACCATGTTTTCAACCTCTTTTGCATATACCGAAAGAACAGTTGCTGAAGCACCGCGAGTTGCGATACCTGCTTTTTGTTCAATTTTGCTATAATCAATTGCAGGAATTTCGTTTGCTAAAAACGCTTTTAATTTTGAAGCCAATTCAGGATTTGCAGCTTCCCATTTAGCTTGTTTCGCTTTTTTATCCGCAGCAGCAGCAATTAATGCAGCTTTACGCTTTGAATAATGTTCTTTTACTTCCTCAAAAATTTGAAATGGTTTTTCTGCATCTCCACCTAAATTCTCAATAGATTTTGCATAAGATGCACCTGCACCACTTAATGGCATACCATGAGTTGAACATTGCCTTTCAAAGTTAGCACCAGCTTCGGTAACTGCTCCAAGCCCCATAATCGTTTTACCGATAATCAGGGTTGGTTTTTCTGTTTCGTTTTGTGCATCCTGTAAAGCTTTGCGAATTGCACCTGGATTGTTACCTTCAATTGTAACTACTTTCCATCCCCACGCCTCATATTTCTTTGCAGTATCTTCTTTTGTAACTTCTTCTGTATTGGTCGATAATTGAATATCATTTGAATCGTAAAACATAATCAGGTTACTTA
>JBFFMM010000260.1:0-4099 GCA_041554075.1 Draconibacterium sp. | reverse complement strand
GCGAATCCGTGTAATCTGTGGTTTAAACGCACCACCCATTTTCGCAGATTATCACAGAAAAATTACTGCAAATTAAAAAACCTTCTGATCCTCCAACTCTAAACCATGAAACTAACGACCATTAAAATAAAGTAAAAACTCAAAGAAATCTGTGCGAATCAGTGCAATCTGTGGTAAAAACTCATCGCTGATTGTCAAAAAAAAACGGCTCCTAAAAAAAAGAACCGCTCTCTACTAAAAATCAATATGTCAGGCAATTACAAAGTCACTCCTGTTTTAAAAATCGCAATTTCCTTGAATCCACTTTTTTCGTGATTCAATTGTTTGCCGCTGGCTACTTCAAGAATAAATCGTACAAACTCTTCAAGCAGCTCTTCCATCGTTTTGCCTTCCAATAACGATCCGGCATTAAAATCAATCCAGTTTTTCTTTTTATTGTACAAATCCGAGTTGGTTGAAATTTTCATGGTAGGAACAAAACTGCCAAATGGTGTTCCGCGCCCCGTGGTAAACAACACCATGTGGCAACCACTAAATCCCAGTGCCGATGCAGCAACCAAATCGTTTCCGGGAGCCGAAAGCAGGTTTAAACCTTTCTTTTTAATCGGCTCTGCATATTTCAAAACATCAACAACCGTTGCTACTCCACCTTTTTGCGTACAACCCAACGATTTATCTTCCAAAGTCGAAATTCCACCCTTTTTATTTCCCGGCGAAGGATTTTCATACACCGGCAAATCGTGTTTCATGTAATAATCCTTGAAATCATTAATGAGGCTTACGGTTTTGTCAAACACCTTTTTGTCAATGGCACGCTCCATTAATAAAGTTTCGGCGCCAAACATTTCAGGTACTTCGGTTAATATGGTCGTTCCACCTTGAGCAACCAGAAAATCGGAAAATACGCCAACCAACGGATTAGCAGTAATTCCTGAAAAACCGTCGGACCCGCCACATTTTAATCCAATATTCAGTTCGGCAACCGGCACCGCTTCACGTTTATCGTTGCGCATTACCTCGTAAATCTCTTTCATGATTTCGACTCCTGCCTCAACTTCATCTTCCACATCTTGCGCTACCAAAAACCGAACACGGCTTTCGTCATAATCACCAATAAAGGTTTTTAGTTGGTCAATCTGGTTGTTTTCGCAACCTAACCCCAGCACAAAAACACCACCCACATTGGGGTGATTAATTACATCGGCCAGCGCTTTTTGAGTATTTACATGATCGCCACCCAATTGAGAACATCCATAACTGTGTTTAAAAACCTCCACCCCATCAATGTCGTTGGGTGTAGTTTCCGATTTAAACATATCAACAATCTGTTGTGCTTGTCCGTTTACACATCCAACGGTTGGAACAATCCATAGCTCGTTGCGAATTCCAACCTTACCATTTCCCCGCTTGTATCCCTCAAAAGTCAAGTCGCGTTTACCGTGGTTTATTTCATTCAGTTTTTGGTTGAATGAATAATTAATGGTACCCGAAAGATTGGTTTTTATATTCTGAACATGAATGTGTTCGCCAGCTGAAATTGCGGTTGTTGCATGTCCAATTGGTGCTCCATATTTAATAATATCTTCGTTTTCGCTTATAGAAACCAAAGCTATTTTATGCCCTTTTGGAATGTGACTCTCAATTTTCAATTCTTCTCCATCAATAGAAATAAGCTCGCCAATCGAATAATCTTTCAGCGCGATAATTACATTATCTATCGGATTTATTTTTATAAAGTCTGCCATTTGTCTGTTTGCTTTTTAACAACGATTAATTGAATTAGTTGTCCATTTTATCAATGGTCATTTGCATTAACGGGTTGTCTTCGTGAAGTACGGCTTTAACCGCTTTTTTCATACCCACCTGAGTAATTAAAAACAGGTAATGACTTACAGTAATGGTAAGGTTTGGAATATCGTTTAAGTTCTGTTTCCAAACTTTATCTAATCCTAATACTTTCTCACATAAATTATAAATCGAAATCGGACGCCCATCACATTCAGCCCAGGCTTCTTTGTAGAAGTCTTTAATCCATTGGTCATCCTGAACACTGTATTCCACTCCGTTTGCTTCACCTTTAAAATAGGCAATCATTGATGCCAACGAGAATACCAGTTTTTGTGGTAACATATTGTGCTTCTCGTTAAAATTAAGTAGCGACGGTAAGTTACGTGTTTCCCATTTACTCATGGCATTTAAGGCAATACTTTGCCACTGGTGACGAATAAACGGATTGGCGAAACGCTCGAGAATCTTATTGGCAAATTTTTTCAGTTCCTTTTCAGTTCCGTCTAAAACCGTTAACACCTCATCGTAAACCAACTCTTTCATAAAACTCCCAACTTCCAGATTCTCGTAGGCTTCACGAACCGTTTCGATTCCACTTAGGTACGACACAGCATAACTGCCGGTATGACAACCATTCAATACCTGCACTTTTTGTTCCCTGAAACGTTTCATGTCTTTTACAAATTTCACTTCCAATCCGGCTTTCTCTGCAGGGAATTCTTCCTGAACCCATTCCGGAGCTTCAATTACCCACAAATGAAAATATTCACCAACAACCACAAGATTATCTTCGTAGCCCAATTCTTGCTGAATTTCTTTGATTTCGTCGCGGGGAAAACCCGGAACAATACGGTCAACCAAAGTGCTACAGAAAGCACACGCTTCATTTACCCAGGCAATAAATCCAGCTTCAAGTCCCCAGTTTTCGGCATGTTGAAGTACATATTTTTTTAGCATGTCACCGTTGCGGTCAATTAATTCGCAAGCAAAAAATATTAACCCTTTCGACATATCGCCTTCAAACGCTTTGTAACGCATGTAAAGTAATGCTGCTACTTTCCCGGGGAAAGAATTTTGTGGTTGCATATCAAGATTATCGGTTTCATCCCAGCTAATTCCGGCTTCGGTAGTATTTGAAAATACAAATCGTAAATCAGGGTTCAATATGGATTCTTTATACGATTCAAATTCGCTGTACGGATTAATTCCTTTATTGATACAATCCACCAACGAAAACTCAGTTACCGGTTTTCCGTCTTTAATTCCTTTTAAATAAACATGGTACAATCCATCCTGATCGTTTAGCATATCAACCATACCATTTGGCAAGGGTTGTACAACATCAATACCGGCATTGAATCCGATTTCTTTGTTCATTTCATTAACGATCCAATCGGTAAAAGCACGTAAAAAATTTCCTTCTCCAAACTGGAGTATTCTTGTTGGGTGGCTTCCAGCCTCTTTTGCATTTGCGCGATTTAATTTCATCATAACAATCGGTATTTTACTTTGTACACTTCCTTAAAAGAGCACACATTTGTTTATTCGTTTTTTGAGCGGGCAAATATATAATTTAAAACTCCCGTTAACGCAAACGGTAATTTAAATCTAATGCGTTTTTTCGTCTATTTTGGTACACCCTATTGTATTAACATCATATTTTCAAGGTGTTACATCTGTTATTTTGAATGATTAAAAATGACAGAAGTATTGCTTTTGAGTTAAGCCAATGTTAACTGATATGCAGCAAGTTATACGATTCAATTAATTTTTCGTGTAGGCACACGGTATTCTCATACTTTCAAGTCAACATTTTAAAATTTCAAGTTTATTATTTTGATGAAATAGAGAGAACTTCTGTTTTATCAAAATTTATTGAAAGGTGTACAATACGAAAACAAGATTTAGAAATATATTCACACCACAGCAAGAACAAAAATTCATCGCATTTCAAACATAAGGTTAAATAAAAGCATTTTCCATACTGATAGTTTGACTTTACTGTCGATTTAATAAAAAAAAGCGTTTACTTGCCCGCACCATTAAAAATGTAAATTGGGCACATTGGAAAATATGGTAGTGGTCCTCTATTCTTACTTAAAATAGTTAAATAGAACAAAATATGAAAATTGCAGTTCCTACGAAAGGTCTAGTTGTTGACAGTCATTTTGGACAATGTGATCATTACACCATTTTTACCATTGATGAAGCTAAAAACATTAAGAATATTGAAAAATATAGTGCTCCCATTGGCTGCGGATGTAAATCAGATGTTGCAGCATTGTTAAAAGTTGAAGGGGTTGGTACCATG
>JBFFMM010000259.1:0-4110 GCA_041554075.1 Draconibacterium sp. | reverse complement strand
TAAGTCCAAAGGCACATGTTAGATTTCAAAAAGCATTACTTCAACTGCAATAAATAAACACGATATCATTTATTATTGAAAATAGAAAACCCCGATCCGTCAACTGACGGACCGGGGTTTCTGTCTAATTATAGTAAATTGGATTAGAAAAATCGCTATTCTTCTTCCTGCTCAGCAGCGTAAGCTTTAAGTAGCTCTTCTTGTACATCGGCAGGTGCTTTTTCGTAACCGTCGAAACTCGTACTAAACACTCCTCGTCCACCTGTAATCGAACTTAAGGCAGTTGTGTATTTATACATTTCTTTAAGCGGTACTTTAGCCGTTATTTTTTCAAGTCCTTTTTCGGAGCCCATACCCATTATCATGGCACGTCGTCCTTGTAGGTCGCTCATTACATCACCCATACGATCCGATGGTACCCATACGTTAAGGTCGTAAATTGGCTCCAGAATTTTTGCTCCGGCGTTTTTAAATGCCTTACTAAAAGCATTACGTCCGGCAAGTTTAAACGAAATTTCGTTTGAATCAACCGGATGCATTTTCCCGTCATAAACATAAACCCTGATATCGCGTGCATAAGAACCGGTAAGTGGGCCTTCATCCATTTTTTCCATAATTCCTTTCATAATTGCAGGAAGAAAACGGGCATCGATAGAACCACCAACAATACAATTACAGAAAATTAATTTTCCACCCCATGGCAATTCATGGTCTTCAACCGCACGTACAGAAAGTTTCTGTTCTTTGTCTCCAAACTTGAACATTTTCCTTGGTTCTGAGCCTTCTTCATAGGGTTCAATAATCATGTGAACCTCTCCGAATTGACCCGATCCGCCCGATTGTTTTTTATGTCGGTAATCGGCTTGTGCAAATTTTGTTATCGTTTCGCGATATGGAATTTTTGGAGCTAGATAATGTACATCTATTTTATAGATTGTATCGAAATACCATTTTAGCACATTTAAATGATATTCACCTTGCCCATGAACCAATAATTGTTTTAATTCTTTCGAATACTCAATAACATAAGTTGGATCTTCGTATTTGATTTTATTTAGTACTTCACCTACTTTTTCATCGTCTGAATCGTTCTCAGCCTTCATGGCTACGGTGTGCCTTGGGCTCGGAAATGTAATTTCTGCAAACTTGGTTCCTGCTTCTTTAGTTGCAAGCGTCTGGTTGTATTTTGTGTCTTTTAATTTAACAGTACATCCTAAATCACCTGCTACTAGCTTTTCAACTTTCTCGCGATTTTTACCCGCAGAAACAAACACTTGCGAAAGGCGTTCTTTGTTTCCTGTGGTTGTATTAATTAAATCCATTCCTTCCTTAATTGTTCCCGACATTACTTTGAAATAAGTAATCTCGCCAACATGCGATTCAACAGCTGTTTTAAATACAAACAAGCTTGGTGAATCAGAAGCATCCATTTTGACTTCTTTACCCTTGGTAATTGCAGTCATTTTCTTTTCGTTTGGTGCCGGAGAAATATTGGTAATAAACTCCATTAAACGGCCAACTCCAATGTTTTTTCTTGCGCAGGTACAAAAAACCGGAAACATACTTCTTTCAAGCATACCAAGTTTAATTCCCTTGCGCATTTCGTCTTCCGAAAGTGTGCCTTTATCGAAGTACAGTTCCATTAAGGCTTCTTCGTTTTCAGCAGCCATTTCAATCAACTCATTGTGAAGTTCGTCTGCTTTATCTTTTTCTGAATCAGGAATGTCTACAATTTCTGGTTTGCCTCCATCAGCCGGGTATTTGTACATTTTCATCTTCAAAACGTCAACAATAGAAGAGAAAGTTGGGCCCGCATCAAAGGGGTATTGTACAATGGTTACTTTTTTTCCGAAAGATGTTTTGCACTGTTCTAAGGCGCTGTCGAAATTTGAATTGTCGTGGTCTAACTGGTTAAATACAAATACAAGGGGAGTGTCAGCTGCTTCAGCCTGACGACCTGCTGCTTCAGTACCAGCTTCTACACCATTCGAAGTATTTATTGTTATTAAACTAAGTGCTGTAACACTTAATGCCTGAACAACACTTCCACAAAGGTCATCCATCCCGGGCGTGTCAAGAATATTGATTTTTTTCCCGTTGTACTCGGCATATAATAAAGTTGAAAAAACAGAATTACCGTAATCCTGTTCTATTTGATTATAGTCAGATACCGTATTTTTTGCGGTAACTTCACCTCTGCGATTTATCACTCCACCCTCAAAAAGCATTGCTTCTGCAAGGGTGGTTTTCCCACTGCCGGCATTACCAATTAGAGCAATGTTCCGGATTTCTTCCGTTTTATAAACTTTCATTTTCTATTGATTTTTATTAGTTTTTATTCTCTTTAAAGTCAATCTTTTTCGAGTAAGGCCACCAAAAATAGTAATAATTTATTAACATCCAAGAGCCCTGTATATAAGTTAAAATGTTAGGCAGTTTCACACTTGCAAAGGTTGGTTTTACTAGCGATTTAGGTTGAAATGTTTTTAATAAACAACATCTTTTTTAGCTGATTAAGTTGACCTTTCAAAAGATTTTGGATGTTCTGATATAAATATTTATAAATTTTTAACTAAGTAAGTTTTGTGATTGAATTAGTGAATTATCTTATGCTTTGGCTAAACAATTATCATGTTTTTTTGCTTATTAAGATTCAGTACAAATAATATTTGAAAATTTAGTTGAAAAAATCATTGATTTAATAGTTTTTCCCTGTACGAACAAAAGGTGAATTATTAATCAGTGTGATATTAAAAATTAGAATATGGCAAATGGTTTTAATCCGTTAACCGATAAACAGCGGGGCGCATTTAATGAATTAATAAAGGAACTTTCAACCGAGCAGGCAATTTGGTTACATGGATACTTTGAGGGTCGGTTGTCAGGTTTGTCTGTTAATGTTAGTAAGCTGGCTTCAGAAGTTGCGCCAGTAGAACCTCTATCTAATTTAACCATTTTATATGGCTCCGAAACAGGGAATTCGAATGAACTGGCTGAAAAACTGGCAGAAAAAGCCGCCAATAAAAATATAGCGGCGAAAATAATTAACATGTATGATTACGATGTTAAGAACATAAGTGAAGTGGAAAATGTAGCCATTATTGTAAGTACGCATGGCGAGGGCGATCCACCGGATATGGCAGACGATTTTCATAAATTTATTACGGGTAAAAGAGCACCAAAACTTAATAATCTTAATTACTCGGTTCTGGCGCTTGGCGACAAATCGTACAAACACTTTTGCAAAACCGGTGAAGATATCGATGTTGCCATAAAAGATTTGGGTGGTTTTAGAGTAACTCCGCTGGTGAAATGTGATGTTGATTATGAAGTGAGTGCAGATATCTGGATGAATAATTTTCTTTTAAATCTTGCTCCGGCTGCACCTGCTGCAATTACCGAAAGTAAAAAGGAAAAAATCCTGAATGAATATTCGAAGAAAAATCCTTTTATGGCAACTGTGCTTGAAAAGGTGAAAATTACTGGTAACGATTCAGATAAAGAAGTTTACCATCTCGAACTTTCTCTTGAAGAGTCAGGTTTAACTTATGAATCGGGAGATGCAGTTGGTATTTATGCTGTTAATCCTGAATTATTAGTTGAGCAAATTCTGCAACAAACAGGTTTCGATCCTGAAACGATTGTTACACTTGAGCATGGCGAAATTTCAATCAGGGAGGCATTTTTGCATCATTTGGAAATAACTGTTTTAACTTATGATACAGTAAAAAAATATTACGGAAAAACCAATCTTCCTGATTTGGATAAACTTTTAAAAGACGAACATTTGCTTGATGAATATCTTTACGGGCACGATTTACTTGATATTTTGGAAGATTATCCTTTTAAATGGAATCCACAAAAACTGGTTGGAATTCTTCGTCAATTGCCACCGCGATTATACTCCATTTCATCTTGTCAGGACACGGTTGGAGAAGAAGTTCATGCCACCGTTACTGTTGTGCGTTACGAAAGAAAAAACCGGTTACGCAACGGAGCTTGCTCATCTCATTTAGCCGAAAATATCGAAATCGACGATCAGGTACCTGTTTTTATCGAAAAGAATCCTTCGTTTAAACTTCCTGCAGGAGATTCAAAAATAATTATGGT
>JBFFMM010000258.1:0-4220 GCA_041554075.1 Draconibacterium sp. | reverse complement strand
ATACAAATGGTGTGTTACAAAACGATCGGCTTCGCTGTTTTCGTGATGATCGGCATCTAATAAATACAATTTAACCGAACCTACATTGGTTTGCCAAACGCGCACAATCAAATTTCGTCCCGGATATTCGACTTCAATACTCACCCAGTTTCCATCAGCATCGAGTGCAGGTTCTACCGGAATTTTCGAGAATTGCTGCGCATCGTAGTTGGCCATTTGCTCGCCATGTAAATTCAGTGTTTGTTTGAAATAACCGTAACGATACAGCAAACCAACAGCCACCAAATTTACTTTAGAGTCGCTGGCTTCTTTTAGATAGTCGCCAGCCAAAATACCCAAACCCCCGGAGAAAATTTTCAAACTGTCGTGCAAACCATATTCCATACTGAAATAAGCAATCTCTGGTCCTTCCAGTTTTTTACGATCTTCCAAATAGGTATTGAATAACTCAGCAGCATAATGCATTTTACCTAAAAAATGCTCATCGCTTTCCAACTCTTTGAAGCGATTGTAGCTCACATGGTCGAGTAATACAATTGGATTGTGTTCGCATTCTTCCCAAATTTCGGCATCAATGTATTGAAACAATTCGCGTGCTTCGGTATTCCAAACCCACCACAGGTTTCTCGACAAATTACGCAACGGATTTAAGCTCTCCGGCAAATTTGATTCAACAATTATTCTTTTCCATACCGGTTCTTCAATAACCGGATTCTTTATAAATCTTACTTTCCCTTTTTCCATTTCCTTACTTTTTATTATTCAGTCAATTAGACCAGTCAATTTGAGGTCAAAAATAGAGTATACTTTGTAATTATTGTGACTTTTACAATTTTCACTGCACTAATTTAATGTTGCATAACATATCCTACTTCTTCTTACGAGTGCTAATCTTTCGCTTTTTTGCCTTATGCAGGCGCAGAAGATCAGCTTCCATTTTTCTTATTTTTTCATCCTTTTCTTCTACCAATTTATGTAAAGCAGCAATTTCGTTGTCCATTTCGTTTTCAGGAACTAAAGTATTCAGTCTTATTTTGAAATCGCTCAATACATTCATATAATTAATAAATGCTTCGTAAGGCGAATCGAAAGGATTTAGTGCTTTGTGTACCTCTCCATCGGAAAAATATTTTGTAGACATATAATACAAGTGGTCGCTTCCCTGCAAATAATTCCAATCTTTTAACAATTCGGGATGTTTACATTTTGCCATTTGAGTTTTCATATCGTACAACTTGGCAAAGGCTTCCTTCTGCATTCCATTTCCGAGCCAGGCTGTTAAGTCACGTTCTTCGTCGGCCCACGAAATGGGATGCGGCACACTAACCACAGAAACGGGCTGTAATTTTTGAACTACTTCCGAAGGTGTTGCAAACTCTAAGGTTTTACTTTCTACCACTTTTTTTGCAAAAGCTTCCAGAAAGTTAAAAATACCTGTTTCTTCTGATTGGCGGTCACCAAAAGCTTCGTAGTTTAAAAACAGATTAACGACCTCCTCTTTTGCATTCAGTTTCTCCAGCCAATTAACATATTTATCAGCGGTTAAAGGATATTCGGCCCAGTTCTGGTTCGAAAAGCGGAAAGCAATATCATCGCTGAGTTTAAAGTTACGCATCAGCACTTTTAAGCGTGGATTAATGGCATTTACATACATAAAGTTGGGACTTTTCCAGCCTAGTACATGTTTGGCCCCTTCGGTTAACATCGCCGTAAAACCCATTTTTGCAATGCGCTGACCAATTTCGTCGGAGTACACCATTTCGGTATTTCGAAACACACGCGGTTTATGTCCAAACAAACCAAAAATCCTTTCGTCGTGCTGTTTTACCTGATTAGCAAATAGGGTTGCATCTTTTAAAGAGACCAGCGAATGCGAGTAGGTTTCGGAAAGAAACTCGACACAACCTGTTTTTGCCAGTTTTTGAAAAGACTCAATTACTTCGGGTGCATATAACTCAAATTGCTCAAGCGCAATTCCTGTAATTGAAAAGGCTACTTTAAATTTTCCTTCCAGTTTATTGGCCAATTCCAACAATAATTTATTGGTAGGGAGATAACTGTTTTCAGCCATCTTACGCATGATTGTTTCGTTGGAATAATCATCGTAATAATAATGGTCGTTACCTATATCGAAAAACCTGTAACGACGATGTCGAAACGGTTGATGTATCTGAAAAAATAAACAAATTGACTTCATACTCATTATATTAGGTTGGAAGACCGAAGTCCGAAGACCGAGGCAAATCCAATCATTCCTGCACTTTTACTAACTACATTGGTTGAACTATACAACTTCAATATTTTACTACTCCAAAACTGCATTATAAACCTGTTTTACATTTTGGGCAGAGTTGGTCCATTTTAAACTGGCAACTTCGTGTTTCCCTTCTGTTTTAAAATGCTCGGCCAGCGACGAATAGCTCAATACGCCATGAATGGCGTCGGCCATAGCATACGTATCCCAAAAATCAATCTTTATGGCATTGGCCAAAACCTCAGCCACTCCCGACTGATTTGAAATAATAACCGGCACTTGTAATTGCATGGCTTCAAGTGGAACAATTCCAAATGGCTCCGAAACTGAGGGCATAACAAATACGTCGGTCATGTTAAAAAGATTTTGTACGTCATTGCCTTTCAAAAAGCCGGTAAAATGGAATTTATCTGCAATTTTCAAATCGGCTATCCGTGTTATCATGGCATTCATTAAATCGCCACTCCCGGCCATTACAAACCGAACATTCTGCATTTTTTTAAGTACCAGGTTTGCCGCTTCAATAAAATACTCGGGTCCCTTTTGCATGGTAATTCTTCCTAAAAAAGTAACCACCTTTTCGTTTACCGCTTTGGGTGGTAATTTTTTTTGTTCATCCTGAACCGGTTCCACTGCATTATAAACTGTAACTACTTTTTCAGGAGGTATCCCATATTTTTCAATTACCACTTTACGTGTTAAATTACTTACCGCAATAATTTTATCTGCCATTTCCATACCTTCGCGTTCAATGGCATACACATTGGGATTTACCTGGCCTCCACTGCGATCAAAATCGGTAGCATGCACATGCACAACCAAAGGTTTGCCAGTGGCATTTTTTGCAGCAATACCCGCAGGATAAGCCAGCCAGTCGTGGGCATGAATTACATCAAAATCATTTTCAAGTGCAATTAAACGTGCAACCAGTGCATAATCTTTTATTTCCTGCATTAACCCTGGGCCATAAGTGCCACTAAAGTTTATCTTCGAATTTTCATCGGTTTCAACAAATTTTGCCTGCCGCGAATATTTTTCGGTTTTCAGTTTCCAAAATTCTTCTTCGCCCACGTAAGGAATAATCTGAGAGTCAACTTCTAAATATTCAATTGTTTTATTTACATCTTTAAACTGAAAATCTTTTTTTGATACTGGTATTGTGTTGGCTCCAATTAGTTGCATTGTTGTTTGGTCTTCGTCTCCAAAAGCCTTTGGCACAACAAAAGTTACCTGCATGTCTTCAATTTCGGCCAAACCTCTGGTAAGCCCGTAACAAGCCGTTCCTAATCCTCCCGAAATATGCGGAGGAAATTCCCATCCAAACATCAATATTTTCATAATTGTCTCCTCATTCCTTATAATTCTGAATTAAGTTGGCTGCATACGAAACACCGGCAATATTCCATGCCTGCGAAATTGCTCCCTTCCCCACGTGAGGTGGATTTCCATCGTACATTTCCGGAATATTCCCGATACAATGTTCCGTCATCTCCTCTTCGAAACTCTCAATAATTTGCTTTACAAAAGGTAATCCACCGCGTTTATGAATTTTTAAATAACCTTCTACAAAAAACTGAAGCAACCAGGGATAAACAGCTCCCATGTGTATCGCAGATTCCCGTTCATCGGGCCCGCCAACTATTAATCCTTTGTACCTTAAATGATCGGGTGACAAAGTGCGTAGACCACGATTTGTGAGTAATTTTTTCTTGGCCACACTAAGCACTTGTTTTTGCTGTTCTTTTGAGAGTGGTGTATAATCCATTGCCACTGCCAATACCATATTGGGTCGAACCGACCAATCGGCCTGTTTATTTTTTACCACATCGGCCAAATAACCATGTCCTTCATTCCAAAATGTTTTCAAAAATGCCCGGGCCACACTTTTAACCCTATCTTTCCATTCCACAACAAACTCATCGTCGCCAGCCATATCGGCCAAATCAACAGCAAAACAGATGGCGTT
>JBFFMM010000257.1:0-4285 GCA_041554075.1 Draconibacterium sp. | reverse complement strand
TAGTCATCAGCTTAGTCCGAATACCTGGAGCGGCGGAATTTCTCAGGAATATACAGTCTATTTTGTGGCCGAATTTGACCAGCCGATTTCTGGTTTTAGTGTTTGGACAGAAGATGGAGTGGAACAAACGAATAGTATTCAAATAAAAAATGCGAAAGATGTTGGAGCAATAGTTGAATTCGCTACCAAGGAAAATAATGTGGTGCAATTAAAAACAGGAATTTCGTATGTAAGCATTGAAAATGCCCGTGAGAACCTGGAAACTGAAATTAACAAACCTTTTGGCTGGGATTTTAAAGCGGTACGTCGATATAACATTGATAGCTGGAATAATTTATTGGAGCGTGTAAAAATTACGAGTAATAACAGGCTCGAAAAAGTAAGGTTTTACAACAATATGTATCGTTCGCTGTGCCGAAATACTTTTAGCGATGTGAATGGTGAGTGGATCGATGCTGATGAAAAGCTTCGGAAAATGGAAGATCCGTCGTCGCCGGCACTGGGTTGCGATGCTTTCTGGAATACCTTCTGGAACCTGAACCAGTTTTGGAATTTGGTAACTCCAGAGTGGAGTAACCGTTGGGTGAACTCGCAACTGGCAATGTACGATGCAGGTGGTTGGTTGGCAAAGGGACCAGCGGGCATGGAATACATTCCGGTAATGGTGGCCGAGCACGAAATACCACTTATTGTTGGCGCTTATCAGATGGGAATCCGCGATTACGATGTTGAAAAAGCTTTTGAGGCAGTTAAAAAAATGCAAACAACACCCGGGCAAATTGTGGGTGGTGGCTATGCCGGAAACCGCGATCTGGAAGCCTATCTAAAATACAAATATGTTCCTTTCGACAAAGGTCGTTTTTCCAATTCGCTGGAATATTCATTCGACGACTGGACTGTTTCTCAGTTTGCAAAGAGCCTTGGAAAAGAAGTTGATTACAAACACTTTTTTAAACGTGCTTATTATTGGAAGAATATTATTGACTCGGAAACCGGATTTGCGCGGATGAAAAACTCAAAAGGCGAATGGATGCCCGATTTTGACCCCTACAAATCGGGCGCAAACAAACATTATGTAGAAGGTAACGCGTGGCAGCTTACTTTTTTTGTTCCGCAAGATGTGCCGGCACTGGCCAAAATGATTGGTAAAGAAAAGTTTTTGGAACGCCTTGATTGGGGATTTGAAGAAAGTAATAAAACGCGGTATAACGGATTAAATGATCAGTATTGGAATTATCCGGTTATACAAGGAAATCAGCAATCGATGCATTTCGCTTTCTTGTTTAACTGGGTTGGAAAGCCCTGGTTAACTCAAAAATGGAGTAGGTCGATAATGGATCGTTATTATGGTTACGGACTAGCAAATGCATATTTGGGTGATGAAGATCAAGGGCAAATGAGTGCCTGGTTTGTAATGGTTTCTATGGGTTTATTCCAGACCGACGGAGGTTGCAGTGTTAATCCTATTTATGAAATTGGAAGCCCGCTCTATGAAAAAATCGAAGTTGATTTGGGCAAACAATTTGGCAGAGGCGACAAATTCGTTATTGAAGCCAAAAATACAAGCAGGCTGAATAAATATGTGCAGTCGGCGAAATTGAATGGCAAGGAGTTAACAGATTTTAAATTCCCTGCCAGTGAATTGTTAAGAGGAGGAATGCTGGAGCTGGAAATGGGACCAAATCCAAATGAGAAATGGGGCAAGTTCTAGCTGAAAATTTGGATACAAAATTGATTAAAACAAAGAAAGCGGTGTTAAATTCACCGCTTTCTTTCTGAAAGACAAACAACTAATGACCTTTTCTAACCTTGTATTTAATAATTCAATCAACCCCTTAAGTCCTTTTGGGAATACAAAGTTGTAACAAGGCATACGAATTGTTTTCCTCTATTGTTTCATGTTGTTGGCAAATATGATTGTTTTAACAATAATTAACCACCTTCATGGGAAAATGAATTTTAAAAAGTCGCCCAATAGGTCTGGCAGCTTTTATCAATTTATAATGTTTTAAATACTTTCTCCAAAAGTTTTTTGGTTGCTATAACTCCTTCTTTTTCCGAAAGTTCCGATCCTTCAAACTCAATTCCAACAAATCCTTTGTATCCGGCATCATCAACAATCTGCATTAAACGGAAGTAGTCCATGTTTGCTTCGTCACCTTGTGCATTAAATACATTTGTTTTTGCACTTACTCCTTTTGCATATGGCATTAGTAATTCAACACCTTTGTATCGGTCAAATTCTTCCCCTGTTTGCCGGTCAATTGTAAAGTTTCCAAAATCAGGAAGCGTACCCACACGTTTATGATCAACCATTTTCATCACTCCCGAGAGCCAATTCCCGTTACTCGATAAACCACCATGGTTTTCAACAATTACATTTATTTTTTGAGTGTCTCCGTATTCGCAAAGCATACGTAAACCATCGGCGGCCAGTTTTTGTTGCTCTTCGTATTCCCCGCGACTACCTGCATTTACCCGAATGGAATGACAACCTAGAAATGCGGCTGCATCAATCCACTTTTTATGGTTTTCGACTGTTTTTTTGCGTTCTGCTTCTTCCGGATGCCCAACCATACCTTCTCCATCACACATGATCAGTACATTTTGCACTCCCTCATTTTTTGTAATCTTTTTTAATTCAGCCAGATATTTTTCATCCTTTGCTTTGTCTTTAAAAAACTGGTTTACATATTCAACGCCTTCCAACCCGAGTTCTCGTGTAACTCTTGGGAAATCAAGGTTTGTCATTTCGTTAGCAAACAATGCTTTGTTAAACGACCATTCGGCAAGTGATATTCGATAACGTGACTTTTTTTCTGCAACTCCTGCAAATGCAGGCGACACCAACATCGTTCCAGCTGTTGCTGCCACAGTGGTTCTCAAAAAATTTCTACGATTTGTATTCATATTATTATTGATTTAAGTTCCTACTAAATTATGAATTTATATTCGAAAGAATATTTTTTTACGGAATAAATAAAAACACAGTAGCCACTCGAAACCCAAAATCGTAAGTGAGGTGAAGAGCTCAACCAAAAATAGAGGTGTGTTGAACCAAGCTAAAAAGCCATGTGTAAATATTCCAATAAATCCATTCAACCATTGTCCGCCAATGGTATTAAAAAATAAGTAAATAAATATTGAGTTTGTTCCGACCACAACAAAAGGGAAGATCCATTGGTTTTTCTTTTTTATATCGATAAACCAGTAGCTAAATGCCAGTACTAAAAGTGCCCAGCCTCCCGATGCCATTACAAATGAACTGGTACAAATGCGTTTAATAATTGGTGTAATGGAAGTCCAGTCGAGCAGGTACCCAAATGCAAGTAAAATTCCGCCCGACAAAACAAGTAGTTTAACTTTAGTAAGTCCCAATTTTGATGATTGTAACAACTGACCGGCCACCACGCCCCAAATAGTATGTGCGGCTGTAGGAATTGCATTAATGGCTACCCAGCCGCCACCATTATTTATTTTCCCCATTAAAATCGTATCCATCCAAGTTCCAAAGTTGTGATCTTTAACAAAAGGTTGGTTGTAGCCATCCAGAGGAAAGGTACGATACAGCGTTTCGCTCAGCACCAAAAGTCCTATGGAAACAACAATCTGTGCAGACCATTTGTAGCGCATTAAAAAATATGCGATAAGAATAGTGACAGAAAGTTGCGAAAGTACATTCCATAATTCCCAAACCAATTTTCTCTGGTAGCCACAGTGTAATCCAACTCCAAAAGCCAGTAAAATGAAACTGCGTTGAACAATGTGTCGGGTGATTTTGGTTTTCGAATCGCCACGTTTTAACCTATTTGCATATGAAAATGGCATTGCCACACCTACAATAAACATAAAAAAGGGTTGGACTAAATCCCAAAAATGCAATCCGTTCCATTGATGATGATGGAATTGCTGGAAGAAGCTTTCAAAAACAGTTCCTGCAATTGGATCCTGAACCAATACAGACCAAAGTCGGGTGCCTTCGGCAACCAGTAAAAACATTGTAATTCCACGGAAAAAATCGAGAGAAAGCAGTCGTTCTTTTGGGAAATCAGATTTAGGTTTTTCTTTCATAGATTTCAGAATAGGTTTAAACAAAAATAGCAATAAAACTTACTTTCTAATAAAATGGACAGGTGTTAATAACCTCAGTTCGACTTAAAATTTTGTCTCAGTTTCAGCCAATTTTTAGCAGAAATTGATTCAAAATTTAGAAGTACTATCGGGATAATACAAGAAATTTTGGAGTGATTTATGCAAAAATTGGTGAAATCCTTCGGAAAATTCC
>JBFFMM010000256.1:0-4312 GCA_041554075.1 Draconibacterium sp. | reverse complement strand
CGACCTGTGTTTTGGCCAAAACCGAAAACGACAAGCTCATTAAAACTACGGATAGCACAATGGCATTGCAAAAATTTTGAAGATGGTTCATTGTTAATGATTTATAGGTTTAGATAATAAATTTGAAAACAAATTTAACATATTCGAAAGGCAATAACAATACATTAAATGGGACAATATTTATACTTTTTGACACTCTGATATTACATTATTCTGCCCATCCTAAATAACAAAAAACCAAATAATTTAAAACAACATAATAAAAATGATTCTATGCGGTTGATTTCTATCTAAAAAAATGTAATTTTCAGCGTCTAAACCGATACAAGTTTCTACAAACCGAGGCATTTTTCAGATAATAAGATAATTTTTGTCAATTCTTTAATTATAAATCACATAGAAAAAACATGCACCATGCTAAAAAAACTGTTTAATCTGCTGTTATCGGGATTTCTCCTTTTTTCGGGAAACCAGCTGGCAGCGCAAACTGAATCTGTGTTCAACAAATACCACACGAACGCAGAGATTCAGAAAATGTTACAAAAACTTGAAGGCGAGCGAGTCAAGTTGCACACCATTGCAGAAAGTCCGGGTGGTCAGCCGGTTACTGTTCTCGAAATTGGAGCTGATTTAAAAGATGTACCTGCAATATTTGTAGGTGCTAATTTTGAAGGCAATGTTCCTTTGGCGAGCGAAGGTGCACTCTATTTTGCAAAAATGTTGCTCGATTCGAGCTCTTACATAAAAAATGTAAAGTGGTATATAATGCCGCAACCTAATCCCGACGCTGCTGCAGGTTATTTTGCTGAAGTAAAATACAATCGGAGTGTTAACGACTATCTGATTAACAACGACGCAGATGAAGCCAGCAATGAAGATGGTTTCGACGATTTAAACGGTGATGGATTAATTACCCAAATGAGGGTAAAAGATTTGGAAGGTTCGTACGTCATTTCGAAGCACAATTCGCTTATTATGGATAAAGCCGATAAAAAGAAAGTAGAGCGCGGCGAATATAAAATGTACAGCGAAGGAATTGATAACGATGGCGATGGCAAGTACAACGAAGATGGCGAAGGCGGAATAAACATAGGAATTACTTTCCCGCATCTTTTTCCGTTTGGAAACAATGACGCTGGTTTGTACTCGGGACAATCGCCTGAAGTTTATGGGATTATGCGATTTATTTTCGATCGTCCTGAAATTGCGATGGTTTACACTTTAGGCACATCAAATTTTTGCTTGGTTCCTCCCAAAGGAGGAAGAAAAGGTGGTGCTAACCTCGAAAAAATTAAAATTCCCAGTCGTTACGGGAAAAGATTTGGCATTGATATTTCAAAAACCTATACAATGAACGAGGTAATTGAACTATTTAAAGAATTTGTACCTGCAGGCATGGAAGTTACTCCATCAATGGTTGCCGGATTTCTGGGATTGGGTGCTGCTGTAAATCCGCAGGATGATGACCTGGTTTTTTATAAAAAGTATTCTGAAGACTATAAAAAGTACCTGAAAGCTAAAGAATTCAATACCGAAAGGTTAGATCCAACACCTGCAAAAGACGGCTCCTTTGAATTGTGGGCTTATTATCATTTGGGAGTACCATCATTCAGTATGAATTTGTTTTCGATACCAAAATTAAAAGAAGCGAAATCTGAAGGTGAGAAAACAATTTCGATGGACGAAGTTGAAAAAATGAGCACGGAGGATTTTGTTGCTTTAGGTAACGACAAGATCAATGCATTTTTGAAAGCAAACAATGCACCCGCTAAATTTAACGCTGAAGGTATAGTTAAGATGATGGAATCGGGACAGGTTACACCAAAACAAATGGTGGGTATGTTAAAAGAAATGCCTAAACCTGAAAAAGAAGGAGAACTAAGCGAGAAAGACAAAGCCTTGCTTGCTTATTCTGAAAAAGAATGGGGAGGCAAAGGTTTTGTTGAATGGACTAAAGTGAATCACCCCAAGCTTGGAGAAGTTGAAGTTGGCGGTTATGTTCCTTACCTGGAAACCACTCCGAAACCCGAAATGATAGATTCACTGGCGAGTGAGCAGCTACCTTGGTTGTTGCAATTATCAACCAAGCTTCCGCAACTCTCAATAGAAAGCCAGAAAGTTACTACAATGGGCGGAGGAATTTACAAACTTGAAATTTTTGTAGCCAATAACGGTGAGCTTTCGTATCCTATTTCGATGGGTGATCGGAATAAACAGCCGGCTCCGGTAATTGTCATACTGGATGGAGACATTGACCTGCTTGAAGGAACTAAACGAACTCCGGTTGGAACGATAGGTGCAAACCAGGTTAAAAAACTATCGTGGCTCGTAAAAACAGGAAAGAACAATAAGGTAACAGCAACTTTACAATCGGTAGTATTTGCCGATGATGTTAAACAATTTAATATTGGAGGCTAATTATGATACGCAATATATTTTTATTTCTGATTCTATTATCAATTTCGGTGGCTGGAAAAGCTACAGGAGAAGGGAAAATTGAAGTTCCACTACGTTTCGACAGATATTATGATTATGATGATGTGGTTACTGCACTGGAAGTACTTCATGCTGCCTACCCTGAACTTACAAAACTTGATGTTGTGGGAGAAAGCGAGGAAGGTCGAAAAATTTATGCACTTACTATTAATAATTCAAAAACGGGAGAAGAACAGAGTAAACCCGGTGTTTACGTTGATGGGAATATTCATGGAAACGAGATTCAGGCCGGCGAAGTTTGCCTTTACTATGCCAACATGTTACTCACCAAATACGGTAAAAACGACAAAATTACAAAGGCAGTCGACCGGAATGCACATTACATACTTCCGGTTGTAAATGTCGATGGTCGTTACCACTTTTTTGCCGATGCAAACACCCCAAGCTCAAGTAGAAGTATTCGCGTTCCAAAAGACGATGACAGAGATGGTTTGTTTGATGAAGATGCTCCTGACGATTTAGATGGCGACGGCAGTATTTGTCAAATGCGAATAAAAGATCCCAACGGAAATTATAAAGCCGATCCTGAAGATCCACGCATTATGGTACGGGTAAAACCGGGTGAAAAAGGAGAATATAGCATTCTGGGTTCAGAAGGCATCGACAACGATGGCGATGGTCAATTTAACGAAGATGCTGAAGGATATCTTGATCCCAACCGAAACTGGTCGTATAACTGGATGCCTCCCTATGTTCAAAGAGGAGCCGGTAATTTCCCTTTATCCGGAGTGGGATTAAAAGCCATTAACGACTATGTTGCAAAACGTCCTAACATTATTATGAATTTTGCTTTTCATAATTCTGGAGGTATGTGGTTGCGTGTTCCTTCTGATAAATCAACTCAGATTCCAAAATCAGATATTGATGCTTATGATGTAATTGGTAAGGAAGCATTAAAAATCACCCCCGGTTATGTTTACATGCCCTCGTTCGATCTCTACCCGACCTATGGAGACACTGATGGGCAAATGTTTTTTGTATTTGGTTCCTATTCGCTGGTTGGCGAGCTTTTTATGCGCAGCCAGGAAACCTACAAAGTAAAAGATGCCAGCAGCCCCAAAAAGGAAGAATCGTCAGACGATAGAAACAATGTAGAAAGAGACCGCGAACAACTTAAGTTTAATGACAATGTGGCCTTAGGTGAGTTATACAAAGATTGGAAACCTTTCAAACATCCTGTTTACGGAGATATTGAAATTGGTGGCTGGGTAAAAATGAGCTCACGCTTGCCTCATCCATTTATGCTTCCTGAACTGGTGCACAGAAATGCTTCTGTTGTGCTTTTAGCAGCCGAAAACACGCCGGAAATTAAAATGGAAGTATTTGATATAAAACAACTGGATAATAATCTAAGGCGGGTTCGCGTACGTCTCGAAAATAAAAATGGATTGTCTTCGATGACAGCACAAGCCGTAAAAGATAAAATCTATGAAGTGGATCATTTAAAGATAAGCGGAGCGAAAGTAGTTGCCGGAGGTAAAATAAACAATTACCGCCTCGACCAGGTGAGCTACAAGGAACACAAACCTGAGATTCAATTTTTTGCGCTACCTGGACATAGCACTGCCGAGTACGAATTTATTATTGAAGGTAAAGGAACTGTTGAACTTGAATATATTTCCAGAAAAGCAAAGAATGTAAAAACATCTCTTAAGCTTTAAAATACTTTTGACCAATAAGTTAAAGGAGTGCCAGGTTAAAACTGACAGGATTTGTAAATGTAACCCTGTCTGATTGATTTCTATTTTTCAAATTAAATTATTTTTTCACTGACATCCAATTCGTAAAAGCTTTTTGAGGTAGATTTCGGGTTCTG
>JBFFMM010000255.1:0-4320 GCA_041554075.1 Draconibacterium sp. | reverse complement strand
TACAAACGTATCCCATTTAAAGAACTAGTATTTAATACCAAATCTTTTATGTGAGAATACATCTTCCTATACACTCCATTTCTTCTGAATTTGGGCAAAACATAAACCGATTGTATCCATAAAATGGTTCCATTGCGCCAGTCGCTCCATTCAAAGGTGGTGAGCAACGAGCTTATTACCTGCCCATTTATTTCAGTAATATAATAATTGCCTTTCGTGTTGTCCGAAATTACTGCTTTAACTCCTTGCTCAACGGTTGGTAGGTCGAGTTCAATGCCTTCGGTTTCGTTGGCCATTGCCAATTGAAAATTTACAATGCTCTGCTGATCGTTTATTGTTGCCTGTCTTACTCTCATTTCTTTTGTTTTAATAGAAAGACGAAAGTAGTAATTCCTGAGAAATCATTAATTTTCGGCAAAATATTTTTTATGAAAGTTGTTGTCGCATCAAAGAATCCGGTTAAAGTTGAAGCCACACGTTTGGGATTTCTAAGTTATTTTTCAGAAGTTGAAATAATGGGAGTTTCTGTTGATTCAGGAGTTTCTGACCAACCCAAAAGCGATGAAGAAACTTTAACAGGAGCACAAAATCGTTCTGGAAAAGCAAAACGTATTGAACCGGATGCGGACTACTGGGTAGGAATTGAAGGTGGTATCGAAAAACGTGGTGCAGGACTCACTGCTTTTGCCTGGATTGTAATCATCGGCAGCGAAAAATCAGGCGAATCGAGAACGACAAGTTTTCAATTGCCTGCAAAAGTGGTAGAATTAATACAACAGGGCTACGAGCTTGGGGTGGCTAACGATTTATTATTTAATAAAGAAAACTCGAAGCAAAAATCAGGCGCAGTTGGAATTTTAACCAACGATAGAATAAACCGAACCGAACTGTATAAACAAGCCGTTCAGCTGGCACTAATTCCGTTTTTAAATCCCGATTTATATTAACCCGAGTTCAATATTTATAATCGAATTCGGGTTATTAATCGCTAATTCGGTCCATTACTTCTTCAACCTTAATTCGTTCTTCCGACAGAAGAACCAATTGGAGCTTTTCTTTTTCTAATTTAGTACTAACCATCGGGCCTACTTCGCCTGTAATAATGGTAGTTACACCATGCTCTTTTAAAAATTCAACCAATTTTACTCCACTGTGATTTTCTTCAATAAACGGATTCTCTTCAATCGAATACTGGTTTTGGGTAGCATCAAAAATCACAACAAACTGGCATTTGCCAAAACGTAAATCTAAAAACGATTTTTCTGTTTTGCCTGTGGAGGTAATGGCGTAAATTTTATTCATAGTTTTATATCTTTTAATACCAATAATAACAATTATAAATCAAAAAGTTTACGATTTAGGCGAATTGTTTAATTCTTCCCAGTATTCAACGGCTCTTCGGGTATGTGGAATACAAATGGTGCCACCTACAACGTTGGCTACACTTAATATTTCAAACATCTCCTCGGTTGTTACTCCTTGCTCGTAACATTTTTCTAGGTGGTATTTTACACAGTCGTCGCACCGAAGTACCATCGATGTGGCCAAACCAAGCATTTCTTTTACTTTTGTACTTAGTGCACCTTCCTGATACGTTAAGGTGTCGAGCCCATAAATACGCTTCATCACTTTATTGTCAGAGCCCAGAATCTTTTCATTCATTTTAGCACGATAGGCATTAAACTCTTCAACTAACTTTCCCATATTGTTAAATCTATTTTCGAGCAACAAAGTTATTTTATATTTATAAAATTGAAAACCAAAAGATTTATCAACAGCTAATTGCTTAACTTCACCCAATTCCACATTACCTTAAGTTTAAGGGCAATGCCATGTGGATAAATCCGTTATTGTTTTAAGTGTTTTTAAATTATATTTGTCCACTCAATTAAAAGGGAATAATGAGGATTCTTTTTTTGTTTTTAATAACTCTTTTTAGTAGCCAGTTGCTTTTGGCCCAGGACGGTTTTGGAGAAGAACTTTCTGCTGATTCAACGCGAATTACCATTTTGGAGGATTTGGATGTAAATCGCGATCCCCGTTTGGATAAAATGCTAAAATGGCACATCGAAAAAAACGAGAAAAGAGCGGGGATTGATGGCTATCGGGTTGAAATATTTTTTAGTTCGAAATCAGATGCCAAAGAAGAAGCCCTTGCTATTAAAACCGATTTTCTATCGGAGTACCCAAATCAAGCTGTTCATATTAAATTTGTTGCACCTAATTTTCGTGTTCGTGTTGGCGACTTCCGCACCAAAAACGAAGCATGGAGATTGTACAAACAAATTCAGCGTGACTATCCGGCAGCCTTCGTTGTTCCTGATGTAATCGATTTTCCATTGCTGAAACAAAATAAATATGAGTGACCAGATTAAACATGAGTGTGGTATAGCACTAATTCGTTTATTAAAACCCCTTTCATACTATCAGGAAAAGTACGGCACGTGGAAATACGGGCTAAACAAGTTGTATCTGTTAATGGAAAAGCAACATAACCGGGGCCAGGATGGAGCGGGGCTCTGTTGTGTGAAAAGCGATCTCGCACCCGGAAATCCATACATTAGCAGATTCCGTTCGGTGGAGCCCAATCCGATTAAGGATATTTTCGACAAGGTGAATAAACCATTGAAAAAGGCACGACGCAACGATATCGACATTGACGATCCGGAGTGGGCACTAAATAACTTCCCTTTTGCCGGATCGTTGTATTTAGGGCACCTGCGTTACGGTACTTTTGGGAAAAACAGTATCGATTTTACGCACCCCGTAATGCGTCAAAACAACTGGAAGTCGAGAAACCTGGTACTGGCCGGAAATTTTAATCTTACCAATACCGACGAACTTTTTGATGTGTTGGTAGGATTAGGACAGCATCCAAAAGCGTATACCGATACGGTTACGGCGCTCGAAAAAGTGGGGCATTTTTTGGACGAAGAAAACCAATTGCTTTTTAGAAAATACAAAAATGAAGGATACGGTAACGACGAAATTTCGCCGTTGATTGAAAAAAACCTGGATATCCAAAATATTTTGGAGCGTGCATCTAAAGATTGGGATGGCGGTTATGCCATGGCCGGTTTAATTGGGCACGGCGATGCATTTGTTGTTCGCGATCCCTGGGGAATTCGTCCGGCTCATTATTATTTCGACGACGAGATTGTGGTAGTTGCTTCCGAGCGTCCGGTTATTCAAACCGTTATGGATGTTCATGTTGACGAAGTAAAAGAACTGGAACCGGGAGAAGCACTGATTGTAAAAAATGATGGATGGATCAGCAAAGAAATGATTCGGGTTCCGCATAAACGGAAATCGTGTTCGTTTGAGCGGATTTATTTTTCGCGTGGAAGCGATAAAGCCATTTACCAGGAACGAAAAGAATTGGGGCATTTAATCGCTCCAATTGTGCTGAAAGCTGTTGATTACGATTATGAAAATACCGTATTCTCATACATTCCAAATACAGCAGAGACTGCTTTTTATGGAATGGTTGAGGGCATCAGAAGTCATTTGGTTGATTGGAAAATTGACCAGATTCAACAGAAAAATGGTTCCTTAAGTGATGCCGATATAAAACGTATTCTTTCGTTTGAACCCCGGGTTGAAAAAATTGCCATTAAAGATGTGAAACTGCGTACTTTTATTGCCGACGATGCAAGTCGCGATGATCTTGTGGCACACGTTTACGATGTTACGTATGGTGTAATAAAAAACGAGGAAGACACTTTGGTAATTATCGACGATTCAATTGTTCGTGGAACTACGCTAAAACAAAGTATTCTGAAAATATTAGATCGATTACATCCTAAAAAAATAATTGTGGTTTCGTCGGCACCGCAAATCCGTTATCCCGATTGTTACGGAATTGACATGGCGCGCCTCGATAAATTTATTGCGTTTAATGCCGCTATTGAATTATTGAAAGACCACGGAATGGAGTCTATTATTAAGGATGTATATAAGAAATGTAAAGAGCAGGAGAATTTGCCAAAAGAAGAGATGGTAAATTATGTGCGTGAGATTTATAAACCTTTTACACCAGAACAAGTTTCGGCGAAAATTGCTGAACTGTTAACTCCTGAGGGTTGCAGAGCCGAAGTGGAGATTGTATATCAAACGATTGAAAACTTGCACAAAGCATGTCCGAACGATTTAGGAGACTGGTACTTTACCGGAAACTATCCAACACCTGGTGGAAATCGTGTGGTGAACGGATCGTTTATTAACTTTGTTGAAGGGAAAGACGAGAGAGCGTATTAGTGTAGTGTTCAGAGTTCAGAGTTTAGAGTTCAGAGTTCAGGGTTCCTGAGGTTAAAGTTCAGT
>JBFFMM010000254.1:0-4332 GCA_041554075.1 Draconibacterium sp. | reverse complement strand
TCGCCATCAAAAATCTCCACATTTAAAGTGAGGTAGGTTTTCACTTTGTTACTGGTGGCTATTCCCACAATTTTACGAAGATCGTCGAGGGTAAAATTATTGGCCGATCGCGAACGCATATTTAAATGCTCCACACCAAAATAAACTGAGTTAGCTCCTCCCTGAATGGCTCCCATTAAGGATTCGTATGAACCAACCGGCGCCATAATTTCTACATCTCTTCTTTCCATTCTGATAAAATTTGCGGCGCAAAGTTATTGAACTTTTCCAAAGTTTCGAACTTTGGAAAAGTTTATCATTCATGGAGATAGAAATACTTAAACAAACTTCTCTCGTTTCTGCAAATTAAAAAGTCCGTAAAGCACAAACACAATCATTCCTATTCCGAGGAAAATACGATTTTTCTGGATGGTTCCCTGCCAGATTACTTCGTTCAAATTGTTAGGAATTTCAAACGGATTCAGGAAAATATTCCACTGTGTACGTTCTAATGCGTCGGCCATAATTAGTAATGCAACACCAATTAATACCATTACAACTGCTGTTCCGTTTCCATTTTTTATAAGAGTTGAAAACATAAAGGCCATTGAACCCAAAAATATAATTGGGTACATCAGTTGATACGCCATTTCGAAAATATCGACTTTGTATAAAAGTACCGAGGCAACAATTGCAAAAAATACAATCATCACAAAAACCAGTACGTAAATCATTAGAAGCCGCACCAACCATACTTTATATCTGTAATTGGGTATCCCAAATAAAATCTCCAGCATCCGCGAATCGTCATCGTTTTGAATTCCAAAAACTGATGGGTAGAAAATCAGTAAAACTCCGGGGAAAATAAGAAGACTATAAACAGTTCCTTCCGTAATTGAGGTTCTGTCGAGTACCACTTGTACAGCAAAAAACAAGAAAAAGGCAAGTGCTGCCAATACAAACCAGATAAAACGGTTTGCAAAAATAATTCTCAGATTGTATCTAATCATTTTTATCAAAATGAAAAGTCTGTTTTTTATGTTGAATTTTGTAGCCATTTTACACAAAGTCTTTTAGTAAGCACAAATAAGCATCCTCCAGGTGAGGCGAAACATTTACAGCATCCTCGGCCGGTTTTTCTTTCGCCAGACAACGTACTTTTATATTTTCACCATCGCGCATGTGGTGAACAATCAATTGTTTATTGGCAAAATCATCGAATTCCTTAGCCGGAATAGAGAACTGCCAAACAAAATTATTACCCATGGTTAACATGTCGCCAGGTGTTCCAAAATATTTCAGGTCTCCGCGGTTGATTACTGCTACCTGGTTACACGAACTTGAAATATCTTCAATAATGTGGGTCGAGAAAATTACAATTCGCTCGCGGCTCAACTCCACCAGTAGGTTACGGAAACGAATTCGTTCACGAGGATCCAAGCCCGCAGTTGGTTCATCAACCACTAAAATTCGTGGTAGATTGAGCAGAATTTGTGCAATTCCGATACGTTGCTTCATACCCCCTGAAAATGCGCCGATTTTATCGGTTCGGCGTTCCCACATGTGAACATTCTTTAGTACATATTCCAGTCTGTCTTCACGTACTTTTGTATCCTTAATTCCTTTCAAAATTGCCTGATAATCCAGAAATTCCCAAGCCGACATATTTTCATACGTTCCAAAAGCCTGTGGTAAATAACCGATTAATCCCTGCAATTCTTCCCGGTATTTTTGTGTGTCCAAACCGTTAATCCATATTTTACCATAACTCTGCTCCAAAATACCGGTAATAATTCGCATCATGGTAGATTTACCGGCGCCATTGGGACCAAGTAAACCAAACATTCCGGTTTTAATTTCAAGCGATACTCCATTTAAAGCGCGGAATGGTTTTTTGCGTTTTCCTATGATTGGAATCTGGCGAACCATTGTAAAATAACCTCTACGAATAACTCCAAACCGGCCCTCGATACGGGCAACGTTTACATTTTTATTGTGAATATATTCAGCCGATCGGTAAAATGCCATTAACAAAAGCCAAATAATTCCGATGAAAATTACCATTCCAAGATTGTCCCAGTTTTTATAGAAAACAAACAAGAAAACCAGCGGAACCACCCAGAAAATAATATTGTAAATCCACTTCTTCAGTTTAAGATAAAACTGTTTTCCGGTAGCTTCGTGTTTGTTTATTAGCACCTGATTGAAAGGAACAAATAATAAGAACAGGAAGAAATATACTGAGTGTGACAAAATCCATGTCCACAAATTATTTTCGAGATAAATAAAAGTGAAATAAACCATAAAGCCAAATAGAGGAATTTGCCAAATCAGATCGTAAAAATCTCGTACTTTTTTGTAGTCCCGCGTTAATCCTGCCCGCTCCCTGATTTTAATTCCTGATTTCCACTCGCGCACAAAACGTGAATCGCGATCATACACTTTAACCAGCTTCCTTATTTTAATACTAATTGCTTCATTTTCATCGATTACTTTTTCGCTTGCCTGGCGCAAACTTGTTTTTGCAAATGCTACCACACCAGGAACCAAAATAATCAGCAACATAAAGTCGAGCATCTGCCAAACAAACGAATCAACCTCTAAATAAACGAGAATTGCACCTACCACAAAAACGGTAAGCATTCCGGTTTTTAATCCCCAATGCAAGGACTTTATCCAGTTTAAGGCATTCTCCATACCGGCATACAAGGTTGGGATAAAAATCAGAGTAAGAATGGTGCTCAGCGATAAACCACCAATAACGGTTATTGCAAAAGGAGCTCCAATAGCGCCAACATATTCTGCTTGTCCCATTGCCAATGGAAACAATGCCACAATGGTAGTAATTGCAGTAATCAGAATTGGGCGCACCCTTGAAAGACCCGCAGTCATTAAAGCACGCGACATTCGGTATCCCCGCTTTCGTAGAATATTGGAGAAATCGATCAGAATAATTCCATTGTTTACCACCACCCCAATCAAAATAATAAATCCCATTAAGGTGTTGGCATTAAACAGGCTGTTTCCTGTAAAAATGAGGGCCAGGAACGAACCAATGGCAGCCAAAGGAATGGAGAACATTAATACAAACGGTGTTGAAACTGATTCGAAAACCGATGCCAGAATCATTAAAATAAGAATAAAAGCCGCAGCAATTAAAAACTTAAACTCGGCATATTGATCTTCTTCATGAATAACTTCAACCGCAATTCCCGAAGGCAATTTATAGGCTCCAATTATTTCATCAATTTCCAAACGATAGGCTTCTAACAAATCTTTCGACGACTCTGCCTCATCAATAAATCGATAGGTAAGTTCTATTTGTTTTTCCTGATTTACACGTGTTATACTTGCCATTCCATCGGCATACACCAAGTCTGAAATGTCCTGCAAATCATAATTTGCTCCCTGATTATTACTAATTTGCAATCGTCGTAAATCTTCAATTCCTTTTTCGGTCTCGTCTTCTTCAACACCTTCAGGAAGTTTTTCTTTTATTACAATTTCATATTCTTCAGTACCCTGATTAAAGTTTACACCTGAAGTAAACTGTCGTGTAAAAGTTCCGAGTTCAGAAGTGATATGATTTAAGGTAATTCCATATTCGGTAAGCAAAAGCTGATTAAAATACAAATGAACTTCGGGGCGATTATTGGAAACGCTAATATTTGCGCGGTTTATCGATTCCAAATCTTCGACATAATAAAGCAAATCTTCAGCCACGCCTTTCATAACCTCGAAATTCTCGCCCTTAATTACAATACGTTCCTGGTTACTTCCAATTCCCATAAACTGGCTAAACCCTTGTGTTCCGGAGCGACCGCCACCACCACCGCCACCGCGGAAACTGGAACTTGAGGTAGGAGCTTCAAGGCTAATTTCAGCCTGCGAAATATTTCTAACCCGATCCTCAACATCCTTTTTTATCTCAGCAATAGTACGATCGTCAATATCTTTGTAATCCTCATCCAGAATAAAAGTAAGAATGGCCTCCTCTTGTTCGATTTTCGAAATCAGATCTTTCTTTTCTTTTATTTCTCCTAAACGATTTTCAACCTCTGCAACTACCTGATCCGTAGCGTCGAGTGTTGATCCGGTAGGCATAGTAACGTAAACCGAAAATTGCTCTTCTTCTACTTCGCTAAGATTATTGACACTAATAGCCAGCACAATAAAAACAGTTAGGAAAAAAAGTACAATTGCACCAATTACAGTACGTGCCGGAGTACGCATACTTGCCTTTAACAGCAAAATATAAATCTGAATAATCCGATTATTTGTTGTTACTTTTTCGTAGAAAATATTGTGCTGTTGTTTACCACGTAATAACAAGTGCGCCGCCATTGGGATAAG
>JBFFMM010000253.1:0-4342 GCA_041554075.1 Draconibacterium sp. | reverse complement strand
GCTATGTTGTTGCCTCCATAATACTGGCCATTCTTTTTTGGAAAAAACACAATCAAATAAAACAAACATGGTACCTCTCTTCGCCTAAAGTTTTTCTGAATGAAGCTAAAAAGCGATTTCAGTTTTGGAACAAGAAACAATTATGGCTTATTGTGGTAGTATTACTGATTAACATAGCTACCATGGTTTCTATTTCAAAGTATTTTGAATATCTTAATAATTTAACTGATATTATAGTTTTTCAGCTGATTTATTTTAGTTTGCTGGCTTTTGGTTTTCTTATGGGGAAAAAAGATTGGCGAAAAAACAAAAAACCTATACTTCTGAAAATAGAAAAAATGTTAGCGGGTTTTGATGAAGAGAATTGATTAACTTTGTTGTAAAACGAAGAGCAATGAAAACTTTAATTAAAAATGCCACAATTATAAACGAGGGATTGAAATTTAAAGGAAGTGTATTAATTAATAACGAAAAGATCGAGAAGATTTTTCCACATGTAATCCCAACTAATTTTGATCTCGACCATATTGAAATAATTGAGGCCACAGGGCTATTGCTTATTCCCGGAGTAATTGACGACCAGGTACATTTTCGCGAGCCGGGATTAACCCACAAAGGAGATATTGCTACTGAAAGCCGGGCTGCCGTTGCCGGAGGCGTTACCACTTACATGGAAATGCCCAACACCAATCCACAAACTACGACACAGGAAGCGTTGCAGGCAAAATACGATCGGGCGGCTGAGGTTTCGGCTGCCAATTACTCGTTTTATATGGGCGCCACCAATAATAATCTGGATGAAGTGTTAAAAACTGATCCAACAAAAGTCTGCGGAATAAAAGTATTTATGGGCTCTTCCACCGGAAATATGCTGGTTGACGATGAAAAAACTCTTTCCGGGATTTTTAAAAATGCACCGACACTGGTTGCTACTCACTGCGAAGACGAAGCTACTATTCAGAAAAACATAAAAATAGCACGCGAAAGATACGGTGAAAATGTTCCAATTTCGCGCCACTGCCACATTCGCAGCGATGAGGCTTGTTACATTTCATCATCAAAAGCTGTTGAACTGGCTTCGAAGTTTGATACACGTTTACACGTTTTGCACCTTACATCGGCAAAAGAAATGAGTTTGTTTTCGCCCGGCAAAGTGGCCGACAAAAAAATTACTGCTGAAGTTTGTGTTCATCATCTTTGGTTTGACGAACGTGATTACATCGATTACGGAACCCGCATAAAATGGAACCCTTCGGTAAAATGTGTAAAAGATAAAGAAGCTCTTTGGGAAGCACTACTTTCGGATAAAATTGATGTGATTGCTACCGACCACGCACCACACACTTTGGAAGAAAAAAACAATACCTACTTTAAAGCTCCATCGGGTGGTCCACTGGTTCAACACTCGCTGGTTGCCATGCTCGAACTCAGTAAAAAAGGTTTTATTTCGGTAGAAAAAGTAATCGAAAAAATGTGCCATGCACCTGCCGATTTGTACAGAGTGGATAAACGTGGATACATTCGTCAAGGTTATTTTGCCGATTTGGTTTTAGTCGATCCGAACAAAAGTTGGATGGTTGCTCCCGAAAACATTCTTTACAAATGTGGCTGGTCTCCTTTCGAACGAACTTTGTTCTCGAATAAAGTGGTTTCTACGTTTGTGAATGGAGAAAAAGTGTACAAGAACGACAAGGTTCAAAATGATATTATTGGGAAAAGGGTAACATTTAATGTATAATATTTCTTAATCGGATAAATACAAAACTGGATAATTTTTCTTTATATTATCCAGTTTATTTCTATTCTTCCAACATATTCTTGGGTAATTCTTTTGTTGTTTTTGCCCCTAACTTCCTAATATTTTCGGCTCGACGCACTAAATTTCCACTACCTACATGCAGTTTATTAACTGCCAAATCGTAGGTTTTGCGGGTAGTATCGAGGTTTTTACCAATATTTTCCATGTCGGCGATAAATCCCACAAACTTATCGTAAAGCGCCCCACCTTGTTTTGCAATTTCAATGGCATTCCGGGTTTGATTTTCCTGCTGCCAAATGGATGAAATGGTTCGCAAGGTAGCCAGCAAAGTTGATGGACTTACCAGCACCACTTTCTGGTCCCAGGCAAACGAGAACAGCTCCTGATCTTCCTGAATGGCCAGACTAAAGGACGATTCAATAGGAATAAAAAGCAATACAAAATCGGGTGAGTTTAGTTTAGCCGCAGTTTGATAATGTTTATCGCTTAATCCTTTTATATGTGTCTTCAAACTCAGCAGGTGTTCCTTCACAAATTTCTGGCGTTCTTCTTCACTTTCTGCATTTACTGCTCTTTCGTAAGCAATTAATGAAACTTTCGAGTCTACAATAATGTGTTTGTTATCGGGCAGATTAATAACAATATCGGGTTGAATACGTTTGCCGTCCTCCGAAATATCGGAAAACTGTTTTTGATAACCATTTTCTCCCTCGTTTAATCCCGATCGCTCAAGAATACGTTCCAAAACCACTTCGCCCCAGTTGCCTTGTTTTTTTACATCGCCTTTTAATGCGCGTGTCAGGTTATTGGCTTCCTCGCTAATTTTCGAATTTAAATCGTGTAGCTTTTTGAGTTCGGCACGTAAATCAGTCTGGTCTTTTAAACCCTGCTTGTAGGTATCTTCAACTTTCTTCTCGAAAAGCTGTATTTTTTCTTTGAGTGGATTCAACACATCGCCAATATTTTTTTGATTGGCAGCGGTAAATTTTTCACTGTTTTTCTCCAAAATTTTATTGGCTACATTTTCAAACTCAGTAGTAAATTTTTTCTGAATTTGCTCCAACTCTGCTTTTTGGGTTTCCAGTTTTTCCTTTAGGTTAAGGTATTCAACTTTGGCTTTTTCAAGGCGACCAAACAGATCGGTGTTTTCGCCACGTGTATGTTCCAGTTCCTTTTTCCATTCATTGGATTCTACTTTTAACAACTGAAAACGCTCTTCCCAAATCAAACTTTGTTTCTCAATCACAACTCTCTGTTCCTGAAACAGCTTTTCCTTTTCCAATACAAGTTTTTCAGCAGAAACCTGTCCTTTTTCGGATCGAATTCTGAAATAAAAAAAAGCCGCGAAACCACCAACGATTAATCCACCAAGCAGATATATAAATTCCATTCTAACTAATTTGAAACTAAAAATACAAAATAGAAAACAAGCCCGACATGGTATGATGAAAAAGAAATAAAAAGTTGTTGCCTGATGGTATTAATGGAGGGCAAGTGAAGCTTATTCCAATAGAATTTTCCTATTTTAGTTTTTCATTAAAAGAAAATACATGGATGTAAAAATAGAACCGGGCTGGAAAGAACAGTTAAACGATGAATTTGAAAAAGATTATTTTGTAAAGTTGAGCGAGTTTGTGAGAGATGAGTACAAAACCCAACAAATTTTCCCTCCCGGAAAGCTTATTTTTAATGCCTTCGACCAATGTACTTTTGATAATTTGAAGGTAGTTATTTTAGGACAAGATCCATATCATGGTCCCGGGCAGGCACATGGTTTGTGTTTTTCGGTAAATGACGGAATAAAATTTCCACCCAGCTTACGCAATATTTTTAAAGAGTTAAACCAGGATGTGGGCAAACCTATTCCGGAAAGTGGCAACCTGACTCAATGGGCTAAACAAGGCGTACTGTTAATCAACGCCACTTTAACCGTTCGTGCACACCAAGCCGGTTCACACCAAAAAAAGGGGTGGGAACAATTTACCGATGCTGTTATTCAAAAAATCAGCGATAAAAAAGAAAATGTAGTTTTCCTGTTGTGGGGAAATTATGCCATTAGTAAAAGTAAATTTATCGATCAGAACAAACACCTTGTTTTAACATCGGTGCATCCATCGCCACTTTCGGCAAGTCGTGGTTTTTTTGGGAACAAACACTTTAGCCGAACCAATGAGTTTTTGAGAGAAAAAGGTTTGGAAGCCATAAAATGGTAAAAGCTAAGAGGCTATCTCAAAACAAATTTGAAAAGAAATATAAACTTACAATTTGAAAGTAAACACTTGGTTTTTACCCCTAAATCCCCTGTAGGGGACTTTAAGTCTCCCGCTTTAGGGAGGTTTGGAGGGGTAATCAAGCAAGAGATTACTAATTGCAAGTTGAAAATTTTGTAATAAGACTTTTAAGACATCCTCTTATTTACCACTTATAAACAATCGAATTGATGTTCATTCCGGCGCCAACCGAACATAGGATTGTGTAATCGCCTTTATTTACCTCGTGGCCTTCTATTTTTCCTTTCAATACCAAATCGAGTAAGGTTGGTACAGTAGCAGTTGACGAATTACCTAATTTGCGAATACTCAT
>JBFFMM010000252.1:0-4366 GCA_041554075.1 Draconibacterium sp. | reverse complement strand
GAATATGTTAAAACAAATATTTCCTTTTTTTGTACTACTATTTTGCATTGTTACAGCAACATATGCACAGGAACAAGACCTAAAAAACATTGATGTTAGCACATTGCCTCAATCGGATGTTGAAAAAGCAGAAAAGGCGATGAAGGAAGCAAACCTCTCTCCAAAAGAAGCTGCCAATCTGGCTCGCCAACGTGGTGCCAGCGAACAACAGATTTTAGAGATGCAAAAGCGACTAGAGGAAAACATCGATACAACAGAAACAACAATCGATCCTTTCAAAGACAAGGAAAATGAATCAATCGATAAGGAAGAGCTTTCAACGCGTACATCTGAGATCAAGATAAAGAAAGAACAAATCATATTTGGTTCGTATCTCTTCAACAGCAAAAATCTAACCTTCGAACCATCGGTAAATGTGCAAACCCCATCGAACTATGAAATAAACATAGGCGATCAGATAATAATTAGTATTTGGGGGAATTCGCAAAGTAATTACCAACTCACTGTCAATCAAAGTGGTCAGATACTAATTCCGGACATAGGTCCTGTTTTTATTGCAGGATTAACTTTTTCAAAAGCAGAAACAAAAATAAAAAGTCGTTTAACATCTATTTATTCCGATATGGGTGACAACAACCCACAAACTTTTGCACAAATAAACCTGGGACAACTACATGCTATTCGCGTAAATATTGTTGGTGAAGTTGAAACTCCCGGCACATACACGCTCCCTGCAACTGCAACTGCATTTAATGCTTTATATCTTTCCGGAGGGCCAAACGAGATTGGATCATTCCGTAATATTAGAATAATACGCAACAATCAAACAGCTAAAACGGTTGACATTTACCGTTTTCTGATTGATGCCGACCCATCGGATAACATTATTTTAAAAAACAACGATGTTCTATTTATTCCTCCGGCAGAAAAAAAAGTTCAGATTGTTGGACAATTTCAACGAAACGCAATATTTGAATTAAAAGAATCCGAAAGTCTAAAGGATCTGGTTCGTTTTGCCGGCGGTTATACCCAGGATGCCTACCAGGCTAAGATTCAAATTCACAGAAAAGCACAACAGCGTAAGCAAATAGTAGATGTTACATTGAATAACATAGCTGACACTTATCTTATGAATGGGGATTCAATAAGCAATACAAAGGTTCTTGAACTGTACGAAAACAGGGTTACAATCAAAGGGTCAGTCTATCGCCCGGGAGAATATGAGTGGATTCCGGAGATGACCTTATACGACCTGATAATAAAAGCAGATAGTATAACTCCCGATGCGTTTCAAACCAGAGGTCTAATCAACCGGGAAAACAGCGATTTGACAACATCAATCATACCCTTTAACGTAGCTGAAGTAGTAAATGGAACCAGCAATATAAAACTTCAAAAAGAAGATGTGGTTCTCATTAAGTCGCATTTCGAACTTAAAGAGGAGCGAAACATTAGCGTTTCAGGAGAAGTCAATGCTCCCGGACAATTTGTGTGGTCGAAAAATATGACATTGGGTGATGCCATTTTTTTGGCCGAAGGATTTACCGAAGGTGCCGACAGTACTTTTATTGAAGTGGCCCGACGTTTAAACTACCAGGAAGCCTCACAATTATCGAACCAACTGGTTCATACTTTTACTTTAAACATGGCTCGTAATCTGGGATTGGAAAGCAAAGATGCCAATTTTATGCTAAAAGCTTTCGATCAGGTATCTGTGCGACGAGCTCCCGGTTTTCGCAACAATGGAACAGTGCTAATTTCGGGAGAAGTAGTGTATGCAGGTTCATTTGCCATTAGCAACAAAAACCAACGTATATCAGATTTGGTGAACATGGCCAAAGGAATTACGCCACAAGCATTTGTTGAGGGAGCAACATTGAATCGTTTTTCGGAAGAATTAGGAGAAGAACAGGTAGCCATTAACCTAAAGGATATTCTCCAAAAGCCGGGTGGAGAATCGGACCTGTTCTTACGAAATGGAGACCAGTTGTATGTCCCCGAATTTATGCAAACCGTAAAAATAAGTGGGAATGTTCAAAATCCTTTTTCCATTGCTTTTGAAGAAGGGAAAAACGCCAAATACTACATTGAGCAATGTGGTGGGTTTAACTTCGATGCAAACAAAAAGAAGGTATATGTAAGGTATGCCAATGGCTCAACTGCTGTAAAAAAAGGAATAATTTTCAAAAAGTATCCTGAGGTGAAACCCGGAAGTTTGGTGGTTGTTCCACAAAAACCGGAAAAGAAACCGGGTAGTGGAGAATGGATAGCAGTGATTAGTGTACTTTCATCGTTGGCATTATCTGCAGCAACAATTATTAACCTGTCAAAATAAGGAGAAGTGATCAGTGATCAGTTCAGTGAAACTTAATTTTTGGGATCTGTCTAATAAGACAAACAAATAAGTAATACTAAACAACACCATATGACCAACGAAATAAAAACTACTAACCAAGTCGCCGAAGACGAAATCGATCTCATCGCCCTGGCCAAAACCACCTGGAACGGAAGAAAATTCATTATAAAAACCGTACTTATTTTTATGTGTATTGGTTTGGCGGTGGCTCTGCTCGCTCCAAAAGAGTACACAGCCTCTACAACAGTAGTACCCCAAATCTCAGATAACAAATCCAAATTAGGAGGTTTATCGTCATTGGCTGCAATGGCCGGATTTAACCTGAACGACATGACTGGAAACAGCACACAACTCTCCCCCATCGTTTACCCGCAAATTATAAAAAGTGTTCCTTTTCAGCTCGAATTAATGAATACCCCTTTTCATTTCCCCGGACAGGAACAACCAGTAAGTATTTTCACCTATTTTACCGAGATAAAAAAACCGGGCGTTTTTGAGCTGGTAGAAAAATATACCATCGGTCTGCCCTTTGTAATACTAAAAGCCATAAAAGGCAACGAACAATCAATGACCATTCCCCCCATGACCAATGACTATATCACCTTAAGCGAAGAACAAGAAGAAATCCGCAAGTTACTCGACAAAAAAGTGAACCTCGCAGTAAACGACAAAGATGGTTTTCTTACGCTTTCGGCAAGCACCATAGATGCAGACGTAGCAGCACAGCTTACACATAAAGCATTGGAAATGTTACAGCACTACATTACCACCTACAAAGTTGAAAAAGCCTTGGCCCAGCTAAAATTTATCGAAGAACGTTACAACGACAACAAACAAGAATTTGAAAACGCACAGACGGCTTTAGCCAACTTTCGCGATAAAAACAAAAATGTTACCTCCGCCCGTGCCCGTACCCAGGGAGAACGTTTACAAAGTGAATACCAACTGGCTTTTGATGTGTATTCGGGGTTGGCTCAGCAACTCGAACAGGCACGTATCCAAGTGAAAGAAGATACACCAGTTTTCTCTGTTATAAAACCGGTAACATTGCCTTTGGAAGACAACAGAAGTGGATTGATGACATTAATTATATGGACATTTTTGGGTGGTGTAATTGCCATTGGCTGGATTCTTGGAAAACAGTTTTTGGGAACATTAAAAGAACGTTGGAACAAACCAAATATCCAATAACGCAAACTGGCAGCCCTTCGAAAAAAGCTATGGATATCGTAAGCCACAAAAGTAAAATCCTTCAATATTATCAAAGGTATTACTCAAAAATAACATTTACGACTAAAGAAACAATTGCTATTTACCCCCACAACTTACCATAAATTAGTTCGCTATTGTACTAATTAAAAGAAATGGCATTTTATAAATAGTAAACATTCTACCTCTGATTTCATTTCTCCCAATAACACCTTGGAGGCATAAGTCGATATAATAAAATAGGATTAAAAAAGGAAATGAGAAAGTAGCTAAATTATAATCGTAGATCAACTAATACAGTCTGTTGATTTGGTTCTGTTTCACTCCCAACTTATAAAAGATTAAAATACTAAGTACATTTTTATAAGTACTTAAAAAAAATACTCTAAGTTTAGGAAATAAAACAGCAACAAATATGAAGATAAACAAGATTCTATTGGTTGTTTACTGCTCATTTTGTTTCATAACAATTGGCTCATGCGATTTTTTATCAGGTAATACCTATATTCGGAAAGACTTCGGTCCTTTTAACAATTTTTACAAAAATGGGAATACTCAACTTTCTGAAACTTCAGAATTTTTAGTTGTTATACCAGACATTCAACTATATACGGTTTATCCTGAATACCATAAGCTTTTGGACAAACTTATAGAACGAATTATTGAAATACATAAGACAGGATTTAACATTAAAATAGTTTTGCAGGTTGGCGACGCTACAGAGAAGAATTCAAAAATGGAATGGACAAGTGCCAAAGCTTCATTTTTAAAGTTTGATGGCCTAATCGACTATATGTTATG
>JBFFMM010000251.1:0-4373 GCA_041554075.1 Draconibacterium sp. | reverse complement strand
GCACTTTTTACTCCCGAAATTGAAAGTAGTTTTTCAAGCTCAATTTCCGTGTTAAACTCAGCAAAAACAAGTTGGTTGCGTTTTATGCTTTGGTTTTTAATCTCCGAGATTCCTCCATCGGCGACAATTTTCCCCCGGTTAATAATAATTACCCGATTGCATACTGCTTCTACTTCCTGCATAATATGCGACGATAAAATCACTGTTTTTTCTTTGCTGATTTCGCGAATCAAACTTCTGATTTCTTCCAGTTGGTTGGGATCGAGGCCAGTTGTAGGTTCATCTAAAATCAATATTGACGGATCGTGAATAAGAGCCTGTGCCAATCCAACACGTTGCCGGTATCCTTTCGAAAGTGCTCGTATTTTTTTGTGTTGTTCCAGTCCAAGTCCGGTCAATTCTACCATTTCGGCAACACGCTGCTTTTTATTTTTCAGTTTGTAAAATCCGGCAGTAATCTCCAAAAATTCTTTCACATAAAGATCAGTATAAAGCGGATTATGTTCGGGCAGGTAGCCAATTTCTTGTTTATATTCCAGATTTTCAATTGAAATTCGCTGTCCATGTATCAAAACGTCCCCCGAATCTTGCGGCAAATAACCTGTAATAATTTTCATCATGGTTGATTTCCCGGCACCGTTTGGACCCAAAAAACCGACCAATTCGCCTTTATTTATTGAGAAGCCAACATTGTCAAGGGCTTTCTGCTTCCCAAACAATTTAATTATGTTCCTTGTTTCTACAGTCATACGCGCTGAATAATGTAAACAAAAATAGCCGATTCTTTTTATTTTAGAAGCATTAGCTTAAATTTGCACCTCAGCTTAATAGATTCAGTTCATGAAAGATCAGCATTTCAATTATATCAAAGATTTAACCAAGTACCAAAGACAAGAGACAAGTGAAGTAATGATTGGTAGTGTTCCTGTTGGTGGCAATAATCCAATAAGGATTCAGACGATGACGGACACCAACTCGTTGGATACAGAAGCTACTGTTGAACAGGTAATTCGTGTGGTAAAGGCGGGCGCCGACTATGTGCGGGTAACTGTAAAAGGAATGGGCGATGCCGAAAACCTAAAAGTTATCAAAAAGGAATTGGTTGCACGTGGTTACAATACTCCTTTGATTGCCGACATTCATTTTAATCCAAAATTGGCCGAAGTTGCAGCTAAATATGTCTCAAAAGTTCGGATTAATCCGGGTAATTTTTACGACAAAAGAGCCCAGTTTAAAAATAAAATTTATACCGACGAAGAGTATAAAACGGAATTAGAAAAAATTGAACAGCAGTTTATTCCTTTTCTGAAACTGTTAAAGGACACCAAAACAGCACTTCGCATTGGAGCCAATCATGGTTCACTTTCCGATCGGGTGATGAGCCGTTTTGGCGATACTCCGGCAGGTATTGCCGAGTCGGTATTGGAGTTTCTGAGAATTTGTAAAAAAGAGAAATTCAATAATGTTGTAGTTTCTATAAAATCGAGCAATACACGTGTAATGGTATACACCGTTCGTTTGCTAAATTTTAAAATGCGTTTGGAAGAAATGGCTTTTCCAATCCATTTAGGAGTAACGGAAGCAGGAGAAGGTGAAGACGGACGAATAAAATCGGCTGTAGGAATCGGAGCTTTGCTTTCGGATGGTATTGGCGACACAATTCGTGTTTCGCTAACAGAAAAACCAATTAACGAAATTCCGGTGGCGTTAAAACTGGTTAATCATTTTAAAGGGTATCAAAATCACGCGCCTATTACCGCTCCAATGATTGCACAAACCAATCCGTTTGAGTACGAAAGTCGGGATACTCGTCCGGTACTAAATATGGGAGGAAAACAACTGCCGGTGGTAATTGCCGATTTGGGTGAGCGTAGTATGCGCGAAATGATTCCAATTCGCGGAAAACTGATCCCCGACTATTTCTTGTCGGGAAATAAAGTGTTGGATATTAACGGCGAAGAGTATCCGGTAATTACATTGGAAGAATACTTGTTTGAAAGTACGCGTTGGGGTAGGATGAAGTTTATACGAACCAGTAAAGCAGATTTCGATCGTTTTATGGACATGCACCCTGAAATTATTATGAAACTGAAACAGACACGTAAAACGGTCTTGATACTTGAAAGTTTCAACGCAAATCCAATGGCCGAACTACGAGCTTTCTTTATGGCATTGGATACACATATTTGGAAAGTGCCAGTAATTCTTTACCGAAAGTACGAAGATGACAATTTAGGTGACATGCATATTAAGGCTTCTGCCGATTTGGGTGGTCTGTTGATTGATGGTTACGGCGATGGAATTTGTCTGGCCAACGATAGCGAAAGTATTACGTTTACCGAATTGAAGGACTTGAGTTTTGGAATATTGCAAGCCAGCCGGATGCGAGTTTCGAAAACCGAATTTATTTCATGTCCGGGTTGTGGCAGAACTTTGTTCGATTTACACGAAACCACTAAAAATGTGAAGGAACATTTTAAACATCTCGACCACCTGAAAATTGGAATTATGGGATGTGTGGTTAACGGACCGGGCGAAATGGGCGATGTAGATTATGGTTTTGTAGGTGCCGGAAACGGTAAAGTAAATCTTTACAAAGGATTAAAGCCGGTGAAACGTCATATCAGTTACGAAAATGCTGTGGAAGAATTGGAACAGCTTATTCGTGAGAATGGCGACTGGAATGATCCAACCGATTAAAACTACTGGGGAACTCAATAAAATATCATACCATTTTTTATATGAACGCGCCGTATGAGAGGTGTTCTATAATTGTGTTGGGTAAGCTTCAACTCCGATTTTCAAAGCATTTTTTATCTTTGACTATTAAAGTAATATCAAAAAAATAAAATAAATGGCAAGAACGTATTGGAAACCCGGAACCATTATTTATCCTCTCCCTGCAGTAATGGTTAGCTGTGGCGAAAATTCTGAAGAATACAACATTATAACGATAGCCTGGACAGGTACCATAAACAGCGATCCGCCCATGTGTTACATTTCAGTACGTCCGGGTCGTCATTCGTACGAAATCATTAAACGCACCGGCGAATTTGTAATTAATCTTACTACTGAAAAATTGGCAAAAGCAACCGATTGGTGTGGATGTCGCTCGGGGCGTAAATACGACAAGTGGAAGGAAATGAACCTCACTCCGGCACCGGCAAAATTTGTAAAGGCACCTATTATTGAGGAGTCGCCGGTGAATATCGAATGTCGGGTAAAAGAAATAGTTGAATTAGGATCGCATCACATGTTTATTTCCGAAGTGGTTGGTGTTTCGGTTGACGATGCCTATTTAAACGAAGACGATGCTTTTAGCTTTTCAAAGGCCAATCCATTGGTTTATAGCCATGGTCATTATTTTGGGATTGGTGATAAAATTGGCAAATTCGGCTGGTCTGTTGAAAAGAAGAAAAAGAAAAAATAATCTGTTGTTCTGAACAAACCGTTTATGTATTTGTAATTATTGAATCTGAATGAAGACTACTTTCAGGTAAATCTATAATTGGTATAAAATGAAGAGTATTAATGTATTTGTAGTAATTTTTTTAATGAGTTTAGGAATGGTAAACGCACAAGATAATCCGCTTTTAGGCGATTTTAAAACGCCACATCAGGCGGCACCGTTTGATAAAATTGAAAACGCAAACTTTTTACCGGCTTTTAATGAAGCAATAAAACAAGGTGAGGCCGAAGTTGAAGCGATTAAAAACAATACGGCAACTCCAACTTTCGAAAATACCGTAGTTGCTTTAGATGAATCAGGTCGTTTACTGGGAAGAACGGCAGGAATATTTTTTAATTTATTGAGTTCGGAAACCAGCGAAGAGTTGCAAAAAATTGCGCAGGAAGTTTCGCCAATACTTACGAAATATCAAAATGATATTTCGCTGGATCCGGTTCTTTTTGAAAAGATAAAAGCAGTGTATGCGCAAAAAGACAATCTGGATTTAACTACGGAGCAAAAAACATTGCTCGAAAACAGTTATGTAGGTTTTGTTCGTCAGGGAGCTAATTTGTCGGATGCTGATAAAGATAAATTCCGCGAAATAAGCACCGAACTTTCGAAACTGGGTTTAACTTTTGGCGAGAATGTTTTCAAAGAAACAAACAGCTACGAATTGCTCATTACTGATAAAAGTAAATTGTCGGGATTACCCGAAGGAGCATTGGAAGCAGCTGCAGGAAAAGCAAAGGCTAAAGACAAAGAAGGTTGGCTTTTTGATATTTCAATGCCAAGTTATCTTCCTTTTATGAAATATGCCGATAACCGTGAGTTACGTAAAGAGTTGTATTTGGCATACGGTTCAAAATCGTTTAAAGGCGATGAGTTTGACAACCAGAAAAATGTAAAACGAATTGCGGAGTTG
>JBFFMM010000250.1:0-4379 GCA_041554075.1 Draconibacterium sp. | reverse complement strand
GCTATATATCGTCCTTGTTTCTCGGCCTCGGCCAACAACCAATTGTCTAGTTCCGACTGTCCGTAACCTGTAACTGTAACATCGTTAAATTTACCAAGAAACAAAATTACATCGGTATTGATACATGCCACCGTTTTACTCATTGGGAAAAACGGATTTTGCGCATAATAGCCTGAGCCCAACAATCCTGATTCTTCGCAAGTAACTGCTAAAAACAATACTGACCGCTCAGGTTGTTCTCCATTTTTCATTGCCCGGGCAATTTCCAGCATCCACGAAACAGCACTTGCATTATCCGTTGCACCATTATATATACTGTCGCCATCGACAACTGCTCCAACACCCAAATGATCCCAATGTGCTGTATAAAGCACTACTTCATCGGAGCTGGTACTACCTTTTATCAAACCACATACATTTTTCGATACTCCCCTTTCAAACGAACTCGTAATTTTTGCTGATGCTTTTACGGGTAATTTAAAGGGTTTAAAATCTGCTGAAATAGCTTTTTCTTTTACTTCCAGAAACGAATACCCACACGCTTCAAACAGTTCGTCAGCAGTTTCTTTTGTTAACCAACCTTCAAATTCGCATCGGTTTTTGTAGCCATCATCCGAATCGAGAAAAAGTTTGGTTGACTCACCATTATTTTGAACTACCGCCCAGGGATATCCAGCTGGCCCCGTTTCGTGCACAATAAAACATGCCTTTGCACCCTGTCGCGCTGCTTCTTCAAACTTATAGGTCCAACGACCATAATAGGTCATTGTATTTCCTTTAAAATAAGTACCGTTGGTTCCATACCCGGGATCATTTACAAAAACAATGATGGTTTTTCCTTTTACATTGATACCTTCAAAATCGTTTCTACCAAATTCAGGTGCGCTAATTCCAAAGCCGGCAAAAATAACTTCTGAATTATTAAGACTCATTTCAGGTTCAACCTTTTGCGAAAAAGCCACATAATCATTAAGTTTTTCGAAACTCATTTTTCCTTTTGGAGTTTGAAAATCGATTGTTTTTGAAAGCTTTGAGCTAACTGCCAAAATGGGAACATCCTGAAAATAGCTTCCTTTATTTGCCCCCTCCAAACCTATTTCTTTCATTTGGGAGGAAATGTAATTCAAGACCAATGGTTCGGTTTCGGTCATAGGAGGCCTGCCTTTGTATTTATCGGAAGCTAACTCCGCAATATGTTTCTCTATGTTATTATAGGTAATACCCGTTTTCCGTTCCGATTTCTTTTTTAAAGAACATCCTTGAAGAATAAGTAAAACAATTACAGCTATTACCGTTACTTTCATAGGTATTTATTTGGTTACAATATCAAACTCGGCAAATCCTACTTTACCTTTTTCATTAGCCGAAGTTAATGCCCTTAATTTAATAAACCTTCCTGTTGTAGCCTGAAATTCCTTTTTCTGCCAAACCGGACTATTTTTTATATTTGAAAATTCGCCCTTTGAAACGGGATTTCCCCAAGTCTTTCCATTTTGACTGACATAAAATTCGTAATTAAATATTATTCCAGAATTCCATCGCCCCTGATCGGGTAAATATTTAAAGCCGGAAATGCTTAAAGATTCACCTAAATCAATAACAAAATCAGCCGGAGGTTCATTATCTAAAGTCCATGCAGTATTTTCATCTCCATCAAAAATATTCTGGGTTTGCTCAACGCCTTTGAAAGCTCCGGCCATTTCCCATTTTGTTTTAGCCACATCGAATTCAGCCTGAGTAACAGAACTCTGTTTGTTTTCATCAGTGTCAACAACAATTGCTTTTACTACTGTTTTGCCTGACAACAAAAATGACTCAGTATATTTGTTCGATTGGATAGTTGGTTCTACTCCATCGAGTGTATAAAAAATATCCAAACCATTGTCAAAAGAAGTGATTGATACAACACCGTCTTTATCCCTTCTTATTTTCGGTTCAACAATAACTTTAGGAGCTTTGTATAATTCAACGGCTGAAATTACCGGGCACGCTTTTGAGTCAACAATTGTTAAACGAACTTTTGTAGCTGTAGTATTTGGCAAACGTAAAATGCGTTTTCTACCAATCGTTGTTTGGCTGGCAATCTCTTTCCACTCATTATTACTAAAAGCTTCAACAGTAAATTTCTTTACGCGTTGCCCCAAACGAATATCTTCCTGAACCCAAAAACGATTAAATTCTATTTCTGTCTCAAAATCGATGGTTAGTGAAGCTGATGTTATTCCATCATCGGTAACCCACGATGTTTCCGGGTTTCCATCAGTAACATTTTCAGCTTTGTATTTTTCCGAATTTCCACGCACATTAGTCGCCTCTACTTTTTTCACGGCAGCAAGATTAGTTGCAAAATCGGCTTTAATGGCATCAGCCAGTTTCAAAATCTGCTCCGCATCGTTTTCGTGAATTAATCCACGGGGACCAACCGGAAAATTGATAAGCAATGAAGCGTTCCTTCCTATACTATTATAATATATCTCTAAAAGCTGTGGCAAGGTTTTCACTTTGTGGTCCTCGTATTTATGGTAATACCAACCCGGACGAATAGAAACATCTACCTCGGCAGGAACCCAGTGTGTTCCATCTATCTGGCCGGAACGCAAATCTTCAAGATCATCAACAACACCAGGAGCGAAATCATCGCGTTTAATACTACTCCAATTCGTTTCCCTCACCCAGCCTTCTTCGTTACCACACCAACGAATATCAGGTCCTGCATCGCTAAACATACATGCGTTGGGTTGCAATTCGCGAACAATTTTACGTGTATTTTCCCAATCGTAATAAGTTCGATTATCTATTTTTCGATTTTCGTTGGCACCTCCATAATATCCGGTTCCGCCATTTGCACCATCAAACCAAACTTCAAAAACCTCTCCGTAGTTCGTCATCAACTCGCGCAACTGATTTCTAAAATATTCGATGTATTTTTCATTTCCGTAGTCAGCATGATTACGATCCCAGGGTGAAAGATAAATTCCAAGTTTTAATCCATACTCCTTACAGGCATCGGCCAGCTCCTGAACAACATCACCATTTCCATCTTTCCAAGGTGAGTTTTTTACTGAGTGTTCGGTATATTCCGAGGGCCACAAACAAAAACCGTCGTGGTGTTTTGCCGTTAAAATTATTCCTTTCATCCCGGCCTCTTTACAAATGCGCGCCCACTGCCTGCAGTCTAATTCTGTTGGATTAAACAACTCGGGACTCTCGTCACCCATACCCCACTCCATGTCGGAAAAAGTATTCATGTTAAAATGTACAAAGGCATAAAATTCCAACTCGTGCCATGCCAGTTGACGTTCGGAAGGCAAGGGCAAAACGGGATTGGGTGGAGTTACTTGATTACACGAAAGTGTAAACAGTGCAATTACAATTAGCGGTAATCGATAAATCATTGAGTTTAACTTTATAATATTTTTAAAAACAACGTAAATATAAAATGATTTTTTATAAAAATAATTTTCATTCAATTCTTATTTTATACAAAACTATTTTTTACTCCTTCTATTCTGCCTTACATTAAGTTTTGACTCGGGATTAACAGCTTCTACAAATCATAATAAACAAAATAAGTGAACCTCATTTTTACTGACGATGATAAAAGCTCAAAACGAAGTGCCAATAATTTGATTAATGTAAAATATACTTTAATATTATAAATAATACAAAAATGTATTTATTTGCCAGCAATGGACATTTGTCCCATTTTGAATCAAATTCAGAGAACTCAGCAAACACACATTTTACTGATTTTGTGCACATTACGAGACGAGGCACATAAATTGCTTACAACACACAAGAAGTACTAAACATTTTGAAAAGCGATATGGACGAAGCGCATTACAAAGTAAAAATTTGGATTTTATGTTATTAAGTTATAATTTGCATAACGTAATTTATTGATTCTGGAATTTAAAGAAGATAAAGAATAAGGGGTTATTTACATCTTTCCGAAAATTTCATATCAGAAACTTATTAGCAAAAAACCAAACGAATGCTGAAAAGCAACATTCGTTATTTGAATCCATATGCAATGGCGCTTCAGGTTTTGTACAGCACAAATTTGTAAACATTTAACATCTGACGATATGAAAACATTTTTACCCAAGCGAAATCTAACACGAACCCTACTACTAGGGCTGGTGTTTTTGTTATTAGGAGTTAGTGAGAGTTTTGGACAAGATGACTTGAGATACTGTCCATCTGCTAGTTTCAAATGCACCGCCGGAGACATTGACATAGTTGATGTATACCTGACAGATACATTAGGTTCAATATTGGATCCTACCTGTCATGTACCTGATACAATCACTGCCCTTGTTAAAATGGATATTACCATTGGGAGGGCTGATATTTACGATGTTGCTTTTTACGCAGAT
>JBFFMM010000249.1:0-4387 GCA_041554075.1 Draconibacterium sp. | reverse complement strand
CCATTGGCAATTGGTTTAATGGCCATAATCATAATTGGACTGTTTAATAACTTAAAACAACCAATCATTATTTTCCTTGTCGTTCCTTTTGCTTTTGTGGGGGTTGTACTGGGCTTGATAAGCACTGGTACCTTCTTGACATTTGCCGGAATTATTGGAGCGCTGGGTTTAATTGGAATGATGATTAAAAATGCTGTGGTTTTACTCGATGAAATAAACCAGAATTTACAGATTGGAAAAACAAGACTGACATCTACCATCGATGCTGCTCTTTCCCGGTTGCGTCCGGTTATGATGGCTTCGTTAACCACAATTTTGGGAATGACTCCATTGATTAACGATGCAATGTTTAGTTCAACCGCCATTGTAATTATGTTCGGATTGGCTGTAGGTTCGGTTATTACCCTGGTTGTTGTTCCGGTACTTTATGCCGTTTTGTATGGAATTGATGGGAGCGAACTAAAAGAACGAATAATAAAAACGAAAAAGTCTGATTCTCTGTAACTTCTATATAAGAAGTATCAATGAATCAAAAGTCTGATAGATAAATGAGAAACAAAATAAAAATGATTCGATCAATAAAAAATATAATAAGTACAGTTGTTCTTTTAGCAACAGCGCTGGGGACTGTTTCGGGGCAGAATGTGATGACCCTGGAGGAGTGCCGGAAACAAGCTGTTGAATTTAACAAGGAATTAAAACAGGCAGCCTTACAAAATAAAGAGGCTTTAGCAAATCAGGAAGTAGCTCGTACTGCTTATTTGCCAAGTGTTAGTGGAAAGATTTCGTTAACACATAGTCCGGGTTTTGATGGAATTTCAATGCCCGGTCATTTTATGCAAACTGCAGAGAGTGCCGAGGCTGCCAATGCTGGTGAATTTACCGGTACCAGCGATGTGTGGAGCCCCGGAATAACTCTGGATATGAATTCGCTGACGCTTGTTCAAAGTGGATTGTCAGTAGCTCAGCCCATTTATGCAGGAGGAAAAATTAAAAACTCGAATAAACAAGCCGATGCCGGAGTTGCCATTTCTGATTTAGCTTTAAACATGACGTATTCGGAAGTTGTTGAAAGTACCGATCAGGCATTTTGGAATGTTGCCATGGTACAATCGAGTATAAAAATTGCCGAAGAATACATAAAAATGCTGACCGAGCTGGAAGACCAGATGACAGCAATGTATGAAGTTGGTCTGCAGCCGGCAAGTGAAAAACTAAAGGTGAGTGTTCAGAAAAACGAAGCAAAATTGAATTTGCTAAAGGCTAAAAATGGCTTACGTCTTACCAAAATGTCTCTCAACCAGATTTTGGGGCAGGATTTAGAAACCGATATTCAAATTAGCTATGACGAAACAGCCATTGTAAATCTGTTCGATCTAAATAATGGAACCGAACTGGCAGAAAATAATCGTAATGAGTTAAAAATTCTGGAGAAACAAAAAGAAATTTCAGAACTGGATGCAAAAATTACCCGTGCCGATTATTTGCCAACTGTTGGAGTTGGTGTACAATACACGAATGTATGGGTGAAAGATTTATACGAGAATTCTGATTTCCGCACCTTGGTAGCAGCGCAGGTTTCTATCCCAATTTTCCAGTGGGGACAAGGAAAAAAGAAACAACGTGCGGCACAGTTGCGCATCGATCAGGCTGAAAACAATTTGCAGCATACAAATGATTTAATTAAACTTGAGGTCATGCAAGTACAGGTTATGGTTGAAGAAGCCTATGAATCGACTTTACTTGCTCAGGAAAATATAGATGAAGCAAAAGAAAGTCTGGAAGAAACACAAGCCAGTTTCGAAGTGGGACTAAATACAACTACTGACTTGTTAAATGCGCAGGCGCAATGGCAAGATGCTCAGTCTCAATTGATCAAGGCAGTGGCGCAGTTTAATGTTTTAAAAACCCGTTGGGAAAGAGTAACCGGGAATCTGTATATTCCGGGCGAAGACAGATAATTTTGTCGATATGCAACAATGAAGTGTTTAGATTTACATACTAGAAAGAAACAGGCATTAGCCATGCGGCTGCCAAGTTACAAACCGGGAAGTATTTTAGTTCGGTTTGTCATTATCAGTCTTATTGCAGTTGGTGTTTTAAACCTTATCGAATTTGTTGTGGGACCATCTGAAAATACTAACAGACCAGTTTATTTTTATTACCTGGTTATAATCATATCATTTAACCTTGTTGCCGAGTTCCAAATTATTCTCGATAATATTCTAGAACGATTCTTACCGGTTCCCGAAAAAATTAAATTGCGTTTAGCCATTCAACTGTTATTGGGATTATCGGTTTTACTTTTAGTAATGAAAGTGCTTATGTTGTTTATCGAACCTCAACTGCTTGAAGAACATTCGCGATCAGGTATTTTTATGGGATTACTTATGGGATTGCTTTTTGTACAAATGACGGCAAGTTCGCTGGCAGTTGCACGATTTACTCAAAAATGGCTCGACTCGCAGGAGCAAATAGCTGAAATGAAACGCGAAAAATTGCGCATGGATTACAATTCGTTACAGGATCAGTTAAATCCACATTTTCTTTTTAATAATCTGAGTGTCCTAAAATCATTGATTATTTACGATCAGAATACAGCCCTGAAGTTTACCGAAAATTTTACAGATGTATATCGTTACGTATTGCAAAGCAAAGACAAACGTCTTGTAAAATTAAGTGAAGAATTTGAATTTATTGAGTCGTACATTGGCTTACATAAAGAACGATTGGGAGCAGGAATAGAAGTTAAGAGTTCAATTTTGAAGGAAGATTTTGAAAAGGAAATAGCCCCGTTAACCTTACAACTTCTGGTAGAGAATGCAATAAAGCACAATGTTACCAGTAAAGAAACTCCATTAAGAATTGAAATTGCTACCGACACTAATTTTTTAATAGTATCGAACAGCATGAATCTTAGGGATTCTTCCTATTCTACTAAAACAGGTTTAAGAAATCTGGTAAAACGATACGAAATGCTGACATCAAAAGAGATGGTTGTTCAGTATGACGAAGAGCGATTTGAAGTTAAAATCCCCATGTTGTAACTGAAAAATCAAGAGCCATGAGAATAATTATTGTTGAAGATGAACTACACAATTATCGCTTGCTCCGGGGAATGGTTGAAAAATTACGCCCCGATTGGGAAATAGTAGAGTGGTTTGAAAGTGTAAAAAGTACGGTTGCCTGGTTAAATAGCAATGCGAGTCCCGACCTCATTTTTATGGATATTCAGCTTACCGACGGTATTAGTTTTTCAATTTTCGATCAGGTGAAGGTGGAGAGTATGGTAATTTTTACCACCGCATACGATGAATATGCCTTACGTGCATTTCAGGTAAACAGTGTCGATTATCTTCTTAAGCCAATCAAAGAGACAAAACTTCAGATGGCAATTGAAAAACTTGAAAATGTCTTTCTCAATTCAGACAAAGAGCAAGGTGAAACTCCTGATTATCAGCAAATACTTCAGGCAATTACACAGGGAGAAAAAAAATACAGGAAACGTTTTTTGGTAAGTGGAGCAACATCCTATTTTAAACTTGATGTGGATGATATTGCCTGGTTTAGTACCGAAAACCGGGTTACCACAGCTTTTACCTGCAAAGGTAAAGCGCATATTGTTGATTTAACCATCGAGAAGCTGGAAGAACAACTCGATCCTGAACTTTTTTTCCGTACTAACCGAAGTACTATCGTCCACATTAATGCCATCAGAAAGTTTGAAACTCACTTTGGTAGCAAACTTATACTGCGCTTGATTCATCCTTTTGAAGAACCAATTATTATAAGCCGTTTAAAAGCTACCGAATTTAAAGAATGGGTGGGCAAATAATAACAACAGAAAGGATGTTATTACTGTTGAAGTGAAAAAATAAATGAATCTATCAATTGAAATAAATACTGAATATGACAAAACGAGACAGACTATATCACGACGCTATTTCACTTATTGAATCATCAACTCCTGATAAAATAAGTCTCTTATATCACAACATTTATTCCTTAAAAGTAAATGGTGGTTACCCTTTTTCTTCAGAAAAGGATGTTATCGAGTTGGTAAATTTTTTGAATTCATACGAATAGAAGGTAAAAATGAAAATGTTTTAGTGAATATTTAAACTAAACGTGATGAATGTATCAATTCGTATTTAAGGACTTTAGTTGCCAATCTACACTAGTTTTTTTCACACGCTAGCCTGTAATCGTTTCTGTTAAAAGATTGTGTTTAACTTCTTGTTTCAGATAATAACCTGAGTTCGACTCTAAAATATTTTCACAGAAAGTCAGAATTGCACTAGATTTGTTTCGAAAATACTGAAGGAATAGCGGGTTATTTCAAAGGATTTTTGGGACAAAGATGGCGCAAGTATGACTTTTCATATTG
>JBFFMM010000248.1:0-4421 GCA_041554075.1 Draconibacterium sp. | reverse complement strand
TTCGCGAAAATTAGTAATAATAGAAAAAGAAGTACCCATTGAATTTGAAAAAGAAAAGCTAATCCGCGAAGAACTGAAAAAAGAAGAACTGAAAAAGCTTTTTGAGGAGTTGGAATTCAGAACACTTATTTCGCGATTAAATTTGGGAGAATTGCCTCAGGAAATGAATTTTCAGGGAACACTCTTTGGAACTCCGGAAGTTGCCGCACCCGAAACAAAATCGACTGAAAACATAGATTCGGTTCCTCACCAGTATTATTTGGTTGAAAACGAAATGCAGCGTGCCAGTTTACGTGCCGAACTTTCAGTTCAAAATGAGTTTTGTTTTGATACAGAAACAACCGGTTTGGACACTCAAATTGCAGAAATTGTTTGCATGTCGTTTGCATTTCGCGAGCACGAAGCCTACTGTGTTACTTTGCCAAAAGAGCGTGAAGCAGCACAAAAAATTATGGACGAATTTCGCGATGTTTTTGCCGATGAAAAAGTGACTAAAATTGGCCAAAATATAAAATACGACATCAAAATCCTGAGCAATTATGACATACCGGTAAAAGGACCGCTTTACGATACAATGATTGCGCACTACCTTATTCAGCCCGACATGAAACACGGTTTGGATTTATTGTGTCTTCAGTATTTAAATTACGAAAAGGTACCTACCCACAACCTGATTGGCAAAAAAGGGAAAAACCAAATTACCATGCGTTCGGTTCCGGTTGATAAGCTGCGCGATTACGCTTGCGAAGATGCAGACCTTACACTTCAGCTTAAAAATGCACTCGATCCGGAGTTGGACAAATCGGAAGTTCGTGAGTTATTTGAAACCATGGAAATGCCATTAATTCCGGTTCTTGCAAGTATGGAAAATGCCGGTGTAAAATTAAATTCCGAGGAACTAAATGCATACGCCATTGTTCTGCGCGAACAAATTATACAACTGGAAAAAGAGATTATTGAGCTGGCTGGCGAAGAGTTTAATGTGTCGTCGCCCAAACAATTGGGCCCTATTCTTTTTGAAAAATTACAACTCGACGCCAAAGCAAAAAAAACAAAAACTAAACAGTACTCAACCGCTGAAGAAGTGTTGGTGCGTTTGGTCGATCGTCATCCGATTGTACAAAAAGTTTTGGATTTTAGAGGACTTAAAAAATTACTTTCAACTTATGTTGAAGCATTACCCCTATTGGTAAATCCAAAAACCGGCAAAATACATACATCCTACAATCAGGCCATTGCAGCTACCGGACGTTTAAGTTCGGTAAATCCAAACCTGCAAAACATTCCGATTCGTACAGAGAATGGTCGCGAACTTCGAAAAGCATTTATTCCTTCGGATGCAGAGCACACCTTCTTTTCAGCTGACTACTCGCAAATTGAGTTGCGAATTATGGCAGCACTTAGCGAAGACGAAGAAATGCAACGTGCATTTAACGAAAATCAGGATATTCATTCGATAACCGCATCAAAAATATATCAGGTTCCGCTTGACGAGGTAGATTCAGATATGCGCCGAAAAGCAAAAACAGCCAACTTTGGAATTATTTATGGAATTTCGGCTTTTGGACTGTCGCAACGTTTGAATATTCCACGCACCGAAGCCAAAGATTTAATCGACGGTTATTTCGAGAACTTTCCGAAGATTAAGCAGTTTATGGACAAACAGATTGAGTTGGCCCGAAATCAGGGATATGTGCAAACCATAAAGGGCCGCAAACGCTATTTAAACGACATTAATTCGGCCAATGCTGTTGTTCGCGGAATGGCAGAACGAAACGCAATAAATGCTCCGATCCAAGGCTCAGCAGCCGACATCATTAAGCTTGCAATGATAAATATTCATCGGAAACTGGAAGAGCAAAACCTAAAATCGAAAATGATTTTGCAGGTACACGATGAATTAAACTTCGACGTTTATAAACCCGAGCTTGAACAAGTCGCCCAAATGGTAAAAACCGAAATGGAACAAGTGGTGAACATTGGTGTTCAATTAACTGTTGAGAGTAATGCAGCAGATAATTGGTTAGACGCACACTAAATTTATGAACTACGAGATAGAAACAGAAGACGATTATAGAAATGCATTGAACAGGTTTCTTGAAATCTGTGCTGCGCCAAAAGATGATCTTGAAGTAAAAGAGATGTATTTATTGATGGATCAAATGGGAAGATACGAACGTGAGAACTGTTCGGCCAATTGAGTTGAGCGTAAAAGATTAATACAACTGATAAAATAATTTTTCCACTTCCGCTTTGTATTTGTGCATCGAATTCGACTTTTTTATTTGCTTAAAAGCTTTTGTTTGAATCGGAAAATTATATGAAAAATAAATCCAAAACTGCTTCAATTTATTTAAGGCATTACCTTCGTTGTCCATAATTTCCAAATAACTTTCAAGCATTAAACGATGAAAATCGCGTAACTTTTCACGCCTGACATTCTCCGGAATTTCTATTTGATTTATTTCTGCCGGAAGAAATGGATTCATTAAAATTCCTCGTCCCAACATCCAACTTTGCGTATTTGGAAATTGTTTTTTCCGGTTCTGAAAATCTGAAATCGTAAAAATATCGCCATTAAAAACCAGCTTGTGTTTTATATTTTGCTGAGCAAATTGAAAAGCATCGTCAATAATTGTCCCCGAATAAAGTTGTTCTGCAATTCGTGGATGTAAAATCACTTCTTTCAACGGGAACTTATTTAGCACCGGAATAAGTTGTTTTATTTCCTCACTGGAATGCAGCCCAACCCGAAGTTTTATAGAAAGTTCCAGCGAACTTTTTTCAAAATAAGAAGTTAAAATAGTTTCAAGCTTTTCAGGAAAGGGTAAAAGCCCTGAACCTTTTCCACGGTTAGAAACCATTGGATATGGGCAGCCCATATTCAGATTTATTTCAGAATATCCAATGTCCTTGAGATGCTCAGCCATAAAAAGCATTTCGCTGCTGTTTTCAGCTAAAACCTGGGGTACAACTCGTTGTTGTGGATTATTCGACAGTATAATCTCTTTCCTGTACTTTGAGAGAACAAGGTCGTTCTTCATCGTAATGTAAGGAATAAAATAGGCGTCAACTCCTGTAAAGACCTGAGCATAGGCTTTGCGGTACGCAAAATCGGTAAATCCCTGCAAGGGAGCCAAATAAATCATACGTAAAAATAATCACCAAAATACAATTTTCAAATACAAACTTCGGGATTGGAATTTATTATCTTTGCATCGTTAAAGAATGGATACATTTATCACATATCAGCAAGATACTGTTGAGGTGAAAAACCTCCTCAAAACCATACCTGAAGATACTCAGTTAAACAGTATTCCCATCCGTCAAAAACCCGTGTCCATTCTGTCTGTTTCTAAACGCGAACAAACAAAAGTAACATCCAAACAAAAGACATATACAACAGCTCAGATTCGCAACTTGCGACTTCAGCAGGAAAATAAATTGCTTATTGACAGTTCTAAATATATTGCTCCTCTCAAAGGAGAGCAGCTTAGTAGTTCTGTGGAAATAAGGCCGGAATTAATATTGCCTAAACATATACAAAATAGCAACAGTATCGATTGGCTTACCATTGTAATATTTTTTGGCATTTTACTTTTTGCCAGCGTCCGTTTTGCCTATGCAAAATATATGGAACACTTGTTTCTTTCATTATTTAACTATTCCACTTCGGTTCGTTTGTTGCAAGAAAAAAACTATCCGATTTTTCATGGAGCAATCCGTTTAGAAATAATTTTCTATATCACGCTATCTGTTTTCATTTTTCAGACAATAAATGTGTTTAAATGGGAAAATACGATCACCAATCCATCGTATTATTTTCTTATTCTGGGTGGAGTTCTACTTTATTTTTTTGGTAAAAAACTGACGTACTTGATGTTCGGATCGCTGTTTGAAGCCACCCCCGAAACACGTGAATACCTGTTTAATATGGATAATTACAACCGTTCATTAGGATTATTACTACTACCAATTGTAATTTTAGTTTCTTTCGCACCAGTCAGAACACCAATGTTTATAGTATTTGCAGGGATTGCCATATTTTTTATACTTAACCTCATATTACTACAACGAGGAATTTTTATTTTATTGAAAAAACAATTTTCTATATTTTATCTGTTTTTGTACCTTTGTACCCTTGAATTTTTACCCTTGCTTTTAATTTATAAAGTAGTAGTTGAATGAGAAGGGGAATGTTTCATTAAAAGCATACAAATTTGAAAGTCAAGAGCATTTTAGTTTCACAGCCAGAACCCAGTACCGCCAAATCGCCTTATTTCGAATTGGCCGAAAAGAATAGTTTGAAAATCGATTTCCGTCCATTCATTCAAGTTGAAGGAGTGCCCGCGAAAGAATTTCGTCAAACTCGTATTCAGATCCTTGATCATACGGCGGTAATTTTTACCAGCCGTACAGCA
>JBFFMM010000247.1:0-4421 GCA_041554075.1 Draconibacterium sp. | reverse complement strand
TATTATCATCCTTAGAATCAGATAAACGGGATGCAGTCGGAAACCTTGTTTTCGACTCTTTAAGTGCAGCGGAAAAGGCAGTGGTTCGAACAAACGATTTGGGTGTAATTCGAAATCCCTATGTTATACTCGGTTTTGTGGTAATTGCCATGCTGGTTGTAATTGCAGTCGCAAAAATGCCAAAACGCGAAAGTGCCGATCATGAAATTCATGCAATGGATTCGTTTAAAAGACTAATTGCAAATAAGATATATAGAGAAGGTGTACTTGCTCAGGTGTTTTATGTGGGGGCACAAATTATGTGTTGGACATTCATAATTCAGTATGCTGATAATCTTGGGATACCAAAAGCAGAAGCCCAAAATTACAATATTGTTGCTATGGCTATTTTTATTGTCAGTCGTTTTATAAGTACATTCTTAATGAAGTACCTGAACGCACGATTGATGTTATTTATTTTTGCCATTGGAGGAATGCTTACAACAACGGGTGTAATTTTAATTCAGGGAATGCCCGGTTTGTATTTGCTGGTTGCAACCTCAGCATTTATGTCGTTAATGTTTCCAACTATATACGGAATTGCTCTTGAAGATGTAGGCGACGATGCTACGCTTGGTGCCGCCGGTTTAGTAATGGCAATTGTGGGTGGAGCTTTAATGCCACCGCTTCAGGGATGGATTATCGATCAGGGAACAATTGGATTTTTACCCGCTGTAAATTTCTCATTTGTTCTTCCATTTATTTGTTTTGTTGCCATTGCCATTTATGGGCGAAGAACTTATAAAGCGCTAAAAACACAACAAGCATAATTAAGCGAAGGAGACGATCCGTATAAACTTGAACAACACGGATCGTATCCTTTTTTATTTCTCACTACTCAATTCTTAATAAATATGGAATTTAAAAGATATTGTAAGGCTTTAAAGCTCGAAGACGATCCTCAACTGATTGAAGAGTATAAAAAAGTACATGCACCTGGGGCTTGCTGGCCTGAAATTACGCTGGGAATGCGAGAGGTGGGAATCATCGACATGGAAATCTATATTTTGGGTACACAGCTTTTTATGATAATGGATACCGTTGCCGATTTCGATCACGAAACAGCAATGAAAGAGTTGGCCTCGAAACCGCGCCAGTCGGAATGGGAAGCTTATGTGTCGCGTTTTCAAAAAACTTCAGCCGAAGCGTCAGCCGATGAAAAATGGCAAATGATGGAGCGAATCTATAAAATGGATCGATAAGAAAGTTTACAAACTTATTTTGTAGTAGAAACAAAGAATAAATAGTTTCTATGTGATTCTTACTAAAACCAACCTAAAACTAATAAAATGAAATCTCAAATTCTTTCGCTATTAATTGTGGTGGCATTTCTTACTGCATGTGGAACTGCGCCTAAAAAGGCTATAGTTGAACAAAAAATACAAAAATATCAGGAAAACTGGGAGTCTTTGGCTCAACATAACGAAGAACCTGACTGGTTTCAAGATGCAAAATTGGGAATCTATTTTCACTGGGGAGTTTATTCCGTTCCTGCTTATGGAGATGAATGGTATCCGCGCTGGATGCATTTTGAAGGAAATAGAATAAATAAACATCATGTGGTAAAATATGGACAACCTTCGGAGTTTGGGTATCACGATTTTGTGCCAATGTTTAAAGCTGAAAACTTTGATGCCAACGAATGGGCCGATTTGTTTGTAAAAGCAGGTGCCCGTTTTGCAGGTCCTGTAGCCGAACATCACGATGGTTTTTCGATGTGGGACAGCGAGATTACACCCTGGAATACAATGGATGAGGGGCCTCATAAAGATATAACCGGCGAACTGGAAAAAGCTATAAAAGGCAATGGAATGAAGTTTATTACCACATTTCATCACGCACGTAATTTGCAACGGTACAAAGGTAAAGAAGCCGAAGAAATAGAAAAGTTAAATGAGAGTTTTTGGAATGGTTTTAATAATAGTCATTATCCTTTATTTGCGGGAACTGCACCTACAATGGATGATCCAAAATTGAACTATTTATATGGAAATTTGACTGAAGAACAGTGGTTGGAAGAAGTGTGGTTTGGTAAATTAAAAGAAGTGATAGATAAGTATCAGCCGGATATCATTTGGTTCGACTCATGGTTAGATCAGATCCCCGAAGCTTATCGACAAAAGTTTTGTGCCTATTATTTGAATGAAGCAGAAAAAATTGGTAAAGAAGTGGTGATCGTTCGCAAACAAGACGATCTGCCTTTGGAGGTTAGTGTTGATGATCTGGAAAAATCGCGAAAAAATGTGTTGGAAGAAAAGGCGTGGATGACTGACGAAACGGTTTCAACAGGGAGTTGGTGCTACACGCAAGATTTAAAAATTAAACCTGTTGCCGATGTGTTGCATGTTTTAATTGATATTGTAAGTAAAAAAGGAGTGTTACTTTTAAATATTTCTCCAATGGCTGATGGAACAATTCCAGCCGATCAACAAGACGTTCTTTTAAAAATGGGAGAGTGGCTGCAAAAATATGGTGAGGCTATTTACGGTTCGCGACCCTGGTATACCTTTGGCGAAGGACCAACCAAAGAACCGGAAGGAAGTTTCGAAAATCATCAGGAGTTTTTGAAAATAAAATATTCGGAAAAGGATGTTAGATATACAACCAATAACGGTAGTATTTATGCAACCATTTTAGGCTGGCCCGGCAACAACAGCGAGGTACTTCTTAAAGCTTTCTCTAAAGCAGAATGGCCTGATGCTAAAAATATAAAAAATGTATCGCTGCTTGGTTCCGATGAAAATATTAAATATGAGCTAAGCGATCAGGGATTGAAAATTACAACTCCTTCATTTGCAGTCGATTCAATGGCTGTTGTTTTTAAAATTGAAATTTAAAATAAGAAAGTTTGAAAAAATAGCAAGCCACCTCATGAATTGAGGTGGCTTTTTTATGTAAAACAATTGCATATATTACTTGTTTATGTAATTTGTAGTAAAGAAACCAAAAATGAATGCATATCTCTTTTTAATCGGACTTTGTTTAATTATAATTATTTCGTTTTTTACAAACGTTTTGGGGAAGAAAACCAATATCCCCAGTGTGTTAATATTGATTGCTTTAGGTGTAGTTCTTCAGCAACTACTTATTTATTTCGAAATGGAGCCCAACTATTCCAATTCGCTTGAAGTTCTTGGAATTATTGGTTTAAGTATGATTGTGTTGGAGGCTGCACTCGATTTGGAGCTAACAAAAGAAAAGTGGCCCATCATCTGGAAATCGTTTATTATTGCATCATTTTCGTTGGTTTTAACATCGGTAGCCATTTCGTTTATAATTCAGCTTTTTATTTCCGGCATTGAATTTTTACCGGCCTTGGTTTACGCATTGCCACTTTCAATAATGAGCAGTTCCATTATTATACCGAGTGTTGCCAACCTAAGCCCATATAAAAAGGAATTTTTAATTTATGAAAGCACCTTCTCCGATATTCTTGGGATTATGGTGTTTTACATGATTGTTGAAAATATTGATGTGGAAGGAATGCGGCAGTTGAGTTTTGCAATTGGGAGCAATATATTTCTTACTGTGGTTATTTCGGTGGTTCTTAGTTATGCGTTGTTGTATGTTATTCAGAACATTAAAGGGGGCGCCAAGTTTTTTTTATTTCTGGCTGTTCTGGTGCTACTTTACGCCATTGGAAAATTGTTTCACTTATCGTCGCTTATTATAATATTAATGTTTGGTTTGTTGTTGCGTAACCATAAAGTATTGTTGTTTGGTAAGCTGGAGGAGTGGCTGCGTGACTCAAGAATTGATGGTGTTTATGAACAGTTTAAAATGATTACTACCGAAACATCCTTTTTGGTAAGGACCTTCTTTTTTGTAGTGTTTGGAATGACCTTGCCTTTATTTACGTTGCTTAGCTGGAAAGTATGGCTTTTAAGTATAGTTTTTTTAATCGTTACCTATGTTTTGCGATTCGGCCTGTTTTTTATCATTGAACGAAAGGATACTATGCCACAAACTTTTATTGCACCTAAGGGATTAATTACCATTCTTTTGTTTTTCGCTATCCCCGATTCGTTAAAAGCCGAAGGTTTTGAAAGAGGAGTTTTGTTTGTGGTTATTATAGCCACAAGTATTATTATGGCTTCAGCATTAATCTCAAGCGGAACGAAAAAGGATGACGATAATTCTGAAGATGATTTGCCCATGGATCTAATTGCAGACAATAGCTCTGAAATTGTGGAACTTCCCATCGATGATTAACGTTAAATCTATTGGGTAATATTCCCCGCATCTTGATGCATATTGAAAAAGAAAGATTATTCCATTGAGATACTTGGTCAGCTTGACAGGTGGGCTTCTTTGGAATATAGCAAAGAAGGATAGATGCTAAATACAAAAAAATCTGCTTACCGCAGCCCATTTTGAACAGT
>JBFFMM010000246.1:0-4457 GCA_041554075.1 Draconibacterium sp. | reverse complement strand
ATTGGCAGTGGCCTTGTCACGTAAAAATCCATCTTTATACGCAGCAAAAATGTATTCTGTTTCCGGCTTTAATTTCATTTTGAATTTACCGTTTTGAGCCCGCACTTTTAGGTTTGTTCCGTCGGTTCCGATAATACGAACGGTTGTTCCATCTAACTTCGAATTGGTTTCTTTGTTGAAAATCTCACCTTCAACTTGGTAAATTTTTGGAGGCACTACAAAAGAATAAATATCGTCGCCACGCGATCCTTTCCGGTTCGAGCTAAACATTCCTTTATTTTCGCCTTCAACAAATGCAATTCCAAAATCATCAGCCGACGAGTTCATTGGCGATCCCATATTTTCCACAGTCCACACCCCATTTTCTCCTTCAACGGCTTTAAAAATATCGAAACCTCCCTGTCCGATGTGTCCATTTGAAGCGAAATAAAGTTCTCCATTATCGCGCACGAAAGGAAACATTTCGTCGCCATCGGTATTTACAACCGCTCCTAAATTTACGGCTTTCCCAAAGGTACCTCCTTCGGCAGTGGCACGCCAAATATCTTTTCCGCCCTGCCCCCCAATTTTATCTGCCACAAAATACAATACACTGCCATCGGGACTTAAAGCGGGATGAGCGATTGTTAAACTGTCGCCAATAACTTGTAGTTTTATTGGATCGGACCACGATCCCCGCGACTGTGAGGTAGAATACAATTCAGCTCCCATTGGTTGTGCTTTATCGTATCTGCAACGGGTAAAAATCATTTGTTCTCCGGTTGAATTTAAGGTTGCTGCACCTTCTTCATCTCCCGTATTAATAATCAGGTTTTCGTCCAACAATTTGGGTTCTTCCCATTTCTGACGCTGTATACTAAAGTTGGCGCGAAAAAGGTCGGTATAAGCTTGTCCGGTAATCATACTTTCTTTTTTACCGGTTGAGGCTTTTCTCGACGAGGTAAAAATAATTTCGTTATCACGCCCCCCCACAAAAACCGGGGAAAAATCGCTACCTGATTTATTTAACTCTTTTATGGGATTAATAATGTGTCGGGTTGGATTAGCCACCCACTCCTGGGTTTTGCGCATGGCTTCAATACCATCAAGGGCACGTTCATCTCCCGGGACTGAATCCAGATAAGTGCGGTAGGTTTCGGTAGCCTCTTCAAACTTTTGGGTAATTCGCAACATGTTGGCGTAATGCAACAAAGCCTCAGTGTCGGGATAACCTAAACGAATAGCGAATTTATAATTTTGTGCAGCATAATCGTACTGCCCGATTGCTCTGTAACATTCAGCAATGTTATAGGCATATTCTATTCGTTTTTCACGATCTTTTTCCTTTTTACGTGCCTTTTTATATTTTTCAATAGCCTTGTAGTATTCTCCAATATCTTGCGACAACAATGCTTCGCGACCTTGTTTGACAGAACCACAGCCACTTAAGACGATAATAATTAAAGAAAAAACAGCCAATCTAATCTGCTTCATACCCTATTTGATTTCGGGAAGTAAAAGTAAAATATTTTTTAGAATAACGTTTGATAAGTAACTTAAGTATAAGTCAACAAAAAAAGACTTCCCATAATACATGAAAAGTCTTTTTCGTAGCAAATTTTTGATGTAAATTATCGAACAAAAAGTAGCTCACGATATTTTGGCAATGGCCATTTTTCGTTGTCTACAATTAATTCCAATTTATCAATATGATATCTAATATCATCAAGGAAAGGACGAACAGTTTCATTGTATACCTTCGCTTTTTCAATAACATCTTCAATCACATTTGCATTTGCGCGGGCATTTATCATTTCTTTGCGTTTTATTTTAATCGCCGAAATATGTCTTCCAATTTCCCGAATTAATTCCAATCTACCTTCAGCCAAAGAAGCAAACTCTTCTTCCGAGAAAACTGTTTTAAGATTTTTCACATTCTCCAGCAACATGGTCTGATACTCGACAGCAGTTGGTACAATATGATTGATAGCCATATCGGCAAGCACACGCGATTCAATCTGAATTTTCATAATGAACTTTTCATATTCAACTTCAACTCTACCGTGCAACTCCGACTCATTAAAAATACCCAATCTGCCAAAAAGTTCTTTACTCTCGGGGCGTAAATAGGCCGCCAACGATTCTGGAACATTATTTACATTTGTAAGGCCGCGTTTTGCAGCTTCTTTTACCCAGTCTTCGCTGTAACCATCGCCGTTAAAACGTATGTTTTTCGAACTGATGATCAAACCCTTTAACACCTGAAAAATTGCCTCATCTTTTTTAACGTCCTTTTCAATTAAGGCATCAACCGCCACTTTAAATTTTTTCAATTGATTGGCTACCAATGTATTTAATACGATTAATGCAGAAGCATTATTGGCCGTTGAACCCACTGCACGAAACTCGAAGCGATTTCCTGTAAATGCAAATGGCGAAGTACGATTTCGATCGGTATTGTCTAAAATAATTTCAGGAATACGACCAATATTTAGTTTTAAAGCTGTCTTTTCATCTGGGGTCATTTTACGGTCAACAACAGCTTCCTCCATTAAGTCGAGCATTTTTGAAACCTCGCTGCCCAGAAAAACAGAAAGAATTGATGGAGGTGCTTCATTGGCTCCCAAACGATGTGCATTCGATGCGGTCAAAATACTGGCGCGTAATAAATCCTGACCGTCGAAAACTGCTTGCAAAGTATTAATTACAAAAGTCAGAAATTGTAAATTCGATTTTGGATTTTTGCCCGGTTTATACAAATTAACACCGGTATTTGTTTCCAACGACCAGTTGTTGTGTTTCCCTGAGCCATTAATTCCGGCAAATGGTTTTTCGTGAAATAATATGCGAAATTTATGCTTACGGGCAATCTTTTGCATAATATCCATCATTAACTGGTTGTGATCGTTGGCCAGATTTGCTTCTTCGTAAATTGGAGCAAACTCAAACTGGTTGGGTGCCACCTCGTTGTGTCGTGTCTTTACTGGAATTCCTAATTTATAGGCCTCGTTTTCAACATTCTGCATAAACCGATTGGCACGCGTTGGAATCGAAGAAAAATAATGGTCGTCCAGCTGCTGATCTTTCGACGAGCTGTGTCCCATTAATGTACGTCCGGTCAACACCAGGTCGGGACGTGCCATAAACAAAGCTTCGTCAATTAAGAAATATTCTTGTTCCCAACCCAAATTGGCTTGCACCGAGGTAACGTTTTTATCGAAATACTGACACACATCGGTTGCGGCTTTGTTTACTACATTTAATGCACGCAAAAGTGGAGTTTTATAATCCAGCGCTTCACCGGTGTACGAAATAAAAATAGTAGGAATTGTAAGTGTTGTCTCGCTAATAAAAGCAGGAGAAGTTGGATCCCATGCCGTATAACCACGTGCCTCGAAAGTTTGGCGAATTCCACCACTTGGAAAAGAAGATGCATCGGGTTCTTGTTGTGATAAAAGGCTTCCTGAAAATGATTCAATTACACCACCATCGGCGCCATGTACAATAAATGCATCGTGTTTTTCCGCGGTTCCATCAGTTAAAGGATGAAACCAGTGGGTGTAGTGGGTTGCCCCGTTTTCAATGGCCCAGGCTTTCATGCCTTGTGCCACCTGATCTACCATTTTGCGATCAACCGTTGTTCCTTTTTCAATTGCATCGGTTACTGCTTTGTATGCTTCCCTCGAAAGGTACTTTTTCATTTTTGCCTGGTCGAATACCATCATTCCATAGTAATCGGATACCAAATTTTCTTCCCTGACAAATTCGTCGGGAACACGGTTCAGCACTTCATCAAGTGCCTTAAATCTAAATTGTGCCATGATTAAAGTATTTTTAAGTCTGTCTTTTTTTGTCTGTCCTCAAAAATAATAATTCTTGACCGTAATCCTGACATTTATCATACTCAAAAGTTGATTTTAAGCAATTATTTACGGAATGACTCTATTTTAATAGGGTAATACAGTTATATTTTGACATTTTTCCAAATTCAGCACGAAACTAATATCGACTGAAAAAGTATTTTCCGGAGAATGGATTTGATATTTATTAAAACATCAGCTATTTTAACGTTAGAATGAATAAAAAAGAAATCATTAAAAGAATACAAGCACCGGAAATAACAAAAGTGAAATTTGCGGTTGCCGATATCGACGGAATTCTGCGAGGCAAATATATTCACAAGGATAAGTTTTTAAGTGCTATTGAAAGTGGACTAGGATTTTGCGATGTCATATTTGGTTGGGACAGCAACGATAAGTGTTATGAAAATTCAGAAATTACCGGATGGCACACCGGTTATCCCGATGCAAAGGCAAGCATAGATATAAATTCTTTTCGAGAAATTCCTTGGGAAAATGGTACCCCCTTTTTTCTGGGTGATTTTAGCGACGATGCAAAATATGCCGATACAACCTGCCCGCGCAGCCTGTTAAAAAAAGTGAGCAAAGAAAGTGAGCTTATGGGTTTTAAACCTGTGT
>JBFFMM010000245.1:0-4469 GCA_041554075.1 Draconibacterium sp. | reverse complement strand
GAGTAGAAGATTATATTTCATATGATTATAATTATTTGTTTTTTAGGTTTCATATGGAACTCGCTTATAGTTATCCTTCTGGGGGCAAGAAATCTTACATGCTCGTTTCATAATATGATTTTTTATTTTTACTGTGACTGAAAAATGCGACTGCGACTTTCTTTATTTTCCTTTTATTAAATTGTATTTTTCCTGTGCTTCGTTTAGCTGAATTTTACGCAGTTCGAAGTTTAGTTTTGAGACGGTTTCGGCCTGCAGTTCCTGAATGTAATCGGAAGCTGTAATGGTTTCGTTTTCTAGTTTTGAGGCAGCAGCTTTGGTGATGTCGGTTCGCAAGGCAACTATTTTTTTGTCGTTGCCAATCATGGTTTCTAACTTTGCGATTTGTTCTTTTTGCTGAACCAATAAAAGCTGAAGATTTTGAATAAATGATGCTTCCTGGCTTTGAATCATTTCTTGTTGTACCTGAATCATTTCCTTTTGTCTCGATGTGTTTTGCCAATCGAAAGCATTCCATGAAACACCAACACCAAACAAGTAGTAGCCTTTAAATTCATCCAATAGCATATTAAGCCCGGGATTTCCATAACCCACTTTTCCGAATCCGTATAATTTTGGATTTCGTGTTTTACTTAACAAACCTTGTTGTGTGCCCAATTGCTTGCGTTGGTTAGCAAAAAGTTGTAGTTCGGGGCGCAGAAAATCGGAACTGAAACTTGCAGAGGCTGTGTTAAATGTAAAGCTCGCATCTGAATTAAAATCTTTTCCTGATAAAATGGAAAGCATTTGAACCGAAGTGCTTTTTGCCGCGTTTAACTGCACTGTACTTTGATCAAGATTTAAGAGTTCGGCTTGTAAAACCAATGCTGCCGATTTTTCAATTACACCATTTCTGATTCCCGATTCGAGGAATTTTAGAAGTTCGTTTAAGGTTTTAATTTGAGCTTGTATAACTGCTTTTTGTTGATCGACAATAAGTGCTGTAAAAAAAGCCTGGGCAACTTGCTTGTTTAGTTTGTATAGCTCTACTTCGAGCTGGCTTAAGTTGCTTTTTAAAATGGCATCTTCCAAGGTTTTATTTGCCGATGAAATACCACCATCCCAAATGGTTTGCTGTAATTCGGCATAAGCGCTGTAACGGTCTTTGGGGACTGTCGGTGTTGTCATTCCCGGAATAGAAATTGGCAATTCTGTTACTTCCGATTGATAAGTTATTTGCCCGTTTAAGCTTACTTTTGGCAAATAGGATGTCTCAAGGTTTTCTTGTTTTAGTGACGATATTTGTTGCCAAAGTTCCGATTGTTTTAGATTTGGATAATTCTCCCGTGCCCAAGAGTAGCAGCTGTCAAGTGGCACTTCTGTTTGTCCGAAAACGGACGATACTGGAATTAAAAGAAGTAATAGTAGTCTTCTCATTTGATTATAATTGAGTTTAATACAAATTCTGTAACTGTAGTTTTTCTTTCGTGCAAGAATTGCTGGTAAGCTTCATTGTTATTGTCGAAAAGCATGATTTGAAGCATAGGTTTTGCTGCAAAAGGAAAGATGCACAAGGCCAGCATGTTGGTCATAATGTCGCGTGGATTCATTCTTCTTATTTTTCCGGCGTCCATTTCTTTTTCGAACATGGCAAAAATCGGATCAAGATTAATACCCTTACTTTTAAAAACGCTTGCGAAGAAATTCGAATCACGATTTATTTCTTTGAGTACAAAGGCCGGGAGGTAAGGATTTCGTGTCAGTAAATCGATGTACTTGTCGATAAACAGTAGAAGTTTCTCTTCGATAGGTTTATCAGAAAGAAGCAAGGATTTGATGTTTGGAAAGATTTGATTTGCAATCATTCCAAATATAGCTTCGAATAATTTTTGTTTCGATCGGAAATAGTAGTGAAGTAATGCTTTGTTTATCCCTGCTTCGTCAGCAATTTCCTGCATTCGGGCGCCGTCCATTCCTTTCCGAACAAAAACCGTTTGCGCTGCATTCAAAATCTTGGCTTCTGTATTGTCTTTTTTTATTTCATTCATTTTGGAATTGACTTTAATTGCTTGGTTTAACCAACTGGTCAAAAATAGGGCGAATTATTTTAGTGAGCAAGAAATTGGCCAATAAGTTTAACTGTATGGTTAATAATTGTTTTCATTGAAATATTTTATCTTTACTTATCTAAAATCTAAATCAACTAAATATTCGAAAATGAATATACTAAAACGTACTTCAATTATTTTTAGCCTTGCTTTAATCATGCTTGTTTCGGCATGTACATCAAAACCAAAAACAAATACAACTTCAGAAAAATCGACAGATGAAAATTGGATCCAGTTGTTTAACGGTAAAGATTTAAACGATTGGGATATTAAGTTTAAAGGAGAAGAGTTGGGGGTGAATTACAAGAATACTTTTCGGGTTGAAGATGGTTTGTTGCGCGTTTCGTACGAAAACTGGGACGAATGGAACGGCAAATTCGGACATCTTTTTTATAAGGGACAGTTTTCGCATTACAAACTACGCGTGGAATATCGATTTGTTGGAAGACAAGTTAAAAACGGGCCAGGCTGGGCATTCCGGAATAACGGTTTAATGTGTCACGGACAAAGTGCCGAATCGATGGAATTGGATCAGGATATTCCCACTTCGATTGAAGCACAGTTGCTTGGTGGAATTAGCGGCAAAGGAGAGCGTTCGACGATGAACCTGTGTACGCCCGGCACAAACGTGGTAATGGCCGATTCGCTGATTGAGCAACATTGTATTAACTCGAAATCGAAAACGTGTTTAGACGATGAGTGGGTGACCGTAGAAGTTGAAGTACGCGGTGGCGAAAGTTTTACACATTTTGTGGAAGGGGAGCAAGTAATGTATTACGAAAAACCACAGCTCGATCCACGCGACCAATATTTCGAGAAGCTTTTGCCTGCCGATGGAAATAAAATACTTACAAAAGGAAGTATTTCCATTCAGGCAGAAAGCCACAATACCGATTTCAGAAAGATTGAGGTATTGGTTTTAGAATAGAATACTTTTGAAATTACAAAGTTCAAGAACTAAATCTCAAATAAGCACCAAAAATTTATTCAAATAATTCCTCGTGGCTTGCCACGGGATTTTCTTACAATCTCCCCTAATCTAGGAGAGATGTCAGTCGAATGACAGTAGGGTGAAATAATGAAAATTCGTTTTTCAGCTTTTGGGCTGAAATAAAGTTGGCGAAATACCCCTTGGCTCTGCCACGGGGATAGTCAACTTTAAGAATTTTCTTTAGTTACAAATTAACGAAATTGTTTTAATCGAATTTAGGAGAATTAATTTTTAAGTATTGTAATTTGTAGTGTAAGGATTCCATTCGCATTTTCTGAAAATATACGGATGGAATCCTGTTTTTTGCAATTTGAAAATTGAGGTATTGGAATTTGTTTGTCTGCCTGGAACAAGGTTTGAAATTTGATTATTGAGATTTGGTGCGTTTCAACCTTTGTTCTCTTCGATTAGCCATGTTTAAAGCTACCAGCGATGCCGCGATTATTGCCATTCCAAGGATTGAAACTAAATCGGGATTTTCATCACTCATAACCATCCAACTTAAGGCGGCTCCCAAAACAGGAACAAGGAATTTCCAAAAGTTTAGGATAGAAACTTTTATTCCAGGACGTTTTAACAATGAATACCAAATGGTTATTGCCGCAGCCGAAAGGAAACTTAACCAGGCCAATGAGTACCAATATTCTGCGGGGAATGGTCCTAGGTTAATTCCCTCAATAGGAACAGAAACAAGGGATAACATTAGGCCGCCAATCATTAACGAAGTGGAACTTAAGACCACTGGTGAAATTCCTTTTGATTTTTTTACGATAATCACATTGGAGTAACCCGAAATTAAGTTAACAAGAAGAAGCAACACAATTCCTAGCAGCTCAAACTCACCTTTCATTTCAACCTTTGAACGCCCCAATGTAATAATCGCAATTCCTACCACCCCAATTAATATACTACCGGTTTTTAGCGGAGTCATTTTATCGTTCTGGAAAGAGAAGTGCGCCACTACTGCAATAAACAGTGGTTGCGAGCCAATAATCATTGCAGCCAACGCACTGGGCACAAGGTTTAAACCACTGTAAAAAAGTGCATACTGCCCAAAAATTTGTACCAACGAGAGTAAAATAATAAATTTAGTATTGGCTTTTAATTCGGTAACAAACTGTTTGGGTTTTCCGAAATAGAAAAAAATTAGTACGCCTGAAATAAAAAATCGGATGCCGGCGAATTGAAAAGGACTGTGGTATTCCAATCCAATTTTCACCCCAACAAAAGCTGTTGACCAAAGCCAACAAGCGAGGATTGCCAAAAAAGTGGTGCTTTTTAAAAAGTTCTTCATTATTCCGAATGAGGCTCAAAGGTGTGGAAATTAAGTGGGGTTTTTGTTAAGGGTTTAAAATTAGAACATTTTGTATTAAAATTCAGCGAATTTTTGT
>JBFFMM010000244.1:0-4471 GCA_041554075.1 Draconibacterium sp. | reverse complement strand
GTACTGCCGGAATTCTTTTTTATTTGCGATTTCGAAGTAACTTAAAAAAATTAGGAGCGGTATAACGAGACTCTTTTTGTTGAAATGAGTTTTTTTATTTGAATTGAGACTAAAATTGAATACAAAAAAAACGGGTTATCTTTTTGCGATAACCCGATTGTTCATAGTCTAGTTTAGTTAGATCAGAAAACTTATTGGTCTAATAGAGAAAAGGTAGTTTTAATAAGTCTCTAATTCTTTCCTTATAAAGGCGTCGCTAAGATAATATAAAATCGTTTTAAATGTTAAGCATTTTTAAATATTTATTAATGTTTGTTAAAAAAATGCAAGTTGTCAACATTAAGTCCTTGGTTTTTAGATTAAACGACATGGCAAATATGTTATATAATATTTTTAATTTTTTTCGAATATATAAGGATAATATTCAAATGGCGTAGATTATGATTAGTATGACAATAATCATGTAGATTGTTGTGGAAGTAGCAGGACAGTGCAGCATTCTGTTATTTATTAAAAATGATAAATTTGAAAGATGAGAACTATTGAAATGAGAAAAGTAGTATTGACAGGAATCAGAGAAATGGAACTGGTACAATCCAATGTTACAGAGATAAAGGATAAAAATGAAGTAAAAATAAAACTCAGCACAATTGGAGTTTGTGGTTCTGATATTCACTATTACGCAGAAGGGAAAATTGGGAGCCAGGTGGTTGAGTATCCTTTCCCGGTTGGCCACGAGTGTTCGGGAGTTATTGAAGAAATAGGAGCAGAGGTCACTAACTTAAAAGTTGGCGATTTAGTAGTTGTTGATCCATCGGTACATTGTGGAGTTTGCGATCAATGTTTGGCCGGACGCCCACATACTTGTCGTAACAATAAGTTTTTAGGGTGTCCGGGACAGCTGGATGGTTGTTTGTCAGATTATATTGTAATGCCCGATTTTACTTGTTTTCCGGTTAGTGGGAAACTAAATCCTGTACAGGCTGCTTTAATTGAACCCTTATCCATAGGAGTTTACACGGTAAAACTGGCCCAAATCGAGAGTAAAAGTTCTTCAGTTGGTATTTTTGGAGCAGGCCCCATTGGACTAAGTATTTTAATGAAGTTGCTGGCTGACGGAATCACGAATATTGGAATGATTGAACCTTTGGAGTACCGTCTGGAAAAAGCAAAGGAAGTGGGAGCAAAATATCTGATTCATGCTGAAAAAGAAAATATTGAAGCTAAAATTTTGGAGCAAGAAGAATTGTTGCTCGATTTAGTTTTCGAGGCTAGTGGCGAACAGGAAGCAGTAACTAATGCCCTGAAAATCCTTAAGCCGGGCGGTAAATTAGTCTTGGTTGGAATTCCACCCGATGCACAATATGTTTTCGATATGGATTTAATGCGTAGAAAGGAACTTACAGTTATTAATGTCCGTCGACAAAATCATTGTGTGGAAGAAGCAATTGAGTTGGTGGTGTCTGGAAAAATTGATGTGGAACTTATGGTAACTCATAATTTCACACTGGAAGAAACACCTGTGGCTTTCGATATTGTTGAAGGGTATAAAGATGGAGCTATAAAAGCGATGATAAATTTGTAGGTATAATTTTATAAAAAAAGAACCGTTCTCCATCTGTTTTAGATCAGAAAGAACGGTTCTTTAATTCTAAGGAATTACAATTTTATGCATCGTATGTTGACGATGCAGTATCGCCACCGCGACCAGTCCAGTTGGTGTGGAAAAACTCGCCACGTGGTTTGTCAATACGTTCGTAAGTATGCGCTCCAAAATAATCGCGTTGTGCTTGTAACAAGTTAGCTGGCAAACGTTCGCTGCGGAAACCATCGAAATAGCAAAGTGCAGAAGTTAATGCCGGAACAGGAACTCCATTTGAAAGGGCTGTTGCACACACACGTCTCCAACCTGCTTGCGCCTCTTCAACTTTTTGTTTAAAGAATGGATCAAGCAACAAATTTGGTAATTCTGCATTTTTGTCGAACGCTTTTTTAATGTCGCCTAAAAATACCGAACGGATGATACAACCACCGCGCCACATCAGTGCGATATCGCCATAGTTTAAATCCCAGTTGTACTCCTTCGCCGCTTCCATCATTAAGTTGTAGCCCTGTGCGTACGAAATTATTTTTGCTCCTAATAATGCACTTTCAATGTCGTCAATAAACTGTTGTTTGTCGCCAGTAAATTCGGTTTTTGGACCTTCGATTACTTTCGATGCTTCAACACGTAAATCTTTTTGTGCCGATAAACAACGCGCAAAAACCGACTCTCCAATTAGTGTTAATGGAATACCAAGATCAAGAGCTGAAATACCCGTCCATTTTCCTGTTCCTTTTTGTCCGGCTGTATCCAATATCATTTCAACGGTTTCTTCACCATTTTCATCTTTGTAACCCAAAATGTCGCGGGTAATTTCAATGAGGTAACTGTCCAGAATACCTTCGTTCCATTTTTTGAAAACCTTGTGCATTTCATCGTTGTTCATTCCCATCAGTTCTTTCATTAACTGATAAGCTTCGGTAATAATTTGCATGTCACCGTACTCAATTCCGTTGTGAACCATTTTTACAAAGTGTCCGGCACCACCTTCGCCAACCCACTCGCAACAAGGCGAACCATCTTCAACTTTTGCCGATACAGCTTGGAAAATTTCTTTTACAGCCGGCCATGCTTTGGTCGATCCGCCGGGCATAATTGATGGTCCCAATAAAGCACCTTCTTCGCCTCCCGAAACACCGGTTCCAATGTAAAGCAGACCTTTACTTTCAACATATTCTGTTCTGCGAATGGTATCAGGAAAATGCGAATTTCCACCATCGATTATAATGTCTCCTTCTTCTAAATGAGGAATAATCATATCTATAAATGAATCAACCGGTGCACCGGCTTTAACAAGCATCATTACTTTACGCGGGCGTTCTAACGAGGCACAAAGTTCTTCAATTGAATGTGTTCCAATAAAGTTTTTACCGGCACCACGACCGTTTACAAATGCATCTACTTTTTCAACTGTACGGTTAAATACAGCTACTGTAAAACCTTTACTCTCCATGTTTAATACAAGTTTTTCGCCCATAACAGCCAAACCGATTAAACCAATGACTGCTAATTTTTTCATTTTATTTAATTATAATTTGTTTTGAATCACATCGTCACTTTAGAATTCATAAGAATCGATTGATCTACATGAATTTATTGTGCTTGTATTTTAAATCCTAATTTATCTAATTTATCTGAAGTTCCTTTTTCAATATTTTTTGCCTTAATGGTGTAAGTGTTAAATTCCCTACGCACCGGATAATCGCCTCGTAACTTTTCAAATAAATGAGGTGAGTCTTTTAATGCTTCATCATCATTTTCAATGTCGTAAGTAGAAAGAACCGCTTCTGCAAGAATGGAGTATTCGCGTCGTTGGTCACCATCGATTTCAATTGTCGTATTCTCAGGGAGTTCAACACCGGAGGGTTTCCAGTCATCAATTCCCAATTTAAAATACTTGCTTAATGCCTGAACACTCATTTTCGTTCCGTTGGCTTTTCCATCTTTTGAATATCCCGCAATATGAGGCGTTCCATATTCTGTATGATTTAATAAATCCAAATTAATTTCCGGCTCATCTTCCCAACAGTCAGCAATAAAGCCATCAATATCATTTGCCTCAACTGCATTGTAAATCGCTTCCGTATCTGTTACCTCGCCACGACATGAATTTATAAGTAAAGGTTTCTTTTTTAAATTGAATAAGAAATCTTCATTTGCCATATGAAAAGTGGAATCAAGGCCTGTCATATTTAAAGGAACATGAAAAGTGATAATGTCAGCTTCTTGCTGAATGGTTTGCAAGGAAACAAATTTTTCAGATCCTTCAACACGTTCTCTTGGTGGATCGTTCAAAAGAACTTTCATGCCGAGTATTTCACAGGTTTTTGCCACTCTCGAACCAACATTTCCAACGCCAACTATTCCAATTGTTAAGCCGGCTAAATCCTTACGTTTCCGCATCGACCAGGAAAAGAGGGCAGAAGCAATATATTGATTTACGCTCTCAGCATTACAACCCGGAGCATTTGTCCATTTAATTCCTGCTTGTTTGCAATAATCCGTATCAATGTGATCAAAACCAATGGTTGCTGTGGCAATAAATTTCACCTTGGATCCTGCCAGTAAGCTACTGTTGCAGATGGTTCGTGTACGTGTTATCAGCGCATCAGCATCTCTTACTATTTCTTTGGTGGTTTCACTTCCAGGAAGGTAAACCACCTCTGCAAAAGGTTCCAATACTCCTTTAATGTATGGTATTTTATTATCTATTATTATCTTCATTTTTTTGTTGCATTTGTCATCGGTCATTGGTTTGACCATTCCAAATTAGTTAAGCCATATTTTTCTAAAAACTGTGACTATTTCTTATAATATTCTTTCACCATTTCATCCAATACCCAGCTTGTACGTGCCGCTGATTCACCG
>JBFFMM010000243.1:0-4478 GCA_041554075.1 Draconibacterium sp. | reverse complement strand
GGGGCTGCTGTTGTATAAAATCACCATCCCAGGTGCCAACTGTTTGCCAACATTCATCATCGAGTTTTCCATCAATTTTAGGAAGGAGTTCTGTGCGTGTTGCGTAATATGCTCTTTTAATACTCGCATAATGATTTACCAAAGAATCATCAGACAGAGTATAGTCAAGATTCTGAGCATGTAAATTAAACAGACAAAACCCACAAACGAGGGTCAAAATAAACTTTTTTTGCATGATTGGTTAAAAAAAACAGACCACTAAAGTAGAATCTTTTTGTTTAACAAAAAAATCATTTCAACAGATAAATTACATTTTTAGAACATATACTTTCTTTATTCAACTAAATATGAAGCAAATATGACTTTCAAAAAACAATTCACATTTATTAACATTTTTTCATTTGTCTTTTCGCTCGCTTCGGGTAATTTCAACCCGCAACCTTTTCTACATTAAACAATTTTCCGAAAACCGAGTTATTAATAACAGATTTTAAGACAGCTTAAACGTTTATTGAATTGAAAATTGTATGAAGAAAATCAAAAAGATTCTAGTCGCAAACCGCGGTGAGATTGCGATTCGTGTAATGCGAACTTGCCGGGAGCTTGATATCGAAACAGTAGCCGTTTATTCGGAAGCTGACCGTACATCGCTTCATGTAAGATATGCTCACGAAGCCTATTATATAGGTAAAGCGCCTTCAGCAGAAAGTTATCTGAACATCGACAAAATTCTTGAAGTAGCAAAAAAGAGCAATGCTGACGCCATTCACCCTGGATATGGCTTTCTTTCAGAAAATGCTGAATTTGCTGACAGATGTGAAAAAGAAGGAATTATTTTTATTGGCCCATCGCCTGAAGTTATTGTCAGCATGGGCGACAAAATACAGGCCCGCGAAGCAATGACACTGGCAGGTATTCCGGTAGTTCCGGGAACCGATGGTGAAATTGAAACGGAAGAAGAAGTATTGGCTGTTATTGAAGAGATCGGACTCCCGGTAATGATTAAAGCTTCAGCCGGTGGAGGCGGAAAAGGAATGCGACTGGTAAAAAACCATTCCGAAGTAGTTTCTGCAGTTCGGGCAGCACGTTCGGAAGCAAAATCAGCTTTTGGTAACGATGCTGTATATATTGAAAAATATATTACTTCTCCGCATCACATTGAATTTCAAATATTGGCCGACAAACACGGGAATACAGTTCACCTGTTTGAACGCGAATGTTCTGTTCAACGTCGCCATCAGAAAATGATTGAGGAAACTCCTTCGCCATTAATGACATCTGATTTGCGTGAAAAAATGGGAAAAGCGGCAGTTGAGGCAGCAAAAGCTGTCAATTATTATGGAGCAGGTACCATTGAGTTTTTGGTTGATAACGACTTGAATTACTACTTTCTGGAAATGAACACACGCTTGCAGGTAGAACATCCAATTACCGAACGTGTAACGGGTATTGATTTGGTAAAACAACAGATTCATATTGCAGAAGGTCGTGAATTACCTTTTAAACAAGAGGACTTAAGACAAAAAGGACATGCCATAGAATGCCGGATTTATGCAGAAGACCCGGATAATAATTTTATGCCAAGTGCCGGTAAAGTCTATAAAATATCTTCGCCGCTTGGACTTGGAGTACGCACCGACGGTTATGTTTACGAAGGCTACGAGATTCCGATTTACTATGACCCCATGATATCGAAACTTATTGTTTGGGCCAATACAAGAGACGAGGCCATTGCCCGCATGCGACGTGCATTATATGAATATAAAATTACCGGTGTAAAAACGTCGATAAAGATGTTGGAACGGGTAATGAACAACGAAAACTTTATATCAGGCAATTACGATACACATTTTATAGAAAAGAATTTGGAGCAGTTATTATCTGCAGCTCCTAAGAAAGACCCTGTTGATATGGTAATAATTGCCACACTGATTGATTATTTAGATAAAATTGGAAGCACCGAAGCGAACACCAAAGAATTTGTTCCGGCACAAAGTCGCTGGAAAAAAATTCCTTATGTAAATCATTTTTAAACGTAAATCATGGCAATTGAAATAAAAATTGGTGAAAGAGTGGCTTGGGTCAATCTTTTAAAACAAGAAGGGAATTTATTGGAAGTAGATGTGGATGGTAAAATTTACGAAGTAGATTTAATGCACACCGTTGATGGTACTTTTTCTATTTTGGAAAGCGGCCATTCGTATAATATTGAATTGGTTCCGGAGCCTACCCCTAAAAAATATACAGCTTATACTCTCTACGACACCTTCGATATTGAAGTAATCGACGCCGAAGCTCGTTATTTAAAAAACAGGAATGCGAACGGTGTTGGTTCAGGAGAAAACAAAGTTATGTCGCCAATGCCTGGCAAGGTAGTTAAGGTTTTGGTTAACGAAGGCGACGTGGTAAAAGAAGGAGATACAGTGGTTATCATTTCGGCCATGAAAATGGAAAGTGAATACAAAGCCCCCAAAGACGGTGTGGTAAAAAAAGTACACGTGAAAGACGAAGATACCATTGACAGTAATCAAGTATTAATTGAACTCGACTAAAGCAAATACCATATGAATTTAAATGATAAATACCGCCAACTGGAAGAATTTAATACCAAAGCAGAAGAAGGTGGAGGAAAAGCCAGAATTGAAAAACAGCATGCCGCTGGAAAAAAAACAGCACGTGAAAGAATAAACCAACTTCTCGATCCGGGTACATTTAACGAAATTGATAAATTAATGACCCACCGGAATTACGATTTCGGAATGGAATCCCAAAAAGTTTTAGGCGATGGACTTATTTCGGGTTACGGAAAAGTAAACGGACGATTGGTTTATGTTTTTGCACAAGACTTTACTGTATTTGGTGGTTCACTAAGTCGTGCCAATGCCGATAAAATTGTAAAAATACAGGAACTTGCACTAAAAATGGGAGCCCCTGTTATTGGCTTAAACGACTCTGGAGGTGCACGAATTCAGGAAGGAGTAGAAAGTTTGGCCGGTTATGCCGACATTTTTTACAACAACGTGATTTCGTCGGGGGTAATTCCGCAAATTTCGGCGATACTTGGGCCATGTGCCGGAGGCGCTGTATACTCTCCTGCCCTTACCGATTTCATTTTTATGGTGAATGAAAAAAGTCACATGTTTGTTACTGGTCCCGAAGTAATTAAAACAGTTACTCACGAAGACGTAACCAAAGAAGAGCTTGGTGGTGCAAATACACACAATACCAAAAGCGGTGTAGCACACTTTAACGGCAACGACGAAGACCAGACATTAATGATGGTGCGCGAACTTTTAAGTTTTTTGCCATCAAACAACCTGGAAGATCCTCCTGTTAAAGCAACTATCGATCCTTCCGACCGGATAGAAGAAAGTTTACAGGAAGTGGTTCCGGCTGATCCGAACAAACCCTACGACATGCATGATATCATTCAGAATGTGATTGACAACAAACACTTTTTGGAAGTACAACAACAATATGCACAAAATATTATTGTAGGATTTGCACGATTTGCGGGCAAACCTGTAGGGATTGTTGCCAATCAGCCTGCACATTTAGCCGGTGTTTTAGATATCAACTCATCAGTAAAAGCAGCACGTTTTGTACGTTTTTGCGATGCCTTTAATTTGCCACTGATTACTTTTGTTGATGTTCCGGGGTTTTTACCGGGCACCGGACAGGAATTTGGTGGTATTATAAAGCACGGTGCAAAATTATTGTATGCATTTGCCGAAGCTACTGTGCCAAAAATTACTGTTATTACACGTAAAGCTTATGGTGGAGCTTACGATGTAATGTCGAGCAAGCACATTGGTGCCGATGTAAATTTGGCTTATCCAACCTCTGAAATTGCAGTAATGGGGCCCGAAGGAGCCATTAACATCATTTATAGAAATGGATTAAGTGTTGAAGATAGAGCAAAAGCAGTTCTGGATTACCGCGAAAAGTTTGCAAATCCTTACAAAGCTGCATCATTGGGTTATATCGACGAAATTATTAATCCACGCGATACACGTAAAAAAATTATTGATGCTTTGGATATGACTTCAATCAAACGCAAGTCGAATCCACCTAAAAAGCACGTAAATATTCCTCTTTAAAAGAGATTGAAGGAGATTGACAGAGATTGATAAAGATTGATTTGGACATTCAAACATTCTTTTATCAATCTCTTTTTTCTTTCAAATTTTTATCCATCTTGTATCGATCTTTTATTCAATCTGCCATCAATCTCCTCTCCCTCAACGTTAACAAAACCCCGTCACACAACAAAAAGCTTCAAAGTGTTTGATAAATAACATTTTATTTCTATTTTTGCGCGTCCAAAATTTTGGATTTTAATATTTAATAAATTAAAAATTAGACGATTATGTTGAATCAGTACGAAACCGTTTTCATTTGTACTCCCGTTTTATCTGAGCCACAGGTAAAGGAAGCGGTAAACAAATTCAAGGACATCATCGCCAGCAACGGAGGTG
>JBFFMM010000242.1:0-4487 GCA_041554075.1 Draconibacterium sp. | reverse complement strand
TGAATGTTATTCGTTTGCGTCACCTTCCGGAATTGGACATGGTTGTAAAAATACAGGAAGCATACGAAAAACAGGGTATTCTTTTTTTAATGAATAAAAAGTTAAAAGGCAAACTTGAGGCCAGCGTGAAAATTGTGAAATTCTTAAATCTTGAAATGATTGGAGAAGGAATTTATGTTAATGCCGAAGATGACACATTTGCGTATGTTGAAATTCCAAAATACTTGCATCATGCAGCATTTATTAAGGTATCGATGGATGTAAAATACAATTGGGATGGACATGAGTTTGATGCCGCAAGTGCATCCTTTTATAATGAAGGGAAACTTTACGAAGTAGTAAGAGTTCGCTCTGACCAAATGGATGTTGAATATCTTTCAAAAATCAAAAAATTATTTGCCGATAAAATTCGGTAAGTTTCAGGCAAAAAATCATCATATAATTACTTCACTTTTATTACCTTTGCCCCATTAAAGTGGATAGTTACAAACTATCCACACTGTATTATTATATAAACCAACTACTTCCTATGGGAACCAAAAAGAATATATCTTTAGTACTTGTCGTTGTAATTGCAGTAGTTGCAATTGGCGTAACACTTTACTTCTCAGGAATTATAGTTCCGGGAGTCTTAAAGTCGGGCGAAACTGTTACTGTTACTGTAGACAGAGGTGATGTAGTTTCAACCACACAAGCCACCGGAATTATTGAATCGGAAAACGAAGTAATACTTCTAAGTCCCGCAGCCAGTATTATTCAAAGTATCCTAATTGAACCGGGCAGCCATGTTCAAACAGGGGATATAATTTTACAATTGCAAACTGAATCGGTTTTAGCCGATATTGAAAAATTGAAAGACCAGTTGGAAGTAAAACGAAACAATCTTGAAAAAAATCGTCTAAATGCCCAAAGCACAAAGCTCGATTTAGATTACAACGAAGAAGTAAAAAGATTAAAAGTGATTTCGCTGAAGGCACAATTATCTGACCAGGAACAACTGCTTGAAGTTGGCGGTATTTCGCCGGCACGTGTTGAAGAAACCAAACAGGGAATTACACTTGCAGAAAAAGATTTGGCAATGCTGATAAGTAAAAATTCGATCAGGTTAAAACAACTTAAAGCCGAAGACAAAGGATTGTTACTGCAAATACAAATGGACGAAAAATTATTGAAGGAAAAACAGGAGTTATTCGCAAAAATGAGTGTCAGGGCCCCTTCTTCAGGAATAATACTAAACATTTCGGGTAGCGTTGGTGAAAAAGTGGGTGCAGATAAAACCCTGGTTCGTATGTCGGATTTAAGCTCTTTTAAACTTACAGGTTCTGTTGATGAACAATTAGCCAGTCATATAAAAACAGGCGCGCTGGTAAATGTAACTATCGATGATGAAAAGCTGGAAGGATTGGTTGGAAACATAACCCCAATTGTTGAAAACAACAAAGTACAATTTAATGTACATCTTGCGGAAAGTAGCCATCCTAAACTGATTGCCAATCAAAATGTTCAGATTCAAATTTTCAATAATCAAAAAGAAAATGCTCTGAGAATTAAAAAATTGCCCGATTTTGAAACTGGAAAAACTCACAGAGTTTTTGTTCTCGAAGAAGATAAAACAGTTAAAAAGGAAATTATCCTTGGAATTATTGGTGACGAATATTGTGAAATTCTATCGGGATTGGATGAAGGTGATAAAGTTATTGTCCAATAGGACATGCTTTATCGATTGTTAAAAACAGATATTATAATTAGAAATTTTATGAAACGATTTGCTTTTTTTGTGTTTGGCTTAATTTTGGGAGCAAATACACTTTCAGCACAAACGGACACGATTAAATATGTGTTAAGCCTCGAAGATGTTATTGATTTAGCCATCACACAGTCGTCTGCGATTAAATATGTACAAAATACAAATGTAAATTACTATTGGCGATATCGTAATTACAAAACACAATTCAGACCACAACTGGTGCTCAACAGCAGCCTTCCGGATTACAGACACACAACCGAACCCATTACCCAGCCTGACGGAAGTATTGAGTTTAAACAAGTTTCTAATCTTGCTGCTTCGGCTAACTTATCCTTGAATCAGAGTATACCAATTTTTGGAACTTATATCTATGCCAGTACATCTGCTTACGGTATAAGAAACCTAAACCTTAACGAAACCAGTTTTTCGGGCGCACCTTTTGAAGTTGGTTTTAGCCAGCCACTTTTTGGATACAACTGGATGAAATGGTACAAAAAGACCGAACCAATGGTGTACGATGAAGCCCAAAAACGATTTGTTGAAGATATTGAAGAGATTTCGCTTTATGCAACTTATCGCTATTTCACTTTCCTTTCTGTGCAAACCAACTATGTTTTAGCCGAAAACAATCTTAAAAATAGTTTAGACAATTTAAAAATCTCGCAAACAAAAAAGGAGTTGGGGCAAATTTCGGAAAATGATTATTCACGTATTGAGCTTTCTGTTTTGAATGCTCAAAAATCGCTAAATCAGGCACGGATGGAATTAAAAAATGCCGATTTTGAATTACGCACCTATATTGGATTAAAAGAAGACCGCGAATTGGAATTAATTATTCCACTCGATATGAAACTATTTGATATCGACCCAAAGGAGGCATTGGCAAAAGCAAAAGAAAACCGCAAGGAAACCAGCTATTACCGGCGCCGGTTGATCAATGCCGATCGGGAATTAGCCCAGGCAAAAAGCAGAACCGGTATCAGTGCTACTTTACGCGGAAGTTTTGGACTTTCGAACAGCGCTGACGATTTTCCCGGAATATATGAGAATCCACAAAAAGACCGTACACTGCGAATCTCATTAAGCGTTCCAATACTCGACTGGGGAAAATCTGCATCCTCAGTAAAACTTGCTGAAACCGAGCGGGAGCTTACCATTTTTGATGTAAACAAAGACATTGAAGAATTTGACCGTGAAATTGTAGTACAGGTAGAACAATTTAGCTTACTAAAAGACCAATTAAAAACTGCAACCGAAGCAGATAAAGTTGCCGGAAACGGATACCTTATTGCTTTGCGCAAATTTCAAAACGGGGAGCTCAGCATTACAGATATGAATATTGCTTTACAAGAAAGAGACAGAGCCAAACGGGATTATATTTATGCCATTCGATCGTATTGGGTTGCATATTATAATTTAAGAATCTTTACTTTATACGATTTCGAACGAAACAGCAACATCACATACGGGAATCCGATGTTGTAAAAGCCTCACCAAATCCCTCCGAATGAGGTGAATAAAGAAACCTCTATTGTCCTTCAATCATTATTAAAAACGCAAAACAAATATTTTCTCTATGTAAAAAGCCCGGAAAACCGGGCTTTAATATTCAGCTTATTTTAATTTCTACACTTCTCCATTGGCAATTAACCACTCAGCAATTTGAACGGCATTCAGCGCTGCTCCTTTTTTAATCTGGTCGCCAACACACCAAAAAGTCAAACCATTTGGGTCGGTAACATCTTTACGAATTCTTCCAATATAAACATCATCTTTCCCCGAAACAAACAAAGGCATCGGATATTGTTTTTCTGCCGGATTATCAATAACGGTTAAACCTTCAAAATTTTCAAAAGCAGTTTTCACCTCTTCAACTGAAAGTGGTTTTTCAGTTTCAACCCAAATCGCTTCAGAATGTGCCCGGGCCACAGGGATACGAACACAGGTAGCACTTACTTCCGCATCGGTATGCATAATTTTTTTGGTTTCCCAATTCATTTTCATCTCCTCTTTTGTGTAATCGTTTTCGAGGAAAACATCAATGTGGGGAATAATATTCATCGCCAATTGATATGGAAATTTACTAATCGTTACATCTTTACCATTTGCAACTTCCTGAACCTGCTGTTCCAATTCTGCAATTCCCTGTGCTCCGGCTCCACTGGCTGCCTGATAAGTTGCAACCCTAATTCGTTTGATCTTCGAAAGATCGTTGATGGGTTTTAAAGCCACAACCATCTGTATAGTTGAACAATTGGGATTTGCAATAATATTACGTGGTCTGTTTTTCGAATCTTCGGGATTTACTTCGGGAACTACCAACGGTACATCGTCGTCGTAACGAAAAGCGCTGGAGTTATCAATCATAATTGCTCCATGTTTTGTTATGGTATCTGCAAATTCTTTTGAAATACTTGCTCCTGCTGATGTTAGGGCAATATCAATATCTTTAAAATCATTGCCATGTTTTAATTCTTTTACAACAAGCTTTTCCCCTTTAAAATCGTAAACATTACCGGCACTTCTGGCTGAGCCAAACAAAACCAACTCATCTATCGGAAGATTTCGTTCGGCAAGTAATTGCAAGAATTCTTGTCCTACTGCCCCACTTGCCCCAACAACTGCAACTTTCATTTGATAAATCTTTTTAAAATATTATGTAATAGCTATCTTTAAATCGAAACAAAGTTAGCATTTAGCTTTCAATTGTAAATGTGATGATTAGCAATATTCTGAAAAT
>JBFFMM010000241.1:0-4534 GCA_041554075.1 Draconibacterium sp. | reverse complement strand
TTCATTAGCAACTAATTTTCTGCATCATTTTCGGCTTGTTGCAACTGATATTTATCGTCTTTTACGTAAGCCCAAATTATTAATCCGGCCAACACCAACATAGATGCAGGAACGGCAGGATCAACACCATCGGCAACACCTTTCCCGTAAGAGTGTAAACCACTGAGGTAATAATTCACTCCAAAATAGGTCATTAGCACCGATGCAAAACTAATTATTGAGGCAACATTATAATTATAGATTCCTTTTAACGAAGGGATTAAGCGCATGTGAACTACAAACGAATAAATTACGATAGTAATGAGCGACCAGGTTTCTTTTGGATCCCAGCCCCAGTAGCGCCCCCAACTTTCGTTGGCCCAAATTCCACCCAAAAATGTACCAATGGTTAAGAAATACAAACCAACGGTTGCCGACATCTCGTTAATGGTTGTAAGCTGATCGATAAAACCGGTCACTTTTTCCTGATTGGTTTGGTTTCGCATTACAATTAAAATCATCACCAAAATTCCCAGAAACATACTTAAACCAATAAAACCATAACTCGCCGTTATTACTGCCACATGAATGGTTAACCAATACGATTTTAAAACAGGAACCAGGTTGGTCACTTCGGGACTCATCCAACTAAGATGGGCCACAAACAAAGCTATACCCGAAAGGAAAGCGGCAGTGCCTATAACCAATGGATATTTGCGTCCGAAGATTATACCCGCCAACATTGCAGCCCAAGCCACATATACCACCGATTCGTAACCGTTACTCCAGGGAGCATGGCCTGAAATGTACCAACGTAAAATCAGTCCGATGGTGTGCACCAAAAACATTAAAACGATAAAACTTAAAAAAGAGTAGCGCAGAATGCGTGGCAGTTGTTTCTGTCGGAAAATATTTACAAAAAGTACAAACAGCAGTAAAAATCCAAAAAGCAAATAAAATGGAAAAATGCGTTTAAACGGATTAACATTATTAAATAATATTTCGGCCTTCTTTTTTGAATCGGACGGCAATAACATAGCGCCGTATTTTATTTGAAAATTTTCGACAGCCTTTAAAACCTGAACCGCATCGGCAGAATTATTTTCGGTAATAGACTGCATTAATAGCTGAAAGCCACTTTTTATAAAAATCGAGTCGCCATTGGTATATTCCACTGCCTGACCACCCGGTGTATACCAGGCATCTTCTTTTTGTGCCCTTGGAAATAGATGGAACAGCGAGCCTTGAAATACCATAAAACAAATATTTACACGCTCATCGACATAAATGTATTCTTTTTCAACCCGATTACGGAAAGCAGGTGCTTTAGCATAAGCAGCACGAACTGCCTCTGAGATTTTGTAGTTCCCCTGCTCGTCGAATAAGGATTCAATTGTAATGTATTTGTTTTGTGCCCCCAAGGTGGCTGCCAATGTTTTATTCGAAACTTTTACAATTGGCATCGAGCGCCATATCTCGGGATAAGCCATCATACTTAAAACTACCTCATCGGCCGATTTACCGTAAAGCGAGGCTTTTTTACTCACTTTACGCACAATTTCGCTATTTAAAGTTGAAACCGGCTCAATCCGTCCATCAACACCTTGCACCCATAATTCGCTAAATTCACTTACCACTTCCTCATGGATAGCAGGAATTCCTGCTCCTAAACCTGTCTGTGCTGAGCTCGAAAATGCCAGACCGCTCAACAAGAAAATAAGCAGTACCGTTTTTACAGCGTTTTCTTTTAATCTCCTCACCAAATTTTGAAAATGCGAATCTTTATTAATGAGCGAAGTAATAAAACCAATTATCATTAATGCATATCCAAGGTACGAAATCCAGGTCCCCCAAAAATCGTGGTTTACCGACAAAATCGTTCCTTGCTCATCCAAATCGTACGACGATTGAAAAAACTTATATCCGCGATGATTTAAGGTATTATTCATAAAAATACGTAGATCTTGATTTATTCCTTTTCCTTCATCTTTTAAAGTAACCTCGCTGGCAAACGACGAAGGCGACTGCGAACCGGGGTAACGTTCCAACTGAAAATCTTTTAAATAGATACTGAAAGGAACTCTTAGAGGCAAAGCTCCATAAGCTAATTTTAACATGCCGTTTCCCAAGGGAACACGAACGGTGTCGGGAGCCATTCCCGAATGTCCAAAAACCGGAACCGTTTGTTGGCGGATACCATCTGATATTTGAACCAAAACTGCATCTTCACGCGTTTCTGCCTGACTTTTAACTGCAGTAAAACTTGCTTTGGGCATAAAACTCCGTATCAAAAAACGGAATTCTCCAAATCCATATAAAAACATCGGTTTTACAGGAATAGTGTCTCCGGGCGAAAAAGCCTGAGTTTCCTGGCTGGCCATTGTTGTTTCTTCCAATTGCGCAAACGAGGTCATAAATAAAGCGCCGTTTTGCATAAAAAAGTTAAGTACTCTTTCGTCGTTCACATTAAATCCGGCAGTAAAACCGGGGTAATCCAACACATCGCCTTTCCTTAAAGAATACGATTGCATTCCTTGTCCTCCGGGAGCTGAGAAAACAAAATCGATAACTGGCTCTCCCGAGTCGGAAGCAATGGCTTTTCGTTCGGCATCCTGAATAAAACCAACAACCTTTATTTTTACTGCTTTCCCGTTTACATCAAATTTCGTTGAAAATTGTTTAGGTGTCAGTTCCGAAAAACGAACTTCTTTTACTTTTTCCTGCTCTTCGAAACTTGCATAAAAATAATCTTCTGATGAAAGAATAAAATTTGCACTCTCGTTTTCGCGAATGTGCATCACTCCTTCGAAACTAAAATAACGGGTTACAGCCGCCCCTAAAATCATTACTATAAACGAAATATGAAACAAACCCAGAGTAAATCGTTTGCGTGTAAAAAAGTTATAACGAATAAGGTTGTTAATCAGATTTAAAGCAAACAATGCCCAAAGTGCTTCGAACCAGTGCCTGTTATAAACCAAAGCACGTGCAGTAGAAGTGCCGTAGCTACTTTCAATAAAAGTTGCAATTGCCATTGAAAAACCAAGTGCTAAAAATAAAAATGCCATAACCGGCAGGGAAGTTATGAAGGAATACAATTTTCTCATTTGATTCGAAATTAGCGGAAGTCGGAAGACCGAAGACCGAAGTTGGTAAAAATTTAAGAGGCTGAAAATAGTTCTTATTTAGAACAATTCAAAAAAAGAATGCATACAAAAAGACCTGCTCTGTATATTTAAAACGATACAGAACAGGTCTTAGTAAATTTTTATTGGAGTTGGAGGTTTGGTCTCCCACATTTTATTCGGGACTAGAAAGCCCGACTCCCTTTATTGTAAAAACGAAAGTGCTTTTTCGATGGCAGCTTGTAAACCTGTAACATCTTTGCCACCGGCAGTTGCATAAAATGGTTGGCCACCGCCACCACCTTTAATTTCGCGTCCTGCTTCGCGAACAATTTGCCCGGCATTTAATCCTTTTTCGGCAACAATATTATCCGAGATCATTACCGTTAGATTTGGTTTCCCATTAATATCGGCTCCAAGCACCAGAAATAAATTATCAATTTCACCTTTTAATTGAAAGGCTAAATCTTTTACCAAAGCAGCATCGGCAAGCTCAATTTTATCGGCAATTATATTTACGCCTCGCTCCATCAATACTTTACTTTTCAAATTAGCTTTCACAATTTTTAAACCTTCACGCTGAAAGTTCTCAATTTGTTTTGAGAATTCTGAATTCTGTTTTAACAAAGTAGTTACACTGCCCAGTAAATCTTTCGAGCCTTTTACGGTCTCTTTAATACTGTTCAGCATATTCAACTGTTCATTTATGTATTTTTCGGCGCGAGCGGCAGTAATGGCTTCAATACGTCGCACGCCGGCAGCAATGGCACTTTCCGAAACAATTTTCAGCATCCCAATTTGCCCGGTAGCATTTACATGTGTTCCTCCGCACAATTCCACCGACTCGCCAAATTTAATAACACGAACCGCATCGCCATATTTTTCGCCAAAAAGCATCATCGCCCCACTTTCTTTTGCCTTGTCAATTGGCATCGCACGATTTTCTTCCAAAGTCGAATTCAAACGAATGTTTTCATTTACAATTTGTTCCACTTTTGCAATCTCTTCATCCGATAATTTTTGAAAATGGGAAAAGTCAAAACGCAAATGATCGGCATTTACCAAGGAACCTTTTTGCTCCACATGACTGCCCAACACTTCGCGCAAAGCAGCATGTAATAAGTGAGTTGCCGTGTGATTATTTGCAATCGTACTTCGGCGTTTCGTATTTACAACTGCGGTAAAATATTCGCCTACATTTTCAGGAAGTTTTTCTACTAAATGAACAGTGAGGTTATTTTCTTTTTGGGTATCGAAAATTGAGGTTTTCACTCCCTCAAATTCAATGTACCCAGTATCGCCAACTTGTCCACCCGACTCGCCATAAAAAGGAGTCTGATCGAAAACCAACTGGTAAAAAGTTTTTTTCTTTTGAGTTACTTTACGGTAACGGGCAATTCTGATTTCTGTTTCCAGTTTATCGTATCCCA
>JBFFMM010000240.1:0-4561 GCA_041554075.1 Draconibacterium sp. | reverse complement strand
TTTCCAAAGATCTAAATCAAACATTTCAGTTCTGAGTTTAAAATTCAAAGTTTAAAGTACTCTATATATATTTCCCCACTTTTTGTTCCCCTCCTTTGGAGGGGTTAGGGGAGGCTTCTCTATTCGTCGCGCAAGGCTACAATGGGTTTAATACGGGCAGCTCTTTTAGCCGGAATATAACCGGCAACAGCACCTGCAAAAATTAGCAAACCGGTAGCCATTAACGCCACATTTAAGTCCACCGTAGGATTTCTAAACAAGGTTTCACCGTTTCCACCATTGGTTGCTGCCGAAGCTGCATATTGCTGTTCAACAATAAAATTAAGCCCTTCCATTAGTCCGGTTCCAAGCACCAATCCTATATATCCGGCAATGGTAGTTATGATTACCGATTCCATTAAAATTAAACCAATAACCGAAGCCGGGCTCGCACCAATAGCTTTTCTGATCCCAATTTCTTTGGTTCGTTCTTTTACTACAATCAGCATAATATTACTTACGCCAACTACTCCGGCAATTAAAGTTCCAATACCAATAATCCATATAAAAATATCGATGGCCTGAAATATTTTCATGGTTTGAATAACGTCTTCCAGTTTATTGTACGATCCCATGGCAGATTCATCGCTTGCATCGAATTTATGTTTACGTGCCAAAGTTTCGCGCACTCGTTTTTCAATGGCCTGACTTTCTTCCAGCGTTTCAGCATTAATTGTTAATGCAAAATTATGTAAGCGATTTGATCCGTTAAATACCTTTTGCCCGGTTGTTACCGGAATATAAGCGTTACGGTGTCGTGTACCGCCGCCTTCTTTGCAAATTCCAACCACTTTAAATGGAATGTTATTCACTCTAACGTATTCGCCAATGGCATCTTTGTCTTTAAAAAGTGCATCGTAAATATCTTTACCTAATACAACTGATTTTCGGGTTTTATTAATATCAACCTGATTTACAAATCGGCCTTCCACTATTTCAATGGATTCTACTTCTTTTAAATCGGGATGACAAGTAACTGCTGTATATTCGCCGTATTCATTCCCGTATGAAAATATATTACCATTTATGTAATAACGACCTGAAGCATTCTCAATCCCTTCTAAATCTTTAAGAATATCATAATCGGCATTTGTAAAACGAATTTGTCTGTTTTCCTTCATTCCCTGATAAGGAATACTGGTGTTACCACTCCACAACCACATGGCATTTACGGCATCGCGCATAAAGTTCTGAGAAACGCCATTGCTCAATCCATTTCCGGCTCCCAACAGAATCATCAGCATAAAAATTCCCCAGGCAACGCTGAATCCGGTGAGGAAGGTCCTCATTTTATTTTTTTTGATGGTCGCAAGAATCTCTTGCCATTTATCGATGTCGAACATGATTGAAATGTTTAAAGTTTAGAGTTCAAAGTAAGAACACAGAATACTGAGACTAAATACTGCGACTTTCTTAGGCTGTTTCCAGCTCTTTGGCGTATTGATGCTGAAAGTGTTTTAAATCACCGTTCATAATTACCTCATCGATGCCACCGTCTTTCAGGCGAACAATTTTTTGAGTCATGGCGGCAATATCGTGCTCGTGTGTAACCAGAATAACAGTAATGCCGTCGTTGTTTATTTCCTTTAGCATATCCATTACTTCATACGAAGTGGTCGTGTCAAGCGCCCCGGTGGGTTCATCGGCAAAAATTATTTTTGGTTGCGAAATCAATGATCGTGCGATGGCAACGCGCTGTTTCTGTCCGCCCGACAATTCATTGGGCAAGTGAGTCGCCCAATCCAATAACCCAACTTTATCGAGGTATTCCAAGGCAATTTTGTTTCGTTTTTTGCGAGGTACTCCTTGATAATAAAGTGGAAGCGCCACATTTTCCATGGCATTTTTAAACGAAATAAGGTTAAACGACTGAAATACAAAACCTACCAATTCGTTTCGTAGTTGGGCTGCCTTTTTTTCCGACATGTCTTTTACCAACGAACCATTCAAATAATACGATCCTTCGTCGTAATTATCTAAAATCCCTAAAATGTTAAGTAAGGTTGATTTGCCGGAACCGGATGATCCCATAATTGAAACGAATTCGCCCTTCTGAATTTCAAGGTCGATTCCTTTTAACACATGCAAGGTATTGCTTCCCGTTACATACGATTTGTGAACATTGTTTAGACTAATCATGGCTTGAACTTGTTTTCTGAAGCAAATGCTTCTTTTGTTTTCTGTTTTTTGTTTTTACCTGTTTTATCAGGTTGGCATGTTAAAATTGTACAAAATCAGGTTTACCTTCCCTATTTTTTCGATAAACACCCGCTTTTAACATGTGAAAAATAGTTTTGCTTCTTTATTTTGTTTTTTATGGTTTCAAGGCTCGCTTGCCTTTCACGATTATGGGACGCTTAAAATTTCATTTCGTTACAATGAATTGTGATTTTAACTGGCTTGTTCCGAATGATACTTCTATTCCGTACTTTTGAACCAAGATTTTTACCATATGGGATACAAAACAATTACATTAAAATTACCAAGCGACTATTCCGACGAGGTACTTCGGAACACGATTTCGAAAGAACTTCGAATAAAAGATTTTGATTTTCAGATTGAAAACAAAAGTCTGGATGCACGAAAGAAAACGAATATATTTTGGTTGGTAAAAGTGGTTGTGAGTTCACCTGAAATAAAAAATGGCGAAGCAATTGAACACGATGAATTGAAAATCCCATTCAAAAAACGCACTCAAAAGATGGTTGTTGTGGGAAGTGGTCCGGCCGGTTTTTTTAATGCTTTTGTGCTTCAAAAGGCTGGTTTCCAAGTTACTTTAATTGAACGAGGCTCGGAAGTAAAAAAACGCAGCCAGGCTATTTCAACCTTTGAAAGAGGTGGTGTTTTCGATTCAAAAAACAATTACGCTTTTGGCGAAGGCGGTGCAGGTACATTCTCCGACGGAAAACTAACTTCGCGTTCGAAACGGATTTCACAGGAAAAACATTTTATTTTATCGAGTTATGTTGATGCCGGAGCCCCCGAAGAAATTATGTACATGGCGCACCCTCATTTGGGCACCGACAATCTCAGGAAAATTGTAAAAAATTTACGCATTGAATTTGAAAAAATTGGTGGAACCATTCTGTTTGAGACACTTTTGGAAGATGTACTAATTTTGAACTCAAAAGTAAAAGAGGTTCGTACATCAAAAGGGAATTTGCAGGCGGATGCACTCTTTATTGCATCTGGTCATTCGGCTTTCGAAACTTATAAAATGCTGATAAAAAACGGCATTCCTTTTCGCACCAAAAATTTTGCCATTGGTAGCCGAATGGAACACCGACAAGATATTATAAACCAGGCTCAATGGGGCCGCACAAAATTGCCGGGAGTAAAAGCGGCAGAATACCGGGTAACCTCACCTGCCGACGGCAAACACCAGGTTTTTTCGTTTTGTATGTGTCCGGGAGGAATGGTAGTACCTGCCGCGGCGTACGAAAATACCAACATTGTAAACGGCATGAGTTACTACCAGCGCAACGGCAAATTTGCCAATGCTGCCTGTGTGGCCGGAATTCATCCCGACGAACTGGCCGGCAAAACCATTTCGCCAATTGATGCTTTAAATAATTTGAAAAATTTGGAAGAAGCGTTTTACAACTTTTCAAATAATTATTCAGCACCGGCTTGTTCAATTGCCGACTTTCTTTCTCAGAAATCGAAGAATACAAATTTGGAAAGTAGTTACCCACTGGGACTAACTCCTGCTCCTCTTTGGGAAATACTACCCAAACCCGTTGCTCAGGCCATGCAAGCCGGACTGCTCGATTTCAACCGTAAAATGCGCGGTTTTGAAACCGGAAACCTACTCGGTTTTGAAAGTAAAACCTCATCGCCCATTCAGGTTATTCGCGAGAAGAGTGGATTGGTTGAAGGTTTTGAAAATTTATATCTGATTGGTGAAGGAAGTGGTTATGCCGGTGGAATTATTTCGAGTGCCGCCGATGGAATAAAAGCAGCAATGAGCTATATCGGAAGCCCCTCCTAACCTCCCCCAAAGGGAGGAAAAAGAAAAAACGTAGTTTACTCTTTCGGATGTGGCGAATTCCGAGTTGCCACTTTAAACGCAAATTGGAATTCGCGTGCCCCTAAACGAATAAACAAATTTGTAAAGCAGTCGTTAATTCTTTGAATTGCAACTTCCTTTATTTAGAATAATTCTACAATATTGCACATAATTTCTATTTTTGTAGTTCTTTAATAATACGATACAATATGGCAGCTAAACAATTACCGTTCACAAAAGAACAGTTGGAGAAAATTATCGAAAACCACCCTACTCCCTTTCATATTTACGATGAAAAAGCAATTCGCGAAAATGCACGTTATTTTAAAAAAGCATTTTCGTGGAACGAAGGGTTTAAAGAGTTTTACGCCATAAAATCGGCACCAAATCCATACCTGATGAAGGTACTTCGCGAAGAAGGTTTTGGAATTGACTGCAGTTCGATTGCCGAATTGGAATTGGCAAAACGTATTGGCATGAGTGGCAATGAAATTATGCTAACCTCCAACGATA
>JBFFMM010000239.1:0-4570 GCA_041554075.1 Draconibacterium sp. | reverse complement strand
CCCCTAACCCCTCCAAAGGAGGGGAACAAAAAGTGGGGAAATATATATAGAGTACTTTAAACTTTGAATTTTAAACTCAGAACTGAAATGTTTGATTTAGATCTTTGGAAAGAAATATTAAGCGCCTTAAAGAAAAACCGGATGCGGAGTTTTATGACCGCCTTTGGTGTATTTTGGGGAATTTTTATGCTGATTGTTATGTCGGGTGCCGGCAGGGCTTTGGAAAATGGTGTAATGGATGGTATTAAAGCTTTTGCATCGAACTCTGCTTTCTTTTGGACCGAACGAACAGGCAAACCTTACAAAGGGTTTCAGCGGGGAAGACGTTGGAGTTATAAGAACACCGACATTGAATATATAAAAGCGAATATTCGCGATATTGAATACCTTTCACCACGTTTGTTTGGGCCACGAAGTAATTCGGGAGACAACACAATAAGAGGGAAAAAGACAGGTGCTTTTAGTATTTATGGCGATTATCCTGAATTTTTCAAAATTGACCCCTGGACTCCGCTTCAAGGACGTTTGATTAACCAGATAGATATATTACAAAGTCGTAAAGTCGTAAACATTGGCGAACGTGTGGTTGAAGTAATGTTTGAAAAAGATGAAGACCCAATTGGACAATACCTGAAAATAAATGGTGTTTACTTCCAGGTAGTTGGTGTGGTAAAGGGCGAAACCCGCGTAAATATTGGTGGTGGACGAAAAAATGAAACCATAATAATGCCTTTCTCTACCATGCAAAAAACGTTTAATATGGGCGACGATGTTCATTTCTTTTCGGTTACGTCGCAACCCGGTATTCCTGTAAGTCAGGTGGAAAATCGGTTAAAAGAGCTTTTAAAAGAAAGACACAGTATTGCTCCCGATGATCAGCAAGCAATTGGTTCATTTAATATTGAAGTGGAGTGGAAAAAATACATGGGCTTATTTACCGGAATTCAGGTGTTAACTTGGATTGTAGGTATTGGAACTTTACTCGCCGGAGTGATTGGAGTGAGCAACATCATGTTGGTAATTATTAAAGAACGCACGCAGGAAATTGGTATTCAAAGAGCACTGGGAGCAACACCCGGAAAAGTAATTCTTCACATTGTTGCCGAGAGTGTATTTTTAACTGTAATGGCCGGATACATTGGGCTTGCCTTGGGTGTGGGCTTGCTGGAATTGCTAAATATGGTTTTGGAAATGAATGCAGGCGGTGCCGATGACGTATTCTTCCGACATCCTGAAGTGAGTTTTCAAATGGCAGTGGGAGCGTTATCTGTGCTGGTATTCTCAGGAATATTTGCAGGATTGATTCCAGCCCGGCGAGCTGTAAGTATTAAACCCATTGATGCACTTCGCGATGAAGGAATATGATGAAAGGATTATGATTAGTTATAAATGATAAATTGACAAGACAGAAAACAAAAACAATAAAAAGCAAAGTCATGAAAAAAGTAGTACGAATTTTAGGAATTGTAATTTTAGTTGGTGCATTTGGAGGAACCTTGTTCTTCTTGTACAACAAATCGAAAAAGAAGGAAGATGTATTTGAAAACAAAAACCCGTTTTACAGCGAGGTAGTAATGAAAACAGTAGCTACCGGTTCGGTAGTACCACGTTTCGAAATTGAAATAGTTCCGCAGGTTTCAGGTATTATTGACGAATTATATGTTGAAGCAGGTGATAAAATTACTAAAGGACAAGTGGTTGCCCGAATTAAAATTATTCCTGATATGGTTACTCTAAATTCAGCTGAAACTCGTGTGAACCGAGCTAAAATTAATTATGAAGACGCACAGATTGATTACGATCGCCAGCAAAAATTATTTGATAAAAATGTGATTTCTTACGAGGAGTTTAAAGCGGCAAAAGTAGGTTACGATTCAGCAAAGGAAGAATTAACTGCTGCAGAAAATAATTTAGAATTAATTAAAAATGGTGTAACAAAAAAGGCAGAGAGTGCTACTAATACTCTGGTTCGTTCTACAATCAACGGAATGGTTTTGGATGTTCCGGTTGAAGAAGGAAATTCTGTTATACAGGCAAACACCTTTAATGCCGGTACTACTATTGCATCGGTAGCTGATATGAAAGACATAGTTTTTGAAGGCAATGTAGACGAAACGGAAGTAGGTAAAATACGTGAAGGAATGCCCATTGAATTGGAAATTGGAGCCATTGACAAAGAGAAATTTGCTGCTGTTTTAGAATATATTTCTCCAAAGGGAGTGGAAGAAAACGGAGCCATTCAGTTTGAAATAAAAGCCAATGTCCAGCTAAAAGAAGGCCAGTTTATTCGCGCAGGTTACAGTGCAAATGCCAATATTGTTTTAGAGAAAAAAGACAGTGTAATGGTTATTCCGGAAGGATTGTTGAAATTTGAAAACGATTCGTCGTTTGTGGAGGTAAATACCGGGAATGCAGAAGAACCAAACTATGAGAAACGATTTGTGCAAACCGGTTTATCCGATGGTATAAACATTGAAATTACTGAAGGACTAAAACTGGACGACAAAGTTAAAGGTGAAAAAATTGATCCGAAGAAATTAAAAGAAGGCGAAGCTAATAAAGGATAGAGTTAGGTAGTTAAGTATGCTTTATGTAAATTAGTCGCAACAAAAAACAATACAAAATGAAGAATCTTTCAGCCTATTTATTTGGCCTATTATTACTGGTAAGTGCAACAAGTTCAAACGCTCAGAATGTATGGGATTTGCAGAAGTGCATTGATTATGCCATTGAAAATAATATTCAAATTAAACAACAGGGGTTAAATACGCAATATGGCGAAAACCAGGTAAAACAAGCAAAAGACGACAAGCTACCAAATTTGAATGCGCAGCTGGGTAACGATTTTAGCTTTGGGCGGTCGCTAACTTACGATAATACCTACGATAACATCAACTCGGCAAGTCTTTCGGGCGGTTTAAATACAAGCATGACCTTGTTTAACGGTATGACCTTAACAAATACAGTGAAACAACGTCAACTTGATTTGGAAGCAACCATAAATGAATTGCAAAAAACCAAAGACGATATAATGTTGGCTATTGCTGCTGAATATCTCCAAATCCTTTTTGCAGAAGAGGTGATCCTTGTTTCGGAAGCCAATATAGAAGTTACAAAGCAACAAATAAACCGCACCAAACAGCTGGTTGACGCCGGAAGTTTAGCAAAAGGTGCCTTGCTTGAAATTGAAGCTCAACTGGCTCGTGAAGAACTGCAACTGGTTAACAACCAAAATAGTATTCAGTTGGCCTACCTTAACCTGTATCAGTTTTTGGATTTACCAGTTGCCGAAAGTTTTAAGGTGGAAAAACCAACATTACCCGATATGCAGGCGAACTTAACCATGATGAATGCTTTTGATGTATTTCAAAATGCCATTAATGTTCGCCCTGAAATTAAGGCCGCACAGCTTCGTGTACAAAGTGCCCTGAAACAATTGGAAATTGCCAAAGGTTATCGTTATCCAAGTCTTTCATTTGGAGCTAATTATTATAACCAATACAACAATCAATATAAAGACATTTATGGTGAAAAAATTGACTTTGGTAGTCAGTTAAAGAACAACAGACGTTCCAGTTTAGGCTTTACATTGAGCATTCCAATTTTTAACCGTTTTCAGGTTAAAAACAATATCTCAAATTCTGAATTGCAAATTGCCGATTATGAATACCGGTTACAGTCAGCCCGAAATGTATTGCGTAAAGACATAGAACTGGTTTATACGAATGCCCTGGCAGCTTTAAATCGTTATATCTCAACCGAAAAGGCAGTGAGCTCGATGAAAGAAGCTTTTCGTTATACCGAAGAGAAATTTAATGTTGGAATGATCAATTCGGTAGAATATAATCAAAGTAAAAACAACTTAACAGTTGCTCAATCCGATTTATTGCAAGCGAAATACGAATACATTTTCCGTACGAAAATACTTGATTTCTACAATGGTGTAGCTATCACCTTGTAGTTGTCAATGCTTGAACATTGTTTTTTGTGCCCACGTAATTGCTTTTTACGTGGGCTTTTTGTTGGAACTTTCTTTAATGGCCTGTGCCATTTTATAATGTATTGGTATTTTTCTACATTTGCTTGCACTATCTAATTAACTGAATTTTGGACGAAACTTTTCTGAAACAAGGGCTTCGAGAGAAAAATAAAGTCGTATTCGATTTTGTTTTTCAATATTACTATTCGGGTTTGTGTGCTTATGCCGAGTCAATTATTAAAGATGAGGAAGCAGTTGAAGACATTGTTCAGGAACTGTTTGTAACTATTTGGGTGATGGGGAAGAGGCTTCAAATTACGGGTTCCTTAAAAAATTACCTTTTTAGTTCAGTTAAAAATCGATGTTTCGATTATATCAAGCATCAAAAAGTTAAAGCAAAATCTACTGAATATTTAAAATCTACACAAAATTCAAGCGAAAGCACACCTGAAAATTGGCTGGCCGAATCTGAACTGATGGAACGAATTGAAAACAGCCTGCAAAAATTGCCCCCCCGCTGTCAGGAAATTTTTCGAATGAACCGGTTCGAAGGCTTGAAAAACCAGGAAATAGATGATAAATTAGGACTTT
>JBFFMM010000238.1:0-4598 GCA_041554075.1 Draconibacterium sp. | reverse complement strand
TGGCAACGGCATCTTCGTATGCCTTTTGTGAAGCAGAAAGTTGTGCCAGAAGATTTCCGATTTCATCAATCCGTTGCTGCGGATACGTTTCTTCCGGTTTTACATCCAAAGCCGTACGGTATTCTGTACGTGAATTTTCGTAATTCTTTTCGTTAAACAAGTTATCTGCACGAGTAATTGCATCTGCGTAGTTTTTATCTTTTTCAGCCTGAATGGCGGCTAAACGTGTGGCTTCGGCTGCTGCAGCGGCTTCTAAACGTGCTTTTTCATCTGCTTCTTTTTGTGCCAGCAAACGTGCTTCTTCTGCTATTAAACCATCGATTTTGCTAATCATCTCCGATGGATAGTTTTCTTCTGGTTTTATTTTACCGGCATCAGCATAAGTCGTTTTGGCGTTGGTGTAATTCTTTTGCTCAAATAAACGATCTGCTTTTGTAATCGCATCTTGATAGTCTCTGTTTGTTTTTGTGATGGCCACCAAAACAGCATCAATCTCATCAATTTTATCTTTTGGATATTTTTCTTTTGGTTTGATCCCAAGTGCCTCGTTGTATTTATCTTTTGCATTACTATAATCTGTTTTTGCCAATAGGTCATCAGCAGCTGCAATGGCTTGTTTATATTGTTCATCAACACCCTGCTGTGCTATAATCAAATTAATGGCTTCAATTTGATCCTGAACATGTTTATCGGAAGAGTTGATGGCAAGAGCCTTTTCATACAGGGATTTGGCATTGGAATAACTCTTGGCCTCAAACTGTTTATCTGCCTGGGTTACAAACTCTGCAAAACTTCTTTCGGTATATAGTATCTCATTAATTTCGTCTACTCGTTTCTTTGCTCGTGTTTCGTTCGGGAACAAGGCCAAAGCCTCTTCGTAATTCGTCAAGGCCTCGGGATAATCTTTCTTTTTATAAGCTCTATCAGCATCAGCAATAAACTTATCAAACGACATTTGATCCAGAATACCCTTCATAATTTTCTGAGTTTCCTCAATCCTTCGCGTTGCTTTTATATCACCCGGCCGATAGCTTAATGCATTTTGAAATGAAGTTAAAGCCCGATCGTAAAATTGTTTGGTAAATTGTTTTTCGCCTTCAAACATTGCATCAGTATAGTTTTGCTGTTTCTCCTGATCTTTTTGTTGTGCGGCCAACAATCCATTAATCTCTGCAATTTTGTTTTTTGGATACTGCTCGTTGGGTTTAATTTCCAAGGCATTATTAAACACTCCCAAAGCCTCATTGTATAAACGTTCTTTAATTGCCTTGTCTCCCTGAGCTATCAAATCAAGGTAGTGTTCGTCCTGAAGTTGTTTTTGCAACAAATCGGCAATTTTTTTCAGTTGCTCGTTTACATACTCATCAAAAGGTTTTATAGAAAGTGCCCTGTTATACGATTTTCTGGCTTCGGTATAAGCCGTTTGGACAAAGAACAAATCGCCTTCTTTAACCAAAGTATTAAACCGTTCGAGTTTGGCTTTATCCAACTCCTCAGCTGCCATTATCAGGCCCAGCAAATCATTTATTTCAGCAATTCGGTCTTTGGGGAATTGTTCGTTAGATAATATTTTACTTGCGGCTTTGTATCCATCGAGTGCTGCCAGAAATTTTTCGTCGCTGTATTCTTTTCCTGCCTGTTCAAGTAATTCGTTGTACTCTTTTCGCAATTCGGCCAACTCAGCGCGCGTTAATTTCGACATATAGTCGGCATTTTTATCCACCACTTCGCCTTGCAAAATCGCCTGATCGATAAGCCTTTTGATTTGTGCATCGTTATAATACAATTCCGAAACAAAATTATCGACACTAGGACTATAAAATATTTTAAGTACGGTATTTTCTGAAAAAGAATTATCGATTCCCGGAACTTCGGTGAAAAGATTTATGTCTACCGGAAAAGGAGGAAATTTAGGATCGGTGGCAAGAACAGCTTTGGGAACAGCTGTTTCAACCACTATTTTTTGCTGGAAATTTCCTTCTCGCTGAAATATCAATTCAAATTTGTGATTCCAGTTCAGCTCCACGTTGTAACGCCCGTCGCCGCCAACTCCATAATTATCAAGGCGTTGTCCATCCTGATACATTTGTACAATAGCACCTTCTGCCGAACCTTCCTCCACCGCAATTCGGCCTTCAACCGCCAAGCCATTAGCGCGCTGCGCATTTACGTTCAACGAACAAGACACAACTAATAAAACAATAAATATTTTGATGTAAAATTCTTTCATACCCAAACTAAAATAAATCAAACGAAAATATAAACAATTAATTATCCTATCCCTAAAAAGAATATCTATTTTAAAAGTTCTACCATTTTTTACAATTTTGAAGAAATGATTTATTGTTTATACAATATTCCGAGTCAAAAACATTATTTTGTCGCACTTATAAATCTTTTTGCAAAAAAATGACGGAAAAACGCGAAGCTTCACTATTTATGGCCTTGCTGCCAATTCTTTTTTTAATCGGATTATTAACACTAAATGTTTTACTTTTTGAAGACACTTTATCGGGTGCCAACCAGATTGCTTTGATGTTGGCAGCTGCAATTGCGGGAGTAATCGCTTTTCGTTTAGGTTTTGGATGGGAAAGTATTCGAAAAAAAATTGTAGCTACAATTGGTTCTGCGATGCCCTCAATTTTAATATTATTATTGATCGGTTCGCTCGCCGGTACCTGGCTCATTAGTGGTGTTGTACCTGCTATGATTTATTATGGTTTGGATATCATCAGCCCAAAGTTATTTTTGTTTACGGCGGTAGTTGTAAGTGCGATTGTAAGTGTAGCCACCGGAAGTTCGTGGTCGACCATTGCCACAATTGGAGTTGCACTACTTGGCATTGGAAAGGCCATTGGAATTGACGAAGCCGTTGTTGCAGGTGCAATTATCAGTGGCGCCTATTTTGGCGATAAAATGAGTCCCTTAAGCGACACTACAAATCTGGCTCCTGCCATGGCCGGAACTGATTTGTTTACGCACATAAAATACATGACATATACCACGGTGCCATCCATGACAATTACTTTGATTATTTTTTTGGTAATCGGCTTTAATTACGATTTTTCGGCAGCCACCGTTGACGTAGAAAATGTAAAAACGGCAATCGACAATACGTTTAACACAAGTCCTTTGTTATTTTTGGTCCCCGTGATTTTATTAACTGTTATTATTCTGAAGGTACCTCCACTCCCATCACTTTTGATAGGCACATTGCTGGGCGGTGTATTTGCAGTTCTTTTTCAGCCCGATATTATCAGGCAAGTTGCAGGTCATATTGAGAACTATTCCACTGCCTCCTATTTTTCTGTGATGCAAGCTATGTTTGGCGATATTAGTTTAACCACGACCGACGAAAATGTAAACGAACTACTCAGTACTTCAGGAATGCGCGGAATGCTCGACACTGTTTGGCTCATCCTTTCAGCAATGGTTTTTGGAGGTGTTATGGAATCGGCAGGTTTACTTAAACGAATTACACAGCCAATAATAAAATATGCAAAAAGTACCGGCAGTCTGGTGGCTTCAACTGTTGCTACTTGTATCTTTTTTAATACTACCGCTTCCGATCAATATATTGCCCTGGTTGTTCCGGGCCGAATGTTTCGAAAATCATATGAAGACAAAGGACTCAAACCGGAACTTTTAAGTCGAACGCTGGAAGATAGCGGAACCATTACCTCCGTGCTTATACCATGGAATACATGTGGCGCTACTCAATCGAGAGTATTAGGTGTTGATACCTGGGCGTATGCGCCGTATGCTTTCTTTAATATTATCAGTCCGTTTATGACCATCCTTTTTGCTTACCTGAATATCAAAATCAGGCGTTTTGCAAAGGGTGAAAAACCTGAAAGTGCGAAGGAGGAAATTTAGAGTTATGAATATTTCAGGAATCTGGTCGTACAAGGAAGATTTTGAATTTGGAAATTCGGAAGGAGAAGTAGTAATTTCTCAGGTTGGAAATGTAGTAAGTGCTATTTTTACATTCACCGAAAAAGTGGAGAATGAATACAAAATTGTTGTAGTTGAAAAAGTGCAGGGTACTATTTCAGAGGGAAAAGTTGTATTGGAAAGCACCGAAGTTACAGCTCTGCAAAATGGCCAAAAAATTGATTATTTACCCAATACATTCGAAGTTCATTTGGTGTCGGAGAATAAATTGGTAGGCTCGACTTACGACAGCGAAGATGTGTGTGGAGTATTTGTTCTGGAACGACAGTAAGAATATCCCGCCCAATTTTATACAACCTGGAAATTCTGCAGGAAGAAAATCCTCTAAAAGAAACTGCACTCCCAACTATTTGGATCACCCGTAATATCCGGTGGAGCAGTATCCTTTTATACACAACCCAGCTAGCAGAATTTATTCTGATCAACATTTCAGAAAAACTACGCAGACAAGGCGCATAGTACTGGTCTGCCTTGATCTATTAATATGGATGCGCCTTTGTTGCATAATACATTCAACCCCGGGTTGCAACCCGGGGCTATTATAGTTCAAGCCCTTCAGGCTTGTTTTACATCGTTTTATTTACAAAAATTTGCTTCAAAGATGGCACACCTGGCATACGAACGGCCTCTTTTTATTGATCCTA
>JBFFMM010000237.1:0-4653 GCA_041554075.1 Draconibacterium sp. | reverse complement strand
GGAAAAGCAAATTTGTGGTGTATAATTTACCCCCTCTGCCCGGCCTTTGTACATGCCTTACGCTGGGCATCTCCCCCTATTGGGGGCGATAAGCTGACTTTTTATATTGTTGAAAAAACCGCCCGCCAATCGGCGAACGGCTTAGATTTACATCCACTCTATTCGATGGAAGTGATGATAAGCTGATTATTAAAGCATTCTACCCGAACCAGTTTGGAAGGTTCGAATCCGACTTCCTGCAACCATTTTCCGGTAAGGGTAAGTTTCGGAACCACTGAAAACGTTCTTTTGAAATCGTTTCGTGGCCTGTAGTTTGGCTGAAGTTTGATAATGCGTTCCATGGCGTTAAGAATAATAAGAATTACCTGTTCCATTATAAACTTCCTCGTCGGCCACGGATGAAAGAAACTGGGTGAAATCGTCTTCACCACAGGAAAGACAAAGTACTTTTCGGTCGGATGGCCAGTAGTAGGCAATTACCCCCCGGCCTAAACGGGTACCACATTTATTGCATTGGGTAGCAAATCGAAGGGTTAGCGGACGAGGGTCGTTGTTTGTAATTTTTCTCATTGAATTTTGCCGATGCTCTTCGGTCTTATTTTGGCTTCTAGCACGCCGGTTAAATTTTGGCGCACCACCATTGAGCTTGGCGGATTAGGGCAAGAGCGGAACCACAAACGAAAACAGTCAAGAGAGTTCATTTACTCTTGACTGTTCCGGAAAGCGATTAATATTTTTGCCGGGATTTAAGGGGAGTGGAGATCCACCGGAGAGGGAAAAGCAAATGCTTATCTTTTTTCGCAGGATAATGATAAACTTTTGCAGTGCGTTATCGAGGCTTTTGTCCTGTAGTTTTAAGGTGCCGGGTTAAAACCGAAAGGTTGAGGTTACGACACCCGGAAGGGTAAGTGCTGCAGTGGTATGTAGGATTACCTAATATATTGATAACCTCCTTTTATCCCATTTTTCGAAAACACAATTTGCCACAACTGGTTATTTCTTACCCTGAATGCAGCGGTAGCTGAAAGAAGATAATAGCTCCACATACGGTAAAACCTCTCATCATATTCGTCCTTAATTTTTGTCCAGTTTTTTGAGAAATTTTCATGCCAGGCCATCAAAGTTTTATCATAATATTGCCCAAAACTATGCCAGTCTTCGAGTAAAAACAATCCTTCAGCTGCCGAAGAGATCTGTTTTGCCGTTGGTAGCATTCCATTCGGAAAAATGTACTTATTGGCCCATGGATCTATAAAATTTACTGAATTGTTTCCACCTATCGTATGCAATAAAAAGAGGCCATCTGCTTTTAAACACCGTTGAACAACTTTCATAAAAGTCCTGTAGTTTTTGTACCCCACATGTTCGAACATGCCTATGGAAACAATACGATCATATTTTTCTTTCAACTCCCGATAATCCATCAGTTCAATTTTAACATCAAGCCCTTTGCAGAATTCATTTGCAAATTTTATTTGCTCCCCTGACACCGTTATGCCATGTATGTTTGCGCCATAATTTTCAGCTGCATATTTTGCAAAACCACCCCAGCCACACCCAATGTCCAAAACCTTCATGCCGGGCTTTAATCCCATTTTTCGGCAAACCAGATCCAATTTGGCTTCCTGTGCTTCATCGAGTGTCTTCGCTTTTTCCCAATAACCACAGGAATAGTTTTTCCCTTTGTCAAGCATAATAGAGAAAAGATTATTTCCTAAATCATAATGTCGTTTACCAATTTCAAAAGCCTTCGACCTTTTTTGTGCATTTGTGATTTTTGCCTTAAAAATAATCCACAGCATTTGTTTTGTTTTTACTTTCTTGTACAACTGAGCTTCCAATATTTTTTCAAAAAATTGATCGGGAACTTTACAATCCCACCATCCATCCATGTAACTTTCCCCTAAAGCAATGGAACCTCCGGATAAAACCCTTTCATAAAACTCAGGATTATGTATCTGGATATCCCAGGGCCTGTCCCCATTAATATGAACATCAGAAAGTTCAAGGATTTCCTGTGCAAACTTTTGTGCGTTTGTTTTTTTCATGTGATTATCCTTTATTCAGTTTTGAACGGAACAGATATATTCAATGCCAATATCAGCATTATAGCTAATTTACAACATATTACACATAAAGGCAATAAGATGCACCCTCATAAAATTTAATAAAGTGTTACTGTGGATCCCAAGGTTTTTGCCAAGAAGATAAAAGGTGTCGGGTAAAATTCGAAAGTTTGAGATTCCGGCACCTGGAAGGGCAAGTACCGTAGGAACCGGCAATTAAGCGAAGTGAAATAAGACCAAAAAAAATCCCCCGAGGACTCGGGGGACTCTTTTTATTTTTTCGAAGTTTTTTTCTTTGGTTTCTCTTCCTCTATTTCCTCAGTAGTGGTTACATAAGCTGTGTGAGAGCGCCCAAATTTATCAGGTTGTTGCATTCTTGCTACTTCGAGAGTGATGTACTCGCTGCCTTCAAATTCGTGTTTGTGTTTCAGAATTTCTTCCACTTTCAGGGTTACTTTCACAATGTCCATGTTTTCAACCTGAGTTCCTTTTCCGATGTAATTTTTTTTGTAAGATTTCATGATAATATTTTTTAAAGTTAAAATTGTGCAGATACAGGATGGTTTGAAAAGATACAGGCACAAGGAGGAATTCTCCTGAGAACTCGGGAGGAGCAAATCCATTGATCGAACGGAGTGTTTATCTGTAAATCGTCCATCTTAGCAGAAGTTTTCACGAAAAAATATCATGAAATATGGTCAGTCCACAAAAACAATTCAGGACAAGGTATTAGTCAGAAACAACAAAAGCATTGTGTATTTCCTAAAAGGGAGAGATTTCTGTACATGAATTTTGAGGGCAACAACTTTTAAGAAGCAGATGAAACAAGGGATTAAATTGCACAACTTCGTCAGGCTCAGTAACCCATTTAGGTGGGCGCTCGTATTACCCTTGCACGTTCGTCGGGATGATTAATATTTTGCAAAAATTTAATAGCTGTTTTAACTTTTTTGAAATCTCAGGTTTTACAAGTACTTCTTAGAAAATAAGCAATCAAACTATCTGAAATGTCATAATATCTTCGTAACTTCCTGTTTACTATGCTATTATGTTCAATGCAGGATGATTTAGGGAAGTCATCGGAATTGCATTTCTCTTTGTAAAAAAGTTAATTTATTCAATTTGATTACGTGCTCAACTTTAAAGAAGTGACAAAAATTATCAATGGGTATTTCATTTAGAAAACTTTACAACTAAAATTTAATTACCATGAAAATTATGGATTATTACAAATTGTTATTTCTGATAGCATTAATTGTTTGTTATGCTTGTGAACAGGAAAATGAACCCTTAAACAACGAAGAACTATCCGAAATATATAATTCGGAAAAAAGCGCAGTTGGCAATGCTGCTGGTATTATTGACGACTTTAACGATGGCGAATTCTCGGATTTCTGGGATGTTACTTATACTGACGGTGCTTTTATTTATGAGAAAAATGGATTAATAAACATTGATATTGAAGAAGGTCCCGATCCCAATGTCGGGTGTCGGGTCGCTGGACTTACAACCAAAGAGTTTATTTTTCCAGGTGATTTTGATGTCCAAATTGACTATTTCTTGTGCCCTGATTATCATACTATTGAAGGACCTAATACGAAATTTATTGTAATAGATAGTGATGATGATCTGATTGAAATCAGCATTCGAAGGGGGCATTTTCTAACACTTGAATTACCATGGGGTGGTCCTGCAACAATATACAACAGGGCCTATTCAAATGCTCTGAATGGTAAACTTAGAATAGTTAGGATCATGAATACTTTTAAAACCTACTATTTTGAAGATGAATGGATTAAACTGGGAGAATGGCAAGCAAAACATGTATTTGGAGAATTGCGATTGGACATTGATTCCTGGAATTGGGAACCGGATTTTTCGGCATTTGGTACAAAGTTTGACAATGTAATAATTAACAAAGGATTTATAAAAATTTGTCATAAGCCTGGAACTGAAGATCAAAAATCACTAATAATTCCGGCACAGGCACTTAATGCGCATTTAGATCACGGCGACTTTATTGGATCATGTGAATAAATGTTTTTTATAGGCTCTCTTCCCTTTTGCTCCAAGCATAAAAGAGAAAAGAACACCGGCGGATTCCAGATCCACCGACGGGAGGTTCTATAACGCCGATTCAATTTAACAATCATTTCGCTGGGGATGCAAGAAATTTTTGTGTTTAGAATTGAATCGGCGCCGCCATTTTTGTCCACTTTTTGGGGCGTGTCAAAAAGTGCAGCGGGCTGTAATATCGGACTAATTTTTTTTGTAAGATTTTATGATAATATTTTTAAAGTTAAAATTGTGCAAATAAAAGATGGTTTGAAAAGATACAGGCACAATGTGGAACTGGAATATCTCGAGTACTCGGGACTATGCCGGGAAAATCCTTGCAAGCCAATGCATATTGTCATGAATCACTGCTGTTTTTTTGTTCAGCATTTGAAATAACATCAAGGAAATCAAGGCAAAAACAGTAGAGTTGGGAAAGGTAATTGATGTAATTACCCCCTTTGACAACAGCCATCCACATGCCTTACGCTGCTGCCATCTCCCCCTGGAGGGGGAGAATAAGCGGACTTTT